>NZ_CP025546.1:1529617-1835541 GCF_003614435.1 Mycobacterium paragordonae
TCGGCGCGCACCACCAGGCGCCCGCGTACCACCACCGAACCGGCGTGTACGTGTGCCCCGGCGGTCACGCTGACCGGGAGGTTCTCGCCGGTGATCGCGGACTGGTTGACCACGGCCTCGCCCTCGACCACCTCGCCGTCGACCGGGATCGCGACATGGTCGTGCACCACCACCTCGTCGCCGATTTGCAGGGTGTCGATCGGGACCTGAACCTCCGGGCCGTCCGGCAGCCGCACCCAGGCGGTGTCCTGGTTGCCGCGCAACAACTCCGAGATGGCCCGCCGGGTCCGGCGCAGTGTCAGGTCCTGCAGGTATTCGCCGATGTTGAGCAGCCACAGCACGGTCAGGGCGACGACGTTCTCGCGCAGGATCAGGCTGGCCAGCGTGGCCGCCGAGACCAGGGCGTCGGTGCCGAGCTTGCCCGAACCCACCGAGCGCAGCGCGCCGCGCAGGAAGGGATAGCCGGTGAACACGGTGACGCCGGTGGCGACCATCCGGCCACTCGGCCCGAGCAGCGGCGGCCGCGCGAAGACGTAGCGGCGCACCCCGAGTAGGGCCAGCGCCGCGCCGCCGATGACCATGCGCAGCACGTCGGTGTTGCGGATCTCTTCGGAATGGGGGGAGCGTGTGGGGATCAGGTCGGCGGCGACGTGTGCCGCGCCGCTGATCGCCTCCAGCACGGCGGCGCGGTCGCAGCGCCTGGGGGAGTACCAGACGACTACCGAACCGGTGCGGGGATAGGCGTGCGCGACGCGCACGCCTTCGCATTTGGCGACGGCATCCTCGACGGCGACGGCGCGTCGCACATTGGCGCGAACCCAGTCGACCCGCACCCGCATGCGTCCGGCTGCGTCCGAGATCACCTGCAGCGCAGGGTCTTCCGCCGGCGCGATGTCGGAAACCAGCGCGAGGGCCACCGGATCAGTGGTCGTGGTTGTGGGCGTCGCCGACGGCCGGCGTCGGCGCCTCCTCGCCGATGCGTTCGCGCGCCTCGGCCATCACGTCGGCGATCTTGAGCCGGGCCGACTCAGCGGCCTCCTCGGCTTTGCGGGTGCTGCGCAGGCCCAGTTCGGCACCCTTGACCGCGGTTTCGTGCAGGGGCGCCTTCTTGGCGGCCTTCTTCAGCACCTCGTACGCGGTAACCCCGGCCAAGCCGGTGATCACCGTCGAAGCCGCCTTAGCCAAAAGCACCTGCACCGCCATCTTTCTGAATCCTTCCCGCCGCGTGGTGTTCAGACCGACGTTAACATCCAAATATAGCGATATCAACATGTATCGCTGCGGGTTGGGGTGCACTTCGGGGCATTTAGTCTGCGGCTATGGCGGGCTCTTCTCGCACTTTCCCGCCCAATGCGCAGTCTCAACGGGGAGCGCTTGGCTGGGATGCGGCCTGCGTCGTTGAGTCTGCGGCTATGGCGGGCCCTTCTCGCACTCTCCCGCCAATCTCGCAGTCTCAACGGGCCGGGCGGGGCCGAGCTAAAGAACCCGGGTGACTTTCTCCATCTCGACCCGTCGCTGCAGCGCCGCGGGATCCGGGTTGGCCACCTGCACCAGCGATCCGCCGACCGACAACACCGCCAACAGCCCGTCCACCAGCTGCTCCGGCCGCTCCCACGTAGCGGTGGACAGCACCCGGTCGCCCGGCGTCAGGCCCTGCATCGCCGCCGACTGCACGCACGCCGCCACCAGTTGACCTACCGATTGGCCGGCCAGCGCCGGTCCCGGCTCGGGTTCGGGAACGATCTGGTCGCCGTGCACCCGCACCGCGGTGGCGTAGTCGGTGACGCCGATCGGCAGGTCGGGGACGGGCCGGCCGAACGGGTCCAGCGACAACACCGCAACCTCACCGCCCGCCACAAGGCCATCCGCCTCGTCGAGCCGATCGAGGGTGCACAACGCGACATCCGCGGAGCCTTCCGGGGCGCCGTCCAGCACCGCCTCGGCGCCGATCCACCACACCCCGAACAGCACCGCCGCCGTCTGCCAGTGCGCCGGCAACAACACCGCGACCCTGCTGCCCGGCCCGGCGCCCAGCTCGTCGCGCAACAGGTTGGCGGTCTTGGCGGCCCAGTTGGCCAGTGTCACGGCCGACAGCTCGATGCGCTCGCCCGTGGAGTCGTCGTAATAGGTGATGCGCGGGCCGACCGGGTCGGCGCGCAGTAACGGGTCCAGGATGGCCCCGGACAGCGTGGGGTTCAGTTGATGCACTCCGGCTTCTCCGACCCCGCGGTGAGAATCGGTGACGGCGCCGGCACGTTGCTGCTGTTGACCGACCCGACGGTCGATGCGCGCGCGGGCGTCGGCGTCGAACCGTCGAGGCCGGAGCCCGGTCCCGTGTAGTCATTGGCCAGCACCACCCGCACCTGCCCGGCCGGGATCGAGGAGTCGGTGACGATCGGGAGTCCGCCGAGCTGCCGGGCGATCTCCTGGGCGCCCAGGTCGTCGGTCTTGGCCGCCCGCACCTGGCTGTTCTTGACGTGGCCGCCCTCGTTGTTGCCGGCCGAACCGGCGGCGAATCCCTTGGCGCTGAGCACGTCGAGCACCGCGGAAGCCAGGCCGTTGATGTCGGTGTCGTTCATCACGTTGGCGGTGGTCTTGCCGGGTGTGTAGGCGAGTTCCTCGGTCTTGCCCTGGTCCTGTTCGTGCAGCAGGCCGCCGACCCATTCCTGCACCGCGTGCGCGTCCACCCGCACCACGCTCTGCATGCCGTCGTCGCTCCAGCCGGCGCCGTCCAGCACCGGGATGGTGGCGAACGCGACGTTGCCGCCGGTCAGCTTCGACACCTGCTGGACGAAGTCCATGATGTTCCAGCCCTCCGAGATCACCACCGAGCGCTGTACCGCCGCCTCCAGCCGCTTCAGGGTGGCGGGGGAGGACAGCGTCTTGCCGGAGATCACCCGGTGAGCCAGCGACGCCATGACGACCTGCTGGCGTACCACCCGGTCCAGGTCGCCGCGCGGCAGCTCGTGGCGCTGGCGGACGAAGCTCAGGGCCTGCGGGCCGTTCAGCCGCTGCTGGCCGGCCGGAAAGTCGGCACCCGAAAGTGGTTCGTAGACGGCGTCTTTGAGGCAGACCTCGACGCCGCCGAGCGCGTCGGCGATCAGGGCGAAGCCGAGCAGGCCGATTTCGGCGTAGTGGTCGACGGTGACGCCGGTGAGGTCGGCCACGGTTTTGATCAGCGCCTCGCGGCCGGCCTGGGTGCCTGCGGTGGCGGCTTCGGCGGGCGAGGCGCCGGCCTGCACCAGGCTGGTGCGCTTGATCTCGCGGGTCTGGCCGTAGACGCCGTTGATCTTGGTCTTGCCAAGTCCGGGCGCCTGAACGTAGGAGTCGCGGGGGATCGAGATCGCGGTCGCCGACTTCCCGTTATTGGGGATCCGGACCAGGATGATCGTGTCGGTGTTGGTGGCTTCCTCGTCCCCGGCCCGCAGCGTGGCCAGTTCCTCGGCAGTCAACGGGTTGCCGTGCGCGTCCGTGCGGCTGTCGAGGCCGACCAGCAGAATGTCGATCGCGCCGTCGTCGGCGCCGTGGCCCAGAGCGGCCGACGACATGTGGAAAATGCCGTCCTCGAAGGAGCGGACGTTGCTCCAGGCCACCCCGGTGCCGATCACGACCACCAGAGCCAGGGCGGTAGAGACCACACGAGTCACACGAGCCACACTTTGCGCAGGCATCACTGTAGGCTACTTGTGCAACAGCCGCTTTCCGGGTAGCCGGGCTCGGCGTGCCAGACTCGAACACATGTCGGACAGGCTTGTTATTACCGGTGCCGGGGGGCAGCTGGGCACCCTGGTGGCGGCTCAGGCCACCCGCGAGGGTCGAGACGTGCTGGCCAGGACGTCGGGGGAGTGGGACATCACCGATCCGGCGCTGGCCGACGAGATCATTCAGCCTGGCGATGTCGTCATCAACTGCGCGGCCTACACCGACGTCGACGGCGCCGAGACCGACGAGGCCCGCGCCTACGCCGTCAACGCCACCGGCCCGGAAAACCTCGCCCGTGCGTGCGCCCGCGTCGGAGCCTCGCTGATCCACGTTTCCACTGACTACGTCTTCAACGGCGATTTCGGCGGCTCGGACCCGCGTCCCTACGAACCCGACGACCCCACCGGCCCGCAGGGGGTCTACGCGGCGAGCAAGCTTGCCGGGGAGCAGGCCGTGCTGGCCGCGCTGCCGGAGGCTGTCGTCGTGCGCACCGCATGGGTGTACACCGGCGGGCTCGACAGAAGCGATTTCGTCGCCGTCATGCAGCGGTTGGCGGCGAAAGACGGATCAATCAAGGTCGTCGACGACCAGACCGGCACGCCCACCTACGCCGGCGACCTGGCCGCCGCCCTGCTCGAGCTGGCCGACAGCCCGGTGCGGGGACGCGTGCTGCACGCCGCCAACGAGGGTGTGGTGTCGCGTTTCGAGCAGGCCCGCGCGGTGTTCGAGGAATCCGGCGCGGACCCGCAGCGGGTGACACCGTGCACCAGCGACGAGTTTCCGCGGCCCGCGGCGCGCCCGTCGTACTCCGCGTTGTCCGGCCGGTCGTGGGCTGCCGCGGGCCTGACC
The DNA here is from genome assembly GCF_003614435.1 of Mycobacterium paragordonae. Lineage (NCBI taxonomy): Bacteria > Bacillati > Actinomycetota > Actinomycetes > Mycobacteriales > Mycobacteriaceae > Mycobacterium > Mycobacterium paragordonae. The sequence continues at coordinate 1,534,169 of NZ_CP025546.1, forward strand.
CCGCTGCGGCCGTGGCGCGCTGCCCTCAAAGCTGCGCTGACGGCCGCCGCCGACCGACCGTTACCCTCTACGCGTGACTGACGTTCTGCCGGTCGTCGCGGTGACCTACTCGCCGGGCCCGCACCTGGAGCGGTTTCTGGCGTCGTTGTCGCTGGCCACCGACCGGCCGGTGGGCGTGCTCCTGGCCGACAACGGCTCCACCGACGGAACACCGGAAGCCGCCGTCGAGCGCTACCCGAACGTGCGCCTGATGCCCACCGGCGCCAATCTCGGATACGGGACCGCGGTCAATCGCACCGTCGCCAAGCTGACCGACGGCGAATGGGATGACGAGTGGGTGATCGTCGCCAATCCGGACGTGCAGTGGGGCCCGGGCAGCATCGACGCGCTGCTGGAGGCGGCCGCCCGCTGGCCGCGCGCCGGCGCGCTCGGCCCGCTGATCCGGGACCCGGACGGGTCGGTGTACCCCTCGGCGCGCCACCTGCCCAGCCTGATCCGCGGCGGCATGCACGCCGTGCTCGGGCCGGTGTGGCCGCGCAACCGGTGGACGCGGGCCTACCGCCAGGAACACCTCGACCCCAGCGAGCGGCCGGTGGGCTGGCTGTCCGGGTCATGTCTGCTGGTGCGGCGGTCGGCGTTCGACCAGATCGGCGGCTTCGACGAGCGCTACTTCATGTACATGGAAGACGTCGACCTCGGCGACCGGCTCGGGAAGGCCGGTTGGCTCTCCATCTACGTGCCGTCGGCCGAAGTGCTGCACCACAAGGGTCACTCGACCGGACGCGACCCGGGCCGCCACCTGGCCGCTCACCATCGCAGTACCTATCTCTTTCTGGCCGACCGGAACACCGGGTGGTGGCGGGCCCCGCTGCGCTGGACGCTGCGCGGATCGCTGGCGGTGCGGTCGCGGGTGATGGTGCGCAACGCGGTGCGCCGGTCCCGCCGGTCGGCGCGGCAAGAACTGGCAGAAGGGCGGCGCTGAAGTGGCAACCCATGACGTAGACGCGGTGATCCTGGTCGGCGGCAAGGGCACCCGGCTGCGGCCGCTGACGCTGTCGGCGCCAAAGCCGATGCTGCCGACGGCCGGCCTGCCGTTCCTGACCCACCTGTTGTCGCGGATCGCCGCGGCCGGCATCGAGCACGTGGTGCTGGGCACCTCCTACCGGGCCGAGGTGTTCGAGGCGGAGTTCGGCGACGGGTCCAAGCTCGGGTTGCAGATCGACTACGTGACCGAGGAGAAGCCGCTGGGCACCGGCGGCGGCATCGCCAATGTCGCCGAGAAGCTGCGCCACGACACCGTGATGGTTTTCAACGGCGACGTGCTTTCCGGCACCGATCTGGGTGAGTTGCTGGCCTTTCACTCCGACCACCACGCCGACGTGACGCTGCATCTGGTGCGGGTGAGCGATCCCAGGGCCTTCGGGTGCGTGCCGACCGACAGCGACGGACGGGTCACCGCGTTCCTGGAAAAGACGCAGGATCCGCCGACCGACCAGATCAACGCCGGCTGCTACGTCTTCCAGCGCCGCATCATCGACCGGATTCCCCGCGGCCGGGAGGTGTCGGTGGAGCGCGAGGTGTTCCCGGCGCTGCTGTCGGACCCGGACGTGAAGGTGTGCGGCTACGTCGACGCCACCTACTGGCGCGACATGGGCACCCCCGACGACTTCGTGCGCGGGTCGGCGGACCTGGTGCGCGGCATCGCCCCGTCGCCGGCGCTGCACGGCCAGCGCGGCGAGAGCCTGGTGCACGACGGCGCCGCCGTGGCTCCCGGTGCGCTACTCATCGGCGGCACGGTGGTGGGGCGCGGGGCCGAGATCGGTCCCGGCGTGCGGCTGGACGGCGCGGTCATCTTCGACGGCGTGAAGGTGGAGGCCGGCAGCGTGATCGAGCGTTCGATCATCGGCTTCGGCGCCCGCATCGGTCCGCGGGCGCTGATCCGCGACGGGGTGATCGGCGACGGCGCGGACATCGGCGCGCGCTGCGAGCTGCTGCGCGGCGCCCGGGTGTGGCCGGGCGTCTCGATTCCCGACGGCGGGATCCGCTACTCCTCGGACGTCTGAGCCCGGCGCAACGCCTGTCGCACCAGATACTCCAGCGCGTGGTCGGTGCCGGACGGCAACTCGTCGGCCGGCCACCACCGCAAGTCGTCGGACTCGTCGCTGAGCACGATTCGGGCCCCGGCCGGTGCGTGCGCCATGAACTGCAGATCCAGGTGCCGCGTCGGGACGCCCAGCGAGCAGGTAACCGGATGCACATGCACCGCAACCAGTTCCGGGCGCAGCCGCAGACTCGCGACGCCGGACTCCTCGGTCGCTTCCCGCAGTGCGGCGGCCAGGATGTCTTCGTCGTCCTCGCAGTGCCCGCCCAATTGCACCCAGCGGCCCAGCCGGGGGTGCAGGGTGAGCAGCACGCGCGTGCCGGTGTGGTCGAGCACCAGGGTGGACGCGGTGACGTGACCGGGTTCGCACTCGCGCAGGCAGGCGTCGTCGCGGGCCAGCACGAATCCCAGCACCGCCTCGGCCAACGAATCCTGGGCCGGGTTGGGCGCCTGCCAGTCGTTGAGCAGCGCGATGACCGATTCCCGCACGCTCATCGCGACCCCCTCCTGGTCCGCCTGCCCGTCCGGCGATGGCGCAGCGCCAGCCATGCCGCGCGGCATCGCGCCACCACTTCCGGCGAGACGCCGAGCTGCTCGATCAGCACCCGTCGGTCCACCAGGTCCAGCGCCTTCTCGATTTCGTTGGCCCGCAACAGCAGATCGACGTCGCCGGCCAGGTCGGCGTCGGCGCACGCCGGCGGCGGGAGGGGCAGCAACTCGGCCTCGGCGGGTTCGAGCTCCAGAATGCCGCCGCCGTAACTGCGGCCCATGATTTCGGCGAACGCGAACGTCGCGCTGTTGTGGAACACCGCGGCCAGCGCGCGGGGTTCGGTGCCGTCCGCGACCCGCACCCGGTGCACGGTGTCGGTGCTGGTGGCTCCCGCGGCGTTGACCGTCAGCCGCGGTGCCAGGTGAATTTGGCGCAGCATGAACAGATCTGGAACCCACAGCGACGGCGTGATCCACCACGGCTTGCGCAGCGAGCACTTGTAGCCCCGGTGCACGCCGGCCGCCTCGCCGGCCGCGATGTGCGCGAGCAGCGCGCCGTCCTGCGGCTGCGCCGGCGCATGCAACAGCCAGGTACGCTGACTGCCCGCCAGATCACTTGTGCGGCAATCGTTGTCGTAAACCAGGCCGGACAGCTGAGCGCTGCGCGAGACCAGCGGCACGCAGTGCGGCACGAGTCCCAGTTCGTGCGCCTGCGCGTCGGTGAAGGTGAAGAAGCTGTTGCGGCCCGTCACGATGCCGACGTCCACCTCGGCGACGCGGCCCAGCCGGGTCAGGACGCCGGACTCCTTGAGGGCCCGCAGCGTGCTTATCTGCGCCGGGTCGAGGAAGTAGGTGGTCCACTTCTCCCGCTCGTGCAGTAGCGCCGGGGCCGACGGGACGTCCAGATCGGCCTCTTCCATTGCAGCCAGCCCGTCGGCGTCGTCGAGTTGCACGGTGCGGACGCGGGCCGGTCCGGAACCGACGACGCCGCAGAACAACACGACCTCCTGCAGCACACCGTCGAACACCAGGCGCCCGAAGCTCACCAGCGTGATCTCGCGGTAGCGGCTCACCAGGAAGTCGCGCAGCTGTGCCGCATATCCGACCTGAAGCAGCTCTGCGGGCAGCACCAGACCCACCCGGCCGCCTTCGCGCACCAGCGTGGTGCTCGCCACGACGAACGGCACCCAGGCATTGGTCAACCGGTTGGGGCGCAACCCCTCTCGGTGCAGGGCGGTCAATGCCGGCTCACGCTGCTGCGCGGTCCAGTGTCCGAACCGGATGTAGGGCGGGTTGCCCGCGACACCGTCCCAGTCGCGCCCGCCCGACCAGCAGAACAGGTCCGCGGTGTCGACCGGCGCGAACATGCGTGCCTTCGCCGCTTCCGCGGCAACCAGTTCCACGCCGCGTGCCTGGTCGCTGAGGGCGGCGAGCTCCCGCAGGATCTGTCCGTCACCGCAGGACGGCTCCAGCACCCGCGGCCCGGCCTGGGTGACCCAGCCGGCCAGGAAGCGGGCGATCGGCGCCGGCGTGTAGTAGCCGCCGCGAATCTTGTCGGCCGTCACGGCCGCCTTGCCCGCGAAGGTTTTCATTTGCGGATCAACAGCTCCGCGGCCGGCACCGGCTCACGCGGGCCCGCCGGCTCGGCGGCGTAGCCGATCGCGACGGCACCCAGTGGCTCCCATTCGGCGGGTAGCGCCAGCTCTTCGCGGACGAGATCGGCGGCGAAGATCGTCGAGCCGATCCAGCAACTGCCCACGCCGCGCACCGCCAGCGCGACCAGTAGTGCCTGCACGGCCGCGCCCACCGCGACGGTGAACATGGTGTGCTCGGCCTCGGTGCGAACCGCGTCCGGATAGCTGTGCGCCCCGTCGGGCACCAGGAAGGGAATGACGACTTCGGGTGCGTCGTAGAGGATCTGACCGCGGGCGACCCGGCGTTCGACGGAGTCGGCCGGGCGGCCGTCGCCGGTGAGGTCGGCACGCCACTTCTCTTTCATCCGGTCCAGCAGCCGCGTGCGGGTGACCGGGTCCTGCAACCAGACGAACCGCACCGGGCGGGTGTGGTGCGGGGCCGGTGCTGTGAGTGCCTCGGCGACAGCGGATTCGACGACCGCCGGCGGCACCGGCTCGTCGCTGAATCGGCGCACCGAACGCCGCAGCAGCTGGGCCTGCCCGCGGCCCAACTCGATCGCCTCCGCGGTGCCGAGCCAGAACAGGTCCTCGGTGCCCGCGCGCACCAGTTGCCGGGCCGTCGAACCGTCGTCGACCGGGTTGAGCCCGCGCACCACCGCCACCGGCATCGCGGTGAGCTTGCCCTTGACCAGGTCGGCCGCGGCCGCGATCTCGTCGGCGACCGCCACTTCGGTGACCACCAGTTCGTTGCCGTGCCGGTCGACGGCACCCGAATAGTTGTGCAGCACCGCCAGACCCGCGGTGCCGACGGCCGCGTCGATCTGGCCGTTGCGCCAGGCGCGGCCCATGGTGTCGGTGATCACCACCGCGACGGTGACACCGAGCCGCTCGCGCAACCCGGCCCGCAGCGCGGCGGCGCTGGCATCCGGGTCCAGCGGCAGCAACGCCAATTCGGTTCGCCCGACGTTGGATCCGTCCACACCGGCCGCCGCCTGGATCAGGCCCAGCCGGTTCTCGGTGATCAGGGTTCGTTCCTTGCGAGCCAGCACCCGCACCGCTTCGTCGTCGACCAGCTTGCGGCGCAACCGGTCTCGTTCCTCGTCGTCTTCGGGTGCCGGGACCAGCCGGCCCTCGCACTTGGACACCACCTTGCTGGTCACCACCACCACGTCGCCGTCGCGCAACCACGGCGCGGCCGCGCTGAGCGCGGCGCCCAGGTCGTCACCGGGACGGAACTCGGGAAGCCCGGTGACGGGCAGGATTTCGATGGTGGCGGCGGCGCCGTGCTCGCCGGCCGGCGGCAGTGCGGTCACACCGTCACCCCCGCCAGGTCCAGCCCGGCCCGCACCATCTCGGCCGTCGCCTCGGGGCTGGTCATCAACAGCGGCACGGCGCGCACCGCCACGCCGTCGATGTCGGCCGCGTCGCCCTCGTGCACCAGCCAGCAGTCCAGTACCCCGGTCCCGCTGCGGGCGCCGTAGTGCCGGCCTACCGCCTGCGCGGTGGAGTCCACCCCGATCACGGACAGGCACGCATCGGCCATGCCGCGCAACGGCTTTCCGCCGATGATGGGGGAGTAGCCGACGACGGGGGCGGGGGTCGAGCGCAGCGCGCCCCGGATCCCGGGAACGGCCAGGATGGCGCCGACGCTGACCACCGGGTTCGACGGCGCGACCAGGATGACATCGGCTTCAGCGATGGCTGTCACCGCTTCGGTTGTCGCGGAGGCTTTTTCGGCGCCGACGAACGCGAAGCTGTGGGTAGGCACCTGGGCGCGGTGGCGCACCCACCACTCCTGGAAGTGGATTGCCCGGCGGGTTGCGGTGGTTGGATCGGTGATCACCACGTGCGTCTCGCAACGGTCGTCACTGGCCGGCAGCAACCGTGCGCCCGGTTGCCACCGGTCGCACAGTGCGGTGGTGATCTGCGAGAGCGAATACCCGGCGTTGAGCATCTGGGTGCGGACCAGATGGGTGGCCAGATCGCGGTCGCCGAGCATGAACCAGTCGGGCTGCACACCATAGCGGGCGAGTTCCTCTTTGGCATGCCAGGTTTCGTTCCGATGGCCCCAACCGCGCTCCGGGTCCACGCCGCCACCGAGGGTGTACATGCAGGTGTCGAGGTCCGGGCAGATGCGCACGCCGTGGATCCAGGCATCGTCGCCGATGTTGACGACGGCGTTCAGTTCGTGGCCGGCATCCTCGCCCTGAGCAAACTGGCCCAGGCCGAGCAACCGCTGCACTCCGAGCAGGAAGCGGGCGCCCCCGACGCCCCCGACCAGAACAGTGACTTTCACACCAGGACAGTACCTGCCCGGCGGGACACGTTAGGGTGGGGTGAATCTTGGTAACCAATGTGGCGCAAGGGACTTGTGATCAATTCGTACTCGACACGCCGTGTTTCGTGGACAACAGAATCGCCGAAATTCGATCACGAGATGGTATGGAATTACGCCGAAGTGCTTGACCAGGGTCCCCGGCCCGTGTCTAATCACATCAGTGTCATTTCCCGGTTGGCCGGCCGGTTCCGGTGTCGCAGACCGAGATTCGATCACTTGTTCGAATTGGGCATCTGAACATCAGAACAGTGGGAAACCATTTCACTCTCTATTAGTGAGGAGGCGGAGCATGTCCTATGAGTACCTTCGGGGCGTAATGGGAGGCACACCGCACACCACTCCCGAGCCGGCTGAAACCATCATGCCGCCAGTCCGTCCTCATCTGAGCGTTGTTCCCGATGCGCCCGCTGTGTTCGAGCCGGAGCCGATCGAGGAGATCCCTGCCGATCAGTGGCAGGACAAAGCGCTGTGCGCTCAAACCGACCCCGAAGCCTTCTTCCCGGAGAAGGGCGGCTCCACCCGCGAGGCCAAGAAGATCTGCCTGGGTTGCGAGGTCCGGCACGAGTGCCTCGAGTACGCCCTGGCGCACGACGAGCGCTTCGGCATCTGGGGCGGTCTGTCCGAGCGCGAACGTCGCCGCCTCAAGCGCGGCATCATCTGACCGTCGTTACCTGATCAGTCGTCGATCGAGGGGTCGATGACTGAAGGTTCCACGTCCAGATAGATGGCCACCTGGGCCACCAGGATTTCATGCAGCAAGTCGCCGAGTTCGACGGTGTCTTTCGCTCGTCGCTCAATGGGCTTGCGGAACAACACAATTCGCGCTCTTGTCGCATTGCCGCGAACATCGACGCCGGCCGGTATCAGCCGGGCCAGCGCGATCGGCCCGTCGGCGATCACTTCCGGCGGCCACTGCACACTGTAGGGATCCTTGGCGGAGATGCGCGGGATCTCGTCGACCGCGACGTCGAGTTCGCCGACCCGTTCCTGCCACCGCCGCTCGATCGGTTCGTAGGCCTCCAGGACCGCCATGTCGAACCGCTCGGCCCGGCTGCGCCAGCCCGGCACCGTCGGCGGCAGCAATGGACCCCGCAGATCCCGGCCCCGCCGGCGACCCGGCCGGCCAGGCGGCAGAGCCGATCTTTCCCCGCTCACGCGCCGATGGTAACGGTTGGACGCCGATGGTAACGGTTCCACATCGCCCCTGCCGATGCGCGTGTCCGCCGCTGCGGCGGCGTTTTCCCGCGATAGCCTTTCGATCGTGAACGTACCCCGACGCTGCTGCCGGCCCGGGTGTCCGCATTATGCAGTGGCAACGTTGACGTTCGTCTACTCGGACTCGACGGCGGTGGTCGGCCCGCTCGCTACCGCGCGGGAACCGCACTCGTGGGATCTGTGTGTCAACCACGCCGGCCGCATCACGGCACCGCGCGGCTGGGAACTGATGCGCCATGCCGGGCCGCTGCCCACGCATCCCGATGAGGACGACGAACTGGTTGCGCTGGCCGACGCCGTGCGCGAGGGTGGGGCAATCACCCGAACCCCCGCACTGGTGAACGGCTTCGTGGCCAGCGACGGCTTCGACGACGTGCCGCGCTCCGCGGGCGCCGTGGCCGAGGCCCACCTGCAGCATGCGGGCGCCCACGCCACCGCCCCGAGCGCTGGTCTGCTCGCACCGCCCGAGCACCGCTCCGGACGCCGGCGTGGTCACCTGCGGGTACTGCCGGATCCTCCCGGTTAGCCCTGCCTGATGGTGGCGACCCCCGGCGCCCGGCTCACGCCGCGCTTGCGATCGCCACGCCACATGGGTCCGGGGCTCCGCCGGGCCGATAGGCTGGCGGCCGAAGAGTCCTACCCACCCAGGTCGTCAGGAGCACCGCAGAATGTCGTGGCCCGCCGAGGCTGTCCACCGTGTCATCAAGGCCTATGACGTCCGCGGCCTGGTCGGCGAACAGATCAACGAGGCGCTGGTCACCGACATCGGGGCGGCGTTCGCCCGGTTGATGCGCAGCGAAGGCGCGAGTCAGGTCGTGATCGGCCACGACATGCGCGACAGTTCACCCTCGCTGTCGGCGGCCTTCGCCGCTGGCGTCACCGGCCAGGGTCTGGACGTGGTGCGCATCGGCCTGGCCTCCACCGACCAGTTGTATTTCGCCTCGGGCCTACTGGACTGTCCCGGCGCCATGTTCACCGCGAGCCACAACCCGGCGGCGTACAACGGCATCAAGCTGTGCCGGGCGGGAGCCAAGCCGGTCGGCGCCGACACCGGGTTGACGACCATCAGCGAGGACCTGATCGCCGGGGTGCCCGGGCACGACGGCCCTTCCGGTAATAGCACCGACAAGGATGTGCTGGCCGACTACGGTGTGTTCCTGCGCTCGCTGGTCAACACCGAGGGACTGCGCCCGTTGCGGGTCGCGGTGGACGCCGGCAACGGCATGGCCGGTCACACCGCACCGGCGGTACTCGGCGCGATCGACTCGATCACGTTGCTGCCCTTGTACTTCGAGCTGGACGGGACATTCCCCAATCACGAGGCCAATCCGCTGGACCCGGCGAACCTGGTGGACCTGCAGAACTTCGTGCGCGAAACCGGCGCCGACATCGGCCTGGCGTTCGACGGCGACGCCGACCGCTGCTTCGTCGTCGACGAGCGCGGCCGGCCCGTCTCGCCGTCCACGGTGACCAGCCTGGTGGCCGCCCGCGAACTGGGCCGCGAGATCGGCGCCACGGTGATCCACAACGTGATCACCTCGCGCGCGGTGCCCGAGTTGGTGGTCGAGCGAGGCGGTACGCCGCTGCGTTCGCGCGTCGGCCACTCTTATATCAAGGCGCTGATGGCCGAAACCGGTGCGATCTTCGGCGGTGAACACTCGGCGCACTACTACTTCCGCGACTTCTGGGGCGCCGACTCCGGCATGCTGGCCGCGCTGTACGTGCTGGCCGCACTCGGCGAACAAGACCGGCCGCTATCCGACCTCACCGCCGACTACCAGCGCTACGAATCCTCCGGCGAGATCAACTTCACCGTCGCCGACGCGACGGCGTGTGTGGAGGCTGTGTTGAAGGCGTTCGCAAGCCGGATCCAGTCCATCGACCACCTGGACGGCGTCACCGTGGACCTCGGCGACGGCAGCTGGTTCAACCTGCGCAGCTCCAACACCGAGCCGCTCTTGCGGCTGAATGTGGAGGGGCGCAGCATCGAGGATGTGGATGCGGTGGTCGCGCAGGTCAGTTCCGAAATCGCGGCTCAGCCAAGCGAGGCCGCTCCGTGAGTGCGGTCGGGGCCGTCGATCTCGAGGACGCTGACGGCCTGATCGCCGCCGACCGGGACGGGCTGCTGCGCGCGGCGTCGATGGCCGGCGCGCAGGTGCGTTCGGTGGCGGCCGCCCTCAGTGAAGGCGAATTGGACTCGCTGCGCGGTGAGGACCGGGTGCGCAGCGTGATCTGGGTGGCCGGTCGCGGCGCCGCCGAGACCGCCGGCGCCTTGCTGGCGGCGACGCTGGCCACCGCGGCCGCCGAGCCGATCGCACTGGTCACCGAGGCGCCGCCGTGGGTCGGCCCGCTCGACGTGCTGATCGTCGCCGGCGACGACCCCGGCGATCCCGCGCTGGTGGGCGCGGCCGCGACCGGGGTGCGCCGAGGTTCGCGGGTGGTCGTGGTGGCGCCGTTCGAGGGCCCGTTGCGTGACTCCACGGCCGGCCGGGTCGCGGTGTTGTCGCCGCGCCTGCCGGCGCCCGAAGAGTTCGGGTTGTGTCGGTATCTCGCCGCCGGGCTGGCGGTGCTGCAGACCATCGACTCCCGGCTGAGCATCGATTTGGCCGCGCTGGCCGACGAACTGGACGCCGAGGCGCTGCGCAACAGTGCAAGCCGGGATCTGTTCACCAACCCGGCCAAGACGTTGGCCGCCCGCATGACCGACTGCCAGGTCGCGCTGGCCGGCGACAGCGCGGCGACCCTGGCGCTGGCGCGGCACGGCAGCTCGGTCCTGTTGCGGGTCGCGCAGCAGGCCGCCGCGGCCGCCGGTCTGGGCGATGCCGTGGCCGCACTGCGCAACGGGCCGCGCGGGTTCGCCGATCCCGCCGACGCGCTCTTCCACGACGAGGAGATCGACGGGCCGCTGCCCCAGCGGCTGCGCGTGCTGGCACTGACGCTGGCCGCCGAGCGGACCGTGGTCGCCGCCCGGGTCGCCGGGTTCGACGACGTCTATCTCATCGGTGCCGAAGATATGCAGGACGCGCCTGACCGGCCCCCCGTGCCGACCGCGGCGGCCCGTGCCGAGCAGCAACTGGCAGTATTGGCCGTTCGGCTGGAGATGGCCGCGGTTTACCTGCGACTGGCACGGGGATAGATAAACGGTGGAATTGCTACGCGGAGCGTTACGAACGTACGCCTGGGGATCACGCACCGCTATCGCCGAATTCACCGGGCGGCCGGTGCCGGCCGCGCATCCCGAGGCCGAACTGTGGTTCGGCGCCCACCCCGGTGACCCGGCCTGGCTGGAGACACCGGACGGCGGGACGTCGTTGCTGGCCGCACTCACCGCCGACCCGGAGGGGCAACTCGGGCCCGCGTCGCGGGCCAGGTTCGGTGACGTGCTGCCGTTCCTGGTCAAGGTTTTGGCCGCCGATGAGCCGCTGTCGCTGCAGGCGCACCCGAGCGCGGCCCAGGCGCTCGAGGGTTTCGCTCGTGAAGAGCGCCTCGGTATTCCGGTGAACTCGCCGGTGCGCAACTACCGCGACACCAGTCACAAGCCGGAGTTGTTGGTGGCGTTGCAGCCCTTCGAGGCGCTGGCCGGTTTCCGTCAGGCGTCGCGGACCATCGAGTTGCTGCGGGCCCTGAACGTGTCCGACCTGGACCCGTTCATCGATTTGCTCAGCGCGGGGTCCGACGACCAATCCGACGCCGACGGCCTGCGCGCGCTGTTCACCACCTGGATCACCGCACCGCAGCCCGACCTCGACGTACTGGTGCCCGCCGTGCTCGACGGCGCGATCGTGTACATCAGTTCCGGCGCAACGGAGTTCGCGGCCGAGGTCAAGACGCTGCTGGAACTGGGGGAGCGTTACCCCGGTGACGCCGGGGTGCTCGCGGCGCTGCTGCTCAACCGCATCACCCTGGCCCCGTGTGAGGCCATCTTCCTGCCGGCCGGCAACCTGCACACCTACCTGCGCGGTTTCGCGGTGGAGGTGATGGCCAACTCCGACAACGTGTTACGCGGCGGCCTCACGCCCAAGCACATGGACGTTCCAGAGTTGCTGCGGGTGCTGGATTTCACTCCGACGGCCGAGGCGCACCTGCGCGCGCCGATGCACCGCGACGGCCTGGAACGGATCTACGACACCCCGACCGCCGAGTTCGCGCTCGCACTGCTGGTGCTCGACGGCGACAACCTCGGCCACGAAGTCGACGCGGCATCGAGCCACGACGGGCCGCAGATCCTGTTGTGCGCGGAGGGATCTCTGACCGTCTACGGCAAGACCGGGTCGCTGACCCTTGACCGCGGCGCCGCCGCGTGGGTCGGTGCCGACGACGGCCCCATCCGGCTCTCCGCGGAGCGTCCGGCCAAGCTGTTCCGGGCTACCGTGGGCTTGTGACCAGCCCGCGCTGCCGGCTCTGAGCGCGAAGTTCTTTGCGCTCCTTCAACCACAGTCGCATGTTGTGCGCCATGGTCCGCCCGATCAGCCGGGCCGGCGGAATCATGTAGAGGCTGTCCAGCAGCGAGAACCGGCGCAAAAACCATTCCGCCAGAACGGGATCCGTCTCGGCGGCGCCGAGAAACTGATCGAACAGCCCGCCGACCGGTCGCCACCACCGTGGCTCCGGGTCCCCGGACGCGTGGTGCAGGGCCACATCGCCGATCGCGTTCATCATCCACACCGGGAAGGTCGTCTTGGCGGTCAACCGCGCGAGTGTGGCCGCCAGGTCACCCTCTGGTGCCTGCAGCGCCCGGCGCAGGTTGCCGGCCTGAATCGACGTCATCGTCATGCCCTGCCCGAACGTCGGGTTGAAGCTGGCCACCGCATCGCCGAACGGCACGATGCCCGCCGGGAAGCGCTCCAGCTTGTGGTAACGACGCCATCTGCTCACCGGGAACGCGTGATACGCCGGCTCACCGAGCGGTTCGGCCTGCGTCAGCGCTTTATTGAAGTGCTCCGGCAGCAGATCCTCTGCCAGCGCGAGCATTTCGGGGAAGGTCCGCGGCGGTTTCTCGTGCGCCACGCCGAACGTGGTCAGCACCCAGGTGCCGTCCTCGTAGTACAGCATGCCCAGCCCCAGCGACTTGTCGTGCGAAGCGCCGGCGACCACTACCTTCTCCGCGATCAGCCCCTCGGGCATGCGGAATTGGTGTGTGGCGTAGTTGATTCCGATGTCGACCGTCGCCTCCGGGGCACGCTGATAGCCCCACTGGTCCAGCCATACCGGCAGCCGGGTGCCGCGGCCGGCGGCGTCGACCACCAGATCCGCGGCGACGAATTCGGGTTCCTCGCCGGATACGGCCGGGTCCAGCAACACCCCGGTCACCCGCTGCAGCGCCGGTTCGAAACGCGGCTCGGCGACCGGGCGCCGCACGATCTCGACGTTGTCGATCGCCAGAACGCGGCGCCGGATCTGCCACTCCAGGTGCGGACGGCTGGGCACGTAGGCGGTGAACTCGTCGCGCAGCGTGTGCCCGGTGCCCAGCACGTGACCGGCGGCGCCCAGGTGGATGCAGTCCGGCCGGTTCTCCAGCATCGGAACACCCGCCGCCACCATGTCGTCCAGCAGGCCGGGGAACAGGCTCTCGAACTCGTTGGCGCCGCGCGCCATCAGCATGTGCAGATGACGATCCTGGGGGACGGTCGCGCGGTTGGCCGGTGCGCTCGGCAGGTCGTCCCGTTCGAAGACGGTCACCCGCCCGTAGAAGTCGGAAAGCACCCGGGCCGCGGACAGCCCGGCGATGCTCGCACCGATCACCACCGCATGATTTTTGTTCTCTACGCTCCCCACCATTCCCGCAGAGTACCCAGTACTGTGCGGTCACAACTGCAGGTGACGGAAGGGGCGGGCAGATGTCCGGTCGCTGGCGCACGAAATCGGTCGAGCAATCGATTGCCGATACCGACGAGCCGACCACCCGGCTCCGCAAGGATCTGACCTGGCTGGACCTGGTGGTCTTCGGGGTCTCGGTGGTGATCGGGGCCGGCATCTTCACCGTCACCGCGTCCACCGCTGGCGACATCACCGGACCGGCCATCTGGATCTCGTTTCTGATCGCCGCCGGCACCTGCGCGCTGGCGGCGCTGTGCTACGCCGAGTTCGCGTCGACGCTTCCGGTGGCGGGCAGTGCCTACACGTTCTCCTATGCCACCTTCGGCGAGTTTCTGGCCTGGATCATCGGCTGGAATCTGGTGCTGGAGCTGGCGATCGGCGCGGCCGTGGTCGCCAAGGGCTGGTCCAGCTACCTGGGTACGGTCTTCGGTTTTGCCGGCGGCACCGTCGCGCTCGGGCCGATCGACTTCGACTGGGGCGCGCTACTGATCGTCGTGCTGGTGGCCATACTGCTGGCGTTGGGCACCAAGTTGTCGTCCCGGTTCTCCGCGGTGGTCACCGCCATCAAGGTCTCGGTCGTCATCCTGGTCGTCATCGTCGGCTCCTTCTATATCAAGGCCGCCAACTACACCCCGTTCATTCCCAAACCCGAGGCCGAGCACCAGGGCCGCGGCATGGACCAATCCGTGCTGTCGCTGCTGACCGGTGCGGGCGGCAGCCACTACGGCTGGTACGGCGTCCTGGCGGGCGCGTCCATCGTGTTCTTCGCCTTCATCGGGTTCGACATCGTCGCGACCATGGCCGAAGAGACCAAGAACCCGCAGCGCGACGTCCCGCGCGGCATCCTGGCCTCCCTCGGGGTGGTGACGCTGCTCTATGTGGCGGTGGCCGTGGTGCTGTCCGGGATGGTGTCCTACACCCAGCTGCGCAGTGTCCCCGGGCACGGGCAGGCGAACCTGGCCACCGCGTTCCAGGCCAACGGCATCTACTGGGCCAGCGGAATCATCTCGGTCGGAGCGCTGGCCGGCCTGACCACGGTGGTGATGGTCCTGATGCTCGGTCAGTGCCGCGTGCTGTTCGCGATGGCGCGCGACGGCCTGCTGCCCCGGGGGCTGGCCAAGACCTCGGCTCGTGGCACCCCGGTGCGGATCACCATGCTGGTCGCGGCGGTGATCGCGGCGACGGCCGCGGTGTTCCCGATTAACAAGCTCGAAGAGATGGTCAACGTCGGCACGCTGTTCGCCTTCGTGCTGGTGTCGGCCGGCGTCATCGTGCTCCGCAAAACCCGACCGGACCTGCCCCGGGGCTTCAGCGCGCCGTGGGTGCCGGTGCTGCCGGTCGCGTCGGTGTGCGCGTGCCTGTGGCTGATGCTCAACCTGACGGCGCTGACCTGGGTCCGGTTCGGCGTCTGGCTGCTGGTGGGCGTCGCCATCTACGTCGGCTACGGCCGCCGGCACTCGGTGCAGGCCCGGCGGGAGAAGGGTGACGCCGACCTGGACATTTAAGCCCCATTTGGATACTTGCTTTACAAAACAACGCTCCGTGTCTAGACACGAGACGTAAACGGTTGTAATGTCCAACCTCAAGTGGTGAGACTCACACAAGGAGGTATGGCGTATGACCACACAGATCGACGGCACTCCGGAGGTGCCGGTATACGAATGGCGCGACAAGAAGCGCTACCTGTGGCTGATGGGACTGATCGCCCCGACGGCGCTCTTCGTGATGCTGCCGGTGATTTGGGGAATGAACCAGCTCGGCTGGCACACGGCGGCGCAACTGCCGCTGTGGATCGGGCCGTTCCTGGTCTACATCCTGTTGCCGCTGCTGGACCTGCGCTTCGGTCCCGACGGGCAGAACCCGCCAGACGAGGTCATGGAGCGGCTGGAAAACGACAAGTACTACCGCTACTGCACCTACATCTACATTCCGTTCCAGTACGCGAGCGTCGTCCTGGGCGCCTACCTGTTCACCGCGTCGAACTTGCACTGGCTGGGGTATGAGGGCGGACTGGGCTGGCTGGGCAAGATCGGCGTGGCGCTCTCGGTGGGCGTGCTCGGCGGCGTCGGCATCAACACCGCGCACGAGATGGGGCACAAGAAGGACTCGCTGGAGCGCTGGCTGTCCAAGATCACCCTGGCGCAGACCGCATACGGCCACTTCTACATCGAGCACAACCGCGGCCACCACGTCCGTGTCTCCACCCCGGAGGACCCCGCCTCGGCCCGCTTCGGCGAGACGTTCTGGGAATTCCTGCCCCGCAGCGTCATCGGCAGCGCCCGCTCCTCGGTACACCTGGAGGCGCAGCGCATCCGCCGGCTCGGCAAGAGCCCCTGGGACCCGCGGACCTACCTGGGCAACGACGTGCTGAACGCCTGGGCGATGACCGTCGTGCTGTTCGGCGCGCTAATCGCGGCCTTCGGTGTGAGCGTGATCCCGTTCCTGGTCATCCAGGCGATCTTCGGCTTCAGCCTGCTGGAAGCAGTCAACTACCTCGAGCACTACGGCCTGCTGCGACAGAAGAACGCGAACGGCCGCTACGAGCGGTGCGCCCCGGTGCACAGCTGGAACTCCGACCACATCGTCACCAACCTGTTCCTGTACCACCTGCAGCGGCACAGCGACCACCACGCCAACCCGACGCGGCGCTACCAGACGCTGCGCAGCATGGAAGGTGCGCCGAACCTGCCCAGCGGGTACGCGTCGATGATCTCGCTGACCTACTTCCCGCCGCTGTGGCGCAAGGTGATGGACCACCGGGTGCTCGACCACTACGACGGCGACATCACCAAGGTCAACGTGCAGCCGCGGCTGCGTAAGAAGCTGCTCGCCAAGTACGGAGTGGCAGCATGAGCGCCGCGTACAAGTGCCCGTGTTGCGACTACCGCTACGACGAGGCCAAAGGCGATGCCCGCGAAGGTTTTCCGGCCGGAACCGGCTGGGACCAGGTCCCCGATGACTGGACTTGTCCGGACTGCGCCGTCCGCGAGAAGCCCGATTTCGAACTAGTCCAGGAAGGATGAGATGACATGAGTGACTACAAGCTCTACCAGTGCGTGCAGTGCGGTTTCGAGTACGACGAGGAGCTGGGCTGGCCGGAAGACGGCATCGCGCCCGGCACCCGGTGGGACGACATCCCCGAGGACTGGAGCTGCCCGGACTGCGGAGCCGCGAAGTCGGACTTCGTCATGGTGGAGGTGGCCCGGTCATGATCGGCACCAACTTCGCTGCGAAAACAGATATGGTCGCGCCTGTGAAGCGGATTCCCTACGCCGAAGCGTCCCGCGCTTTATTGCGGGACTCGGTGCTCGACGCGATGCGGGATCTGCTCCTCACCCGCGACTGGTCCGCCATCACCTTGTCCGACGTGGCCCGGGCCGCCGGCATCAGCCGGCAGACCATCTACAACGAGTTCGGGTCCCGGCAGGGCCTGGCGCAGGGTTACGCCCTGCGCCTGGCCGACCGGCTGGTCGACACGGTCAAGGGTGCGCTGGACGCCAACATCGGCAACATCTACGAGTCGTTCCTGCAGGGCTTCCGGGCCTTCTTCGCCGAGTCGGCGGCCGACCCGCTGGTGATCTCGCTGTTGACCGGTGTCGCCAAGCCCGACCTGCTGCAGCTGATCACCACCGACAGCGCGCCGATCATCAGTCGGGCCTCGGCTCGGCTGGCCACCGCGTTCACCCAGACGTGGCTGGCCACCAGCGACGACGACGCGGGTGTGCTGTCGCGGGCGATCGTCCGGCTGTGCTTGAGCTACGTGTCCATGCCGCCCGAGGCCGACCACGACGTCGCGGCGGATCTGGCCAGGATGATGACCCCGTTCGCCGAGCGCCACGGCGTCATCAACGTGCCCTGACCAGGACGGCAATTGGCCGGAGGCTAGAGTGAGTCGAGAGAGTATCTAGGCCGACGCGCCTGCTCAGACTCAAAGAAGCCCCCAAAGAAGGATGTAAACCCCTATGACGACGCTCGAAAATTCGCTTACCCCCGACGTTCTGAACGGCATCGACTTCAAAGTTGCCGACCTGTCGCTGGCGGATTTCGGCCGCAAGGAACTCCGGATCGCCGAGCACGAGATGCCCGGCCTGATGTCACTGCGCCGCGAGTACGCCGAGGTGCAGCCGCTGAAGGGAGCCCGCATCTCGGGTTCGCTCCACATGACCGTCCAGACCGCGGTGCTGATCGAAACCCTCACCGCCCTGGGTGCAGAAGTTCGGTGGGCGTCGTGCAACATCTTCTCGACCCAAGACCATGCGGCGGCCGCCGTCGTTGTCGGCCCGCATGGCACACCCGAAGAGCCCAAGGGTGTCCCGGTGTTCGCCTGGAAAGGCGAGACGCTCGAGGAGTACTGGTGGGCCGCCGAGCAGATGCTCACCTGGCCGGACGAGGACAAGCCGGCCAACATGATTCTTGACGACGGTGGCGACGCCACCATGATGGTGCTGCGCGGCATGCAGTACGAGAAGGCCGGCGTCGTGCCGCCCGCCGAGGAAGACGACTCGGCGGAATGGAAGATCTTCCTGGGCGTGCTGCGCAACCGCTTCGAGACCGACAAGGGCAAGTGGACCAAGATCGCGGAGTCGGTCAAGGGCGTCACCGAGGAGACCACCACCGGTGTGCTGCGTCTGTACCAGTTCGCCGCGGCCGGTGACCTCGCCTTCCCGGCGATCAACGTCAACGACTCGGTCACCAAGTCGAAGTTCGACAACAAGTACGGGACCCGCCACTCCCTGATCGACGGCATCAACCGCGGTACCGACGCCCTGATCGGCGGCAAGAAGGTGCTGATCTGTGGTTACGGCGACGTGGGCAAGGGCTGCGCCGAGGCCATGAAGGGCCAGGGCGCCCGGGTCCAGGTCACCGAGATCGACCCGATCAACGCGCTGCAGGCGATGATGGAGGGCTTCGACGTCGTGACCGTCGAGGACGCCATCGCCGACGCGGACATCGTGGTGACGTCGACCGGCAACAAAGACATCATCATGCTCGACCACATCAAGGCGATGAAGGACCACTCGATCCTGGGCAACATCGGCCACTTCGACAACGAGATCGACATGGCCGGCCTGGAGCGCTCCGGCGCGACGAAGACCAACATCAAGCCGCAGGTCGACCTGTGGACCTTCAAGGAGACCGGCCGCTCGGTCATCGTGCTGTCCGAGGGTCGGCTGCTGAACCTGGGCAACGCCACCGGCCACCCGTCGTTCGTGATGAGCAACAGCTTCGCCAACCAGACGATCGCCCAGATCGAGCTGTGGACCAAGAACGACGAGTACGACAACGAGGTGTACCGCCTGCCCAAGCACCTCGACGAGAAGGTGGCCCGGATCCACGTCGAGGCGCTCGGTGGCACGCTCACCAAGCTGACCAAGGACCAGGCCGAATACCTCGGCGTCGACGTCGAGGGCCCGTACAAGCCGGACCACTACCGCTACTGAGTCGGGTCCCGTCGCGAGTGTGCGCCCAGCCGCACACCCAGCGTCGAGCGTGCGGTCAGCCGCACATTCGGCGCCGGGCAGGTAGCCTCGCGCCGTGCTGATCGCGATCGAAGGCGTCGACGGCTCCGGCAAGCGAACGCTGACCGACGGCCTGCGCGCGCACCTGCACCGCGCCGGCAAGTCGGTGGCGACGCTGGCGTTCCCGCGGTACGGGCAGTCGATCACGGCCGACCTCGCGGCCGAGGCGCTGCACGGTCAGCACGGTGATCTCGCCGAGTCGGTGTACGGGATGGCGACCTTGTTCGCGCTCGACCGGGCCGGGGCCATCGCGGAGATCGAGCGACTCACCGACGAGCACGACGTGGTGATCCTCGATCGCTACGTCGCCTCCAACGCGGCCTACAGCGCGGCCCGGTTGCATCAGGACGCGGCCGGGGACGCGGTGGCGTGGGTGCGCGCGCTCGAGTACGAGCGGCTGGCGTTGCCGGTGCCGGACTGGCAGATCCTGCTCGCGGTGCCGGCCGAACTCGCGGGACAGCGCGCCCGCAGCCGGGCCGAGAGCGACCCGGGCCGGGCACGCGACAGCTACGAACGTGACGATGGACTGCAGCGCCGGACCGGCGCGGTGTACGCCGAACTGGCCGCCGCGGACTGGTCCGGGCGATGGCTCGTGGTGGACGCGGACGTCGATCCGGCAGGGCTGGCCACGTCCCTTTGGGGGCCTGGGCAACCCGATTGACGGCCGTTTAGCACAATTTCGGTGCCATTTGGCCTTATCAATCGAGAAACACGCGTGTGGTAGCCGAGTTTTGTCTTGATCTGGTGACACCATGGAGACCATGAGGCAAAGGATTCTCGTCGTCGATGACGACGCTTCGCTGGCCGAGATGCTCACCATCGTGTTGCGTGGGGAGGGTTTCGACACCGCGGTCATCGGCGATGGCACTCAGGCCCTGACTGCCGTGCGCGAGTTGCGCCCGGATCTGGTGCTGTTGGACTTGATGCTGCCCGGTATGAACGGCATCGACGTCTGCCGGGTGCTGCGCGCCGATTCGGGCGTCCCGATCGTCATGCTGACCGCCAAGACCGACACCGTGGACGTGGTGCTCGGCCTGGAGTCCGGCGCCGACGACTACATCATGAAGCCGTTCAAGCCCAAGGAGCTGGTCGCGCGGGTGCGGGCGCGCCTGCGCCGCAACGACGACGAGCCGGCCGAGATGCTGTCCATCGCCGACGTCGACATCGACGTGCCGGCGCACAAGGTCACCCGCAACGGTGAGCAGATCTCGCTGACGCCGCTGGAATTCGACCTGCTGGTCGCGTTGGCGCGTAAACCCCGCCAGGTGTTTACTCGTGATGTGCTGCTCGAACAGGTCTGGGGCTACCGGCACCCGGCGGACACCCGTCTGGTGAACGTGCACGTCCAGCGCCTGCGCGCCAAGGTCGAAAAGGATCCTGAGAACCCGACCGTGGTTCTGACCGTTCGAGGAGTGGGTTACAAGGCCGGCCCTCCGTGATCCGGCGGCCGGGAGAGTGCGGTGTAGGTGATCTGGCGCTCACCACGACGTAGTCGAGGTCGCTGGGGGCGTTCCGGTCCTCTGCCGCGCGGCTTGAGCGCTGTGAGCCGAGCCGTCGCCGTGGTTTGGCGCCGATCCCTGCAACTACGTGTCGTTGCGCTGACCCTGGGGTTGTCGCTGGCAGTGATTCTGGCGCTGGGTTTCGTGCTGACCAGCCAGGTCACCAACCGCGTGCTCGACGTCAAGGTCAAAGCGGCGACGGACCAGATCGAGCGGGCGCGCAACACCGTCAGCGGCATCGTCAACGGTGAAGAAACCCGCTCGCTGGACAGCAGCCTGCAACTGGCACGCAACACGCTGACCTCGAAAACCGATACTGCCTCCGGCGCCGGCCTGGCCGGGGCCTTCGACGCGGTGCTCATGGTGCCGGGGGACGGGCCGCGGGCGGCCTCGACCGCTGGCCCCGTCGACCAGGTGCCGAATGCGTTGCGCGGCTTCGTCAAAGCCGGCCAGGCCGCCTACCAGTACGCGACGGTGCACACCGACGGCTTCTCCGGCCCGGCGCTGATCGTCGGGACGCCGACGTCGTCGCGGGTGGCGAACCTGGAGCTGTACCTGATCTTCCCGCTGGCCAACGAGCAGGCCACCATCACGCTGGTGCGCAGCACGATGGCCACCGGCGGGGTGGTATTGCTGCTCCTGCTGGCGGGCATCGCGCTGCTGGTGTCGCGGCAGGTGGTGGTTCCGGTGCGGTCGGCCTCGCGGATCGCCGAGCGGTTCGCCGAGGGGCACCTATCCGAGCGCATGCCGGTCCGCGGTGAAGACGACATGGCGCGCCTGGCGGTGTCGTTCAACGACATGGCCGAAAGCCTGTCCCGCCAGATCACCCAGCTCGAGGAGTTCGGCAACCTGCAACGCCGGTTCACCTCCGACGTCAGCCACGAACTGCGGACCCCGCTGACCACGGTGCGGATGGCCGCCGACCTGATCTATGACCACAGCGCCGACCTTGATCCCGCGCTGCGCCGCTCCACCGAGCTGATGGTCAACGAGCTGGACCGCTTCGAGACGCTGCTCAACGACCTCCTTGAGATCTCCCGGCACGACGCCGGTGTGGCCGAGCTGTCCGTCGAGGCGGTCGACCTGCGCTCCACCGTGAACAACGCGCTGGTCAACGTCGGCCATCTGGCCGAGGAGGCCGGCATCGAGCTGCTGGTGGACATGCCGACCGAAGAAGTGATCGCCGAGGTCGACGCCCGCCGGGTGGAACGCATTCTGCGCAACCTGATCGCCAACGCCATCGACCACGCCGAGCACAAGCCGGTGCGGATCCGGATGGCCGCCGACGAGGACACCGTGGCTGTCACCGTCCGCGACTACGGCGTCGGGCTGCGACCCGGCGAGGAGAAGCTGGTGTTCAGCCGGTTCTGGCGCTCGGACCCGTCCCGGGTGCGGCGCTCCGGCGGCACCGGGCTAGGTCTGGCGATCAGCATCGAGGATGCCCGGCTGCATCAGGGCCGCCTGGAAGCCTGGGGCGAGCCCGGTCAGGGAGCATGCTTCCGGCTGACGCTGCCGCTGGTGCGCGGGCACAAGGTCACCACCAGTCCGTTGCCGATGAAGCCGATCCCGGCGCCGGCACCGGCCGCCAACCCGGCCTCGGCCGTCGACCAGCGGACCCGGGAGCACGCCGGATGAGGCGCGCTCTTGGTGTTCTGCTCATGGCGGTCAGCGTGGTGGCCGGCTGCGCGAGCGTGCCCAGTTCGTCGGCGCCGCAGGCCATCGGCACCGTCGAGCGGCCCGCACCCTCGAACCTGCCCAAACCCACCCCGGGCATGGATCCCGACGTGCTGTTGCGCGAATTCCTCAAGGCCACCGCCGATCCGGCCAACCGGCACCTGGCGGCCCGGCAGTTCCTCACTCAGTCCGCCTCCAATTCCTGGGACGACGCCGGTAGCGCCCTCCTGATCGACCACGTCGTGTTCGTCGAAACCCGTGGCGCCGAACGGGTTTCGGCAACCATGCGGGCCGACATCCTGGGCTCGCTGTCCGATATCGGGGTCTTCGAGACCGCCGAGGGCCAGCTGCCCGACCCGGGCCAGATCGAGTTGGTCAAGACCTCCGGCGGCTGGCGCATCGACCGGCTGCCCAACGGCGTCTTCCTGGACTGGCAGCAATTCCAGTCCACCTACAAGCGGAACACGCTGTACTTCGCCGACCCCACCGGCAAAACCGTCGTGCCCGATCCGCGCTACGTCGCGGTGTCCGACCACGACCAGCTGGCCACGGAGCTGATCTCCAAGCTGCTGGCCGGCCCGCGCCCGGAGATGGCGCATACGGTCCGTAATCTGCTGGCTCCACCACTGCGGCTGCGCGGCCCGGTCACCCGCGCCGACGGCGGCAAGAGTGGAGTCGGCAAGGGTTACGGCGGCGCCCGCATCGAACTGGAGAAGCTGTCCACCACCGATCCGCACAGCAGGGCGCTGCTTGCCGCGCAGATCATCTGGACGCTGGCGCGCGCCGACATCCGCGGGCCGTACGTGATCAACGCCGACGGCGCCCCCCTGGATGACCGGTTCGCGCAGGGCTGGAACACCTCCGACGTCGCCGCCACCGACCCGGGCGTGGCCGACGGCGCCGGCGCCGGCTTGCACGCGCTGGTGGGTGGATCGCTGGTGGAACTGGACGGGCAACACGTCACCACGGTGCCGGGAGCCTTCGGCCGCATGGGGGACCAGACCGGCGCCGCCCTGTCGCGCAGCGGGCGGCAGGTGGCGTCGGTGGTGACGCTGCGCCGCGGAGCCCCGGACATGGCGGCGTCGTTGTGGATCGGGGACCTCGGCGGCGAGGCGGTCCAGTCCGCCGACGGGCACAACCTGTCGCGGCCCAGCTGGTCGCTGGATGACGCGGTGTGGGTGGTGGTCGACTCCAATAACGTGCTGCGCGCGATCCAGGAACCCGCCACCGGGCAACCGGCCCGCATTCCGGTGGATTCCACCGCGGTGTCGAGCCGCTACCCCGGACCCATCACCGACCTGCAGCTGTCCCGGGACGGCACCCGCGCGGCAATGGTGATCGGGGGCCAGGTGATTCTCGCGGGTGTCGAGCAGACTCAGGCCGGCCAGTTCGCTCTGACGTACCCGCGCCGGCTGGGCTTCGGCCTGGGCACGTCGGTGGTGTCCCTGTATTGGCGAACCGGTGACGACATCGTGGTGACCCGCAACGACGCCACCCACCCGGTGTCCTATGTGAACCTCGACGGCGTCAACTCGGATGCGCCCGCACGCGGGCTGCAGATCCCGCTGTTCGCGATCGCGGCTAGTCCGTCCACCGTGTACGTGGCCGGTCCGCAGGGCGTTCTGATGTACTCCGCGTCTGCCGCGGAAAGCCAACAGGGCTGGTCAGAGGTGGCCGGTCTGATGATCGGCGGGGCCGCGCCGGTCCTGCCGGGATGACCGTGTCTAACCGCTGACTACACCGGCTAATCTGCTGGTGAGGAGGCGCTTGCCGATGTCGCCCAAGGTTCCCTTCCTGCGTTGGGACGACCCGTTCCGCGCCTTGGAGATGCTGACGTCGCTGTGGTCGTCGACCGGGATACCGTCGGTCGGGGCGCACGCGGTGGCGATGCCCTACCGCACCTTGTTCGCGACGTTGCAGCAGCTGCTGGTCGGCAAGGAAGTCACCGTGCGCATCGGCGATCAGGACGTGACGCTAACCGTCGTCGAGCTGGAATCGGAGCTCGATCCGCAGGGGTTGCCGGTGGGCCAGCTCGGCGAAGTCCGGGTGGCCGCCCGCGACATCCGCTGGGCCGACAACCGGCTGCAGAGTGCGGTCGCGGTGATGCGCAACGTGCACATCCGCCCCGGGGTGCCGCCGCTGGTCATCGCCGCTCCGACAGAGCTGACCACCGAACTGCCGAAGGACGTCTTCGATCACGTGCTCGAGCAGGCGGCACCGCATCTGCGCAGCGAGTCGGGGGAGGACGGGACCGCGCGGCTGAGCTGGGCACGTCGGCCGGGCCTGGGCGGTCTCGAGGTGGACGCCGACGTGGTGGGCTCGACTTTGTGGCTGCGCCCGCGCGCGGTGGTGGCCGGCCAGCGACGGTGGAAACTGCCGCTGCGCACGCCGGCGTATCAGGTGGTGCTGCCGGATCTGCCGCACGGATTGATGATCACCGGAGTCGAGCTGACGCCGGACTCCCTGCACCTGTCCGGACTGCTGCCCGAGTGGCGGATGGAGTTGCCGCTGCGGGCGTTGGAAGAGCTGATCACCCGGCTGAGCCAGGGCGCGCTGAGCTTCAGCTGGCCCTCGTTGTGGTGGGGTTCGGATTCCGGCGAGTGAATTACATGAATGTAAATTACATGCCTGTAATTTATGGTTTGGATTTGCTGAGCGACCATTAATCGAGCGTTTTCCCGGGTATGCCGATTGGCGGTGTTCAGGTCACGAGTTGGTCGCGTAGCACAGCTTCGGCGGCCAAAACCCTTCGCTGCGTAACTGTTTGGGAAAGACACTGTCACGGCGCGGCTGGTGCTTGGCATCGGTTCGGCATCCATCAACTTAGGGCTCTAGGCAGGAATTCGGCGCGCCGATACGGTTCCCCATTGTTATTGATTGCGGGGGCAATTGGGGAGAACGAACGGAGTTGGCGTTGCGGATAATCGATCGATTCTGCGTTGCGGTTGCCGCCGGCGCGGGGTTGTGCGGGGCTGCGCTGGCGTTGAGTCCGGGCGCGGTGGCCACGCCGCTGCGCACTGGTGGAGGGAACTGCATTGAGCAGCAGATGGGATTCGCTGCAGGGCCGGTAGCCGCCGCACCGGTGGTGCTGCCAGGTCCGGTGCCGATCGCGCCGGCCGTGCCCGTGGTGCCGCCGGTGCCGGTCGTGCCGCCGGTGCCCGTCGTTCCTCCGTTGGGGCCGGTGGTTCCCGTCGCGGGGGCTGGGGCTGGTGCGGCCGAGGGTGCTCCGGCGGCTGCTCCGATCATGACGCAGGCCGGGACGGGCAAGGGGGCGCCCATGACTCCCTCGAGCGGCAAGGCCGCCGACCCGGTCGTGCTGCCCGGGCCGCAGGCGCCGGCGCCTCAGGCCGTCGCCGCCGAGGTGCCCTCGGCGCCGATCCCGGCCGTCTTGGCCGGCACGACGACGGCGCTTCCGGCGTGCGGTGCGGTGGGTGTGCCGGCGCAGTAGTTACGGCGCACTAGTTACGGAGTGCCCGCACCACCCAGTGCGAAAGCGGTTGCGAGAACGATGAATTGGCCGATCGAGCACAGCAGCGGGACGGCAAAGGGAAGTCGCTGACGTTTCCACAAGTGCGCGTAGGTCGTCATGACGACCTCGACAATGATCAGCACGCCGGTTCCCACCGCACTGATCAAGGCAGCCTCTCGGAGGTGGGCTCCGCGCTCGCAACCAACGTGGTGAATGCGGCACCCATCGTGCGGATCGGCGGTGACGAGAAGAGCCAGATTCAGCAGCACCGTCAAGAGCACCAGAACGGCATGCAGCGCGACAAGCCCGATCGCCCCGCCGCTACCCCTTCCCGTTCGGAAGGCCGGATTCTGTGCGGACATCGGTTGATTGTCGGCGAAGCGGCGGTGGTTCGCACTCGCGCGGACTTCGACGCCTGAGTTGCGGCGGCACCCGCGTGTCACAAGTTGCCTCATGTCAAGATGCGCGCGAAGGGTTGTTGGTTGCCTCACGTGAACGTGCGCGCTTGGTGAGTGGAGTCGGGACGCCGGCTGGGGCTTTGCTGGTGGTCAGGGTGAAGAGTTGGTTGGTCAACGCCTGAATCTGGCGTTGGGTGGCGGCTGGGTTGATCAGTGAGTAGGTCCGCTTGAGCGCCACGATGCGGTCCACGGTCATACTCGGGTGGTCGGTCGCCCGGTGAAACGGGGTGGTGGCCGTGTCGTGTTTTCTGGATACCTTGGCGCCTTTGCGGACTTTGGATACCAATTTCTGCTGGGGGTGGAAGTAGTTGGTCAGCTGTGACTGCATTCGCCAGATCTCGTTGAGTAGCAAGAGTTCTGACGCTGTGTCGTAGCGGTAGTAGCCGACCACGGTGCGGACCACCACCCAGTTCTTCTGCTCGACGTGGCAGCCGTCGTTCTTGTTGCCCGGCCGTGACCGGGTGAAGGTGATTCGCCGGTCTTGGCACCATGCCAAGAGGTCGTCGTTGATGAATTCCGATCCGTTATCGCAGTCCACGCCGAGGATCGGGAACGGCATCGCGGCGGCGATCTGATTGAGGGCGGCCAGGATGTGTTTGGCCGTCCTGTCCGGTAGCGAGCGGCTTTCGGTCCAGCCGGTGGCGATATCGGTGACCGTCAACGTGAACGCATGGCCTCCACCCCGATTGCCGCCGTCATGGAAGACCGTGTCGATCTCGACGAAGCCGGGCACAGCGTCATCCCATTGGGCCCAGGTGCGCACCGGGATCTGACTTCGGATCAGCGACCCCGGCTTGGTGCCCACGCGTCCTTTGATCTTGTATCTGGCCCGTTCATCGGCCAGGCGGCGATCGATGGTGGCCGCCGACATCGATACCAGCAGTGCCGCCGTCTCGTCACTGATGACCAGCTCCCGGAAGTGGCGCAGCACGGCTACCAGCTCGGTGAGCATGGGTGCGAGCCGTTGCCGGCGGGCATGCCCAGCACCGTCCAGCAGATCGTCAGCGCAGCAATCACATCCTCGCCGTATTTCACGGGCCGCGGACTTCGTGCAGACATGATCCTGGGGGCCAGCGCGGCTTTAAGTGCCTTGCGGGCATGGCTGCGATGCCAGCCCGTGTTGGCGCACAACTCGTCAAGAATCCGGGTCTTACCGCGCTTACCGGCCTGCTGATAACGAGTCGCCGCTGATTGGGTCACCGCCCTGCGCTCTGCCAATGTCAACCCCATCAACCGGGCCTACCGAACTCATTGCTGACCCGACCAGGCAGGCGCGCCGTCCACGCGCGCATTCTCGATGAGGCAACGAATCACCCTTTCGCGCGCATTTCTGACGAGTCAACGCGGTCATAGTGTCATCTCCCAGGACATCGGTGACAGTTCTGTGTCAGGACATCGGTGACAGTTCGGGCTGTGTTGGTGGTGACATTTCTGCCTCAGGGTTCGGGTGGTGGCTGTTAATGAACCGATCGATCCTCTGGTCCGGCTTGCTATCTCGCAGTGGCCCGATGACGCGCCCCGCGGGGCGGTTTCGACGTTCTGCGCCGAGTACGGCATCTCCCGCAAGTCGTTCTACGAGTTGCGTAAACGCGCCAAGGCCGACGGGCCGGCCGCGGTACTTGAACCCAGGACGAGACGACCCAAGTCGAGCCCATCGAAGTTGAGCGATGCGATCAAGGAGCAGGCTGTGGCAGTGCGTGCCGCACTGGAGGCCTCCGGCCTGGATCACGGGCCGATCAGTGTGCACGAAAAGATGCGCGCGATGGGCCTACAACCGGTACCTTCCACGGCATCGCTGGCGCGCATCTTCCGTGAGGCTGGCGTGGCTCGTCTGGAGCCGAAGAAGAAGCCCCGCTCGGCATGGCGGCGGTTCGTCTATCCGGCGCCGAATGCGTGCTGGCAACTCGACGCGACCGAGTACGTGCTGAGCGGCGGACGAAAGTGCGTAATCTTCCAGCTCATCGACGACCACTCCCGCTACGCGGTCGCTTCCCACGTCGCATTCAGCGAGACCGCCACGGACGCGATCGCAGTGGTGGACAAGGCCATCGCCGCCCACGGAGTGCCCCAACGACTGCTGTCGGACAACGGGCTCGCGCTTAACCCCTCGCGGCGTGGATATCTGGGCCAGCTCGTAGAACACCTCGCAAGCCTGGGCGTGGCGGCGATGACCGGCAAGCCCTACAAACCGACCACCCAGGGCAAGAACGAACGCTTCCATCAGACCTTGTTCCGCTACTTGGACAAGCAGCCTCTCGCGAGCACGCTGGCCGAGTTGCAGACCCAAATCGACGCCTTCGACGACATCTACAACAACGAGCGCCCCCACCAAGGGCTGCCTGGCCGCATCACACCCCGCGCGGCCTGGGAGGCCACCGAGAAGGCGCAGGCTCCCCGCCCCAAACCCGACCAGCCCTTCTTCGTCCAAGCTGCACTTAAGCGGCACCGGCCTGCACCCGCACCCAAAGACCTGCCCGCCGGCACCAGCGTCAGGACACTGACCACCGCCGGAACATTCATGCTCGCCGGGGTCCAGTACAAGGTCGATGGACGACGCGGCTTTGACCAGGTCCTGGTCGTCACCAACGGCGACAAGATCATCGTCGCCGACCTGGACGGCGAAGTCCTCATCGAGCACACAAGACCCGCACCCGGGGTGACTTACGTCGGCAACGGACGACCCCGCGGCCCACACCCCAAAAACGACAAAACGTCACCGAAGTCCTGACACACCAACTGGCACCGATGTCCTGACACAGAACTGTCACCGATGTCCTGAGACATCACACAACGCGGTCATAGCAGCGTGTACAATCGAATGTATGTTCGATAGGCTGCCGTTCCTCGCACCCGGGATGGAAGGGTATGACGGCTACCTGGAGGTGTTGGCCCACCGCAGGGCACTTCTAGAAAAGACCGAGGAATCGGTGGGCTGGATGACGCGGATCGCTGCGGCGGCGCGGGTGGTCAATCAGGCCCAGGCCGCGGAATTGGTGGCGATCGGGCAGTTGTTCTCCCACCGCTCGGTGGCGGGCTCTGAGACGGGTCAGTGGGCGATCGACACGTTCAAAGCGGTGGCCGGGGAGGTGGCCGCGGGGCTGAAGATCAGCCAGGGCCGCGCAGAGACCAAACTGCATTACGCCCGGGCGATGCGCGAGCGCCTACCCCAGGTCGCGGCGGTGTTCTGTGCCGGGGACATCGACCTGGAAGCGTTCGCCACGATCGTGTTCCGCACCGACCTGATCGAGGACCCCCAGGTGCTGGCGGCGGTGGACGACAAGATCGCCGCGCGGGTGACACGCTGGCCCTCGTTGAGCCGCGGGCGGCTGTCGCAGAAGATCGACCAGATCGTCGCCAACACCGACGCCGATGCCGTCCGGCGGCGCACAGAGGCCCAGGCTGATCGGGAGGTGTGGATCAGCCAGGAGCTCAACGGGTTGTGCCAGGTGGAGGGACGCCTGCGCAGCACCGATGCCAAAGCCCTCGATGCGCGGATCTCGGCGTTGGCGGCCACGGTCTGCCCCCACGATCCGCGCACGGTGGCTCAGCGCCGCGCTGATGCCATGGGGGCGCTGGCCGCCGATGCCACCCGGCTGGCCTGCGAGTGCGGGCGTCCCGATTGCACCGCCGCCGGGCGTAAGCCCGCCTCGCCGGTGGTGATTCATGTGGTCGCCGAACAGGCCACCCTCAATGGCCACAGCGACAGCCCCGGGTGTGTGCTGGGCGCCGAAGACCTCATCACCCCCGAACTGTTGGCCGAGTTGGCGCTGACCGCCCGCCAGGTGCCGTTGATCCACCCCGGCTACGCCGCCCCCGAACCGCACTACCACCCCTCCCAAGCGCTCGCCGATTTCGTGCGGGCCCGGGACCTGACGTGCCGCTGGCCCGGCTGTGATGTGCCGGCCACCGCCTGCGACTGTGACCACACCACCCCCTACGCCTCCGGTGGGCCCACTCACGCCGGCAACCTCAAGTGCTACTGCCGCACGCATCATTTGATGAAAACGTTTTGGGGCTGGACCGAGAAACAACTCGCCGACGGCACCCTGATCCTGACCTCCCCGGGTGGGGACACCCACGTCACCACCCCCGGTTCCGCGCTGCTGTTTCCCAGCCTGTGCCATGCGGTGGGTGGGATGCCCGCCCCCGAAGCCCAAACCCCACCGGCGGATTACTGCGCCGAGCGCACCGCGATGATGCCCACCCGCCGACGCACCCGCACCCAAGCCCGCGCCGCCCGCGTCACCGCCGAACGCCGCGCCAACCACCAAGCCCGCATCAACGCCACCGGCCCACCCGACGACGAACCCCCACCGTTCTAGCTGGGCGGCCGATCGGGGTTCAGGGTCGACGGCTGCAGCGGTTTCGGGTCGGCTTCCTTGCCGCTGTCCACGGCCGGTGCGCCTTCTTTGACGATTACCGGGTCACCGACGTGGACCGTGTTGAAGTACCACTCGGCGTCGGTCGGGCTGAGGCTGATGCAGCCGTGGCTGACGTTGTCGACGCCCATCGCGTTGACCGCCCACGGCGCCGAATGGACGTACAGACCGTGATTGGTGATGCGGACGGCATAGTCGACCTGCAGCCGGTAACCGTCGGGGTTGTCGACGGGGATGCCGACGCTGCTCGAATCCATCATCACCGAGCGGTCTTTGGCAAGAACGCTGTACGTACCCACCGGCGTCGCGTATTCCGGCCTGCCCATCGAGGCCGGCAGCACGCCCGCCTCGCCGAAGTGCGACCGGTGATGCGGCGCCGGCAGGGCGGGCGGGGGCGCATCCGCTTCCACCCCGTCGATGCTGACGGTGAAGGTGTGGTTGGTGACATCCGCGACGCCGACCACCGCCGGACCCGTCTTGAACTCCGTGCGCAGACCGCCTACCGACAGCGCCACCGTGCTGTGTGCCGGCCAGAACCGGTCGGGCACCCATTGCACGACATTGCTGTCCACCCACTCGAACCTGCCGGTCATCGCGGGCTCCGACGTAACTTCGATGGCGCGCTCCATCGCCGCGCGGTCGGCGACCGGATTGCCGAAGGTCACCACCACGGGGTGCGCGACACCAACGACAGAGCCGCGCACGGGCAAAACCGAGACGAGGCCGGAATAACCGTTCGATGTGCTTGCCGCCATCAGCGTTACACCGGCGTGCCCCGCGATCACCGTCGAAGTGATGCACAGGAACGCCAGCAGAGACCGGATCGCCGCCCGCATGGCTTTCTCTCCAGGGTTAATTAGTCGGATGGGTAATAAGACGTCGCTGCTGGAATGGTAGGTCCGCTGACGGCTCCAAATTGAAAGTGCGCGAACGCAAGTCGGTCAGTGTTTGGTCACAAGTCGGTCTCCATCCGGCCTTGTCACCCCCTGCGGCGACACTGGCGACATGCTCGAGATCCTCGATTTGGTCGCGCCGCTGCAGTGCGGCGGCTGCGGAGCTCCCGCCACCCGATGGTGTCCGGCATGCGCGTCCGCCCTCGCTGTCGAACCCGGCGAACCGCTGGTGATCAGTCCCCGCATCGATCCGGGTGTTCCGGTGTTCGCGCTCGGCCGCTACACCGGCGTCCGGCGCCAGGCCATCCTGGCGCTCAAGGAGCGCGGCCGCGGCGACCTCGTCGCACCCCTGGCGCACACGCTGGCCGTCGGCATCCACCGGTTGTCCTGCTGGGGCATGGTGAGCACCCCGTTGACGATCGTGCCCGCGCCCACCCGGCGCTCCGCGGCCCGCCAGCGCGGCGGAGATCCGATCACCCGGATCGCACGCACCGCCGTGGCCGCCCATCCCGACGTCACCGTCACCGCGGCCTTGCGCATGCGGGCCATGGCCCGCGACTCCGTGGGCCTGGACATCTCGGCCCGCGAACGCAACATCAACGGTCGGGTACGGCTGCGCGGTCCCCGGCCGGGCACGGAGGTGTTGCTCGTCGACGACGTCGTCACCACCGGGGCCACGGCGCGCGAATCCGTTCGGGTGCTCCATGCCGCCGGCGTGCAGGTGGCCGCGATTCTGGCCATCGCCGCCGCGTGAAGAACTCGCAACAGGTCTGCGAATGGGGTGGCACGGTAAGGCGAACAAGGGCTAACGTCGAGAACACCAGCAGCACCCGCGGTAGGAGGTGAAAATACGATCTCTTGCTCCGGCGGGCAGCCTGCGGCGGTGGCTCCTTCATACCGCTCTAACCCCGTCGGCGCGTATCTGATTCAGTGCCGGGCACGCAGGTCGCGTGTGACGTGAAAAGAGAAACGAGTTGTCACGAATGCCAAGGCTTACCGCGGAATCCGAGCAGGTTCTAGAAGCAGCCGGACCCGAAGACCAGGCCGAACCAACGGCCAATGCCGAGATCGTGTTCAAGGGACGCAACGTCGAGATACCCGATCATTTCCGCATCTACGTTTCACAGAAACTCGCCCGCTGCGAGCGGTTCGACAAGACCATCTACCTTTTCGACGTCGAGCTCGATCATGAACGCAACCGCCGCCAGCGCAAGGCCTGTCAGCGCATAGAGATCACCGCCCGCGGTCGCGGCCCGGTCGTCCGCGGCGAAGCCTGCGCCGACAGCTTCTACGCCGCTCTGGAATCCGCCGTCGCCAAGCTGGAGAACCGCCTGCGCCGCGGCAAGGACCGCCGCAAGGTGCACTACGGCGACAAGACGCCCGTGTCGCTGGCCGAGGCCACCGCGGTGCTGCCGCCGCCGGAAAAGGCGTTCAACGCCGAACCGGCCGATGCGCATGACCACGTGGGCGCCGAGCCGGACCGCAAGGACCATCTGGACCACGGGGACCACAAAGACCACGAGCCGGGCAAGGTGGTGCGCACGAAGGAGCACCCAGCCAAGCCGATGTCGGTCGACGACGCGCTCTATGAGATGGAGCTCGTCGGGCATGATTTCTTCCTGTTCTTCGACAAGGAGACCGAACGGCCGTCGGTGGTCTATCGCAGGCACGCCTACGACTACGGCTTGATTCGGCTGGCCTGACTCAGACTGGCCTGATCACCCCGTCACCTAGGATGGGGGGCGCCTGAAAGACTCCTACCCAACAGGGGAACAAAGCTGTGCTGTCGAGATTGCTGCGCCTTGGTGAAGGTCGCATGGTCAAACGCCTCAAGAAGGTGGCCGACTATGTGAACACGTTGTCCGACGACGTCGAAAAACTCACCGACGCGGAGCTGAGGGCCAAGACCGACGAGTTCAAACGGCGCCTCGCGGACGAGAAGAACCCAGAGGACCTCGAAGACCTGCTCCCGGAGGCGTTCGCGGTGGCCCGCGAGGCCGCCTGGCGGGTGCTCGACCAGCGCCCGTTCGACGTGCAGGTGATGGGCGCTGCCGCCCTGCACCTGGGCAACGTCGCGGAGATGAAGACCGGTGAGGGCAAGACCCTGACCTGTGTGTTGCCGGCCTACCTCAACGCGCTGGCCGGCAAGGGCGTGCACGTCGTCACCGTCAACGACTACCTGGCCAAACGCGACAGCGAGTGGATGGGCCGGGTACACCGTTTCCTCGGCCTGGACGTCGGCGTCATCCTCGCTCAGATGACGCCGGAGGAGCGGCGCGTCGCCTACAACGCTGACATCACCTACGGCACCAACAACGAGTTCGGCTTCGACTACCTGCGCGACAACATGGCCCACACGCTGGACGACCTGGTGCAGCGCGGCCACAACTTCGCCATCGTCGACGAGGTCGACTCCATCCTGATCGACGAGGCCCGCACCCCGCTGATCATCTCCGGGCCCGCCGACGGCGCGTCCAACTGGTACACCGAGTTCGCGCGGCTGGCGCCGCTGATGCAGAAGGACACCCACTACGAGGTGGACCTGCGCAAGCGCACGGTCGGTGTGCACGAGAAGGGCGTGGAGTTCGTCGAGGACCAGCTCGGCATCGACAACCTCTACGAGGCCGCCAACTCGCCGCTGGTCAGCTACCTCAACAACGCGCTGAAGGCCAAAGAGCTATTCAACCGCGACAAGGACTACATCGTCCGCGACGGCGAGGTGCTCATCGTCGACGAGTTCACCGGCCGCGTGCTAATCGGACGCCGCTACAACGAGGGCATGCACCAGGCCATCGAGGCCAAAGAGCACGTCGAGATCAAGGCCGAGAACCAGACGCTGGCCACCATCACCCTGCAGAACTACTTCCGCCTCTACGACAAGCTGGCCGGCATGACCGGTACCGCCCAGACCGAGGCGGCCGAGCTGCATGAGATCTACAAGCTGGGTGTCGTCCCCATCCCGACCAACAAGGAGATGATCCGGACAGACCAGTCCGACCTCATCTACAAGACCGAAGAGGCCAAGTACATTGCCGTGGTCGACGACGTCTCGGAGCGCTACGAGAAGGGCCAGCCGGTCCTGATCGGCACCACCAGCGTTGAACGCTCCGAATACCTGTCGCGCCAGTTCACCAAGCGGCGTATTCCGCACAACGTCCTCAACGCGAAGTACCACGAGCAGGAGGCCGGCATCATCGCCGAGGCCGGCCGGCGTGGCGGCATCACCGTGGCCACCAACATGGCCGGCCGTGGTACCGACATCGTGCTGGGCGGCAACGTCGACTTCCTCACCGACAAGCGGCTGCGCGAGCGCGGCCTGGATCCGGTGGAGACGCCCGAGGAATACGAAGAGGCCTGGCACCAGGAGCTGCCCAAGGTCAAGGAAGAGGCCAGCGCCGAGGCCAAGGAAGTCATCGAGGCCGGCGGCCTGTACGTGCTGGGCACCGAACGCCACGAGTCGCGCCGTATCGACAACCAGCTGCGCGGCCGGTCCGGCCGCCAGGGCGACCCGGGGGAGTCGCGCTTCTACCTGTCGCTGGGTGACGAGCTCATGCGCCGGTTCAACGGGGCCGCCCTGGAGAGCCTGCTGACCCGGCTGAACCTGCCCGACGACGTGCCGATCGAAGCGAAGATGGTCACCCGCGCCATCAAGAGCGCTCAGACTCAGGTCGAGCAGCAGAACTTCGAGATGCGCAAGAACGTGCTGAAGTACGACGAGGTGATGAACCAGCAGCGCAAGGTCATCTACGCCGAGCGCCGCCGCATCCTCGAGGGCGAGAACCTCAAGCAGCAGGCCCTGGACATGCTCCGCGACGTCATCACCGCTTACGTCAACGGCGCGACGAGCGAGGGCTACGCCGAGGACTGGGATCTGGACGCGTTGTGGACTGCGCTCAAGACGCTCTACCCGGTCGGCATCGGCCACGAGAACCTCACCCACCGCGACGCGGACTCCGAGCGCGACGACCTGACCCGCGAGGAACTCCTCGACGCACTGCTCGAGGACGCCGACAAGGCTTATGCGGCAAGGGAATCCGAGCTCGAGGAGATCGCGGGCGAGGGCGCGATGCGCCAGCTGGAGCGCAACGTGCTGCTGAACGTGATCGACCGCAAGTGGCGCGAGCACCTCTACGAGATGGACTACCTCAAGGAGGGCATCGGGCTGCGCGCGATGGCGCAGCGCGACCCGCTGGTCGAGTATCAGCGCGAGGGCTACGACATGTTCATGGCCATGCTGGACGGCATGAAGGAGGAGTCGGTCGGCTTCCTGTTCAACGTCAGCGTGGAGGCGGTGCCGGCACCTCAGGTCGATGTCGCGCCGGTCGAACAGCCGGAAGGCCTCGCCGAATTCGCCACCGCCGCCGCCGATTCCGACGGCGAAGACGAGCCCGTGCGCGCGAAAGAGCCGGTAAGCACGTTGCGCGCCAAGGGAATCGACGACAGCGACACGCCCGCGCTCACCTACTCCGGCCCGTCGGAGGACGGTTCGGCGCAACTGCAGCGCAACGGCGGCGGGGCGGCCAAAACCTCGGCCGGAGCCGGTGCCGGCGGCAGCCGCCGGGAACGACGGGCCGCGGCGCGCCAGCAGGGCCGCGGTGCCAAGCCGCCGAAATCGGTCAAGAAGCGCTAGCGTCCGGGATCGGCGCCAGACGCGGCGCCGAGTGTGAAGCTGGCCGCACGCTCGACGCCGAACGTGCGGCTGGCTGCACATTCGAGCAACCGGGCGCGGGCTCAGCCCCCAGCACGAACGCGTCGACCGGCGCAGCGTGCCCCCGCAGGTTCAGGGGGCGACGCGGAGCCGTCCCGACGCGCTCGTCGGCCACTCCCGCAGCGACCAGTAACTCCCCGCCGGCGGCATGTTGCTGCATACGCGCTGCGACGTTGACCGGATCGCCCAGTGCGGTGAAGTCGACGACCGCGCCACCGACGTTGCCCACGTACGCGACGCCGGCGTTGACCGCCACACCCAACTCCAGCCAAGGGCCCCGGTCGCTGCCATAACCGACCGCTTCCAACAGCTCTACCCCGGCCGCGACGGCCTGGCTGCGGTACCCCGGACCGCTGATGCCGCGAACGAAGAAGGCCATCACCTCGTCACCGATCAGCTTGTCGATCACCGCGTCATGACGCAGCAGGGTGTGCGTCGCAGCGTGGTAGAAGCGGTTGAGCAGCGCGGCGAAGTGTGTCGCCGCACCGCGCTGACCCAGCGCGGTGGATCCCCGGACATCGGCGAACAGCACCGCGACGTCCACCTCGGCACCGCCGGCGGGAAGCGCGTCGCAACACCGACTGCACAGGTTCGGGTTCTTGCGCGACGGACTGAACCCGGCGACCGCGAGAACCCGGCCGGCGGGGCCGCCGAACGGGTTGTTGCACAGCTTGCACCGCGGCGCCGAGGGCAGATAGCGAAACATGCGTCTTGCCTTGACCAACGACGCGTGACCTTCGGTCAGCACGCTGTCCCAGGGGTTGTGATCGATCACTGTGACCATGGGCAAAGGGTAGGGCGGCGCAACGGGGCGTCACATGGGGCAACTGCCCCAGAAAGTGCAGAATGAGTGCGTGCGCAAAGCCGAGTTGCTGGCGGCCATATCGCTGGCGATCGACCTCGGTCTGGGGCAACCGATGGAACACATGCTTCGGTCCACCCTGATCGCGACCCGCGTCGCCGACCGGATGGGTCTGGACGCCGGGCAGCGCGCGACGGTGTACTACGCCAACCTGGTGGGCTGGATCGGTTGTCACGCCGATTCCCACGAACTTTCGGCGCTGTTCGGTGACGACATCGCCTTCCGGGCCGACACCTACGGCGTGGACATGGCCGGGCTGCCGTTCCTGCGTCTGATGGTCAGCCACATAGGACGCGGATTGCCGGCTTGGGAACGCGGCCTGCGGTCGGCGGCCTTTCTGCTGACCGCACGCAACCAGGTGGCTACCCTCATCAGCTCGCACTGCACCTCCGCCGGGGTGCTGTCCGATCGGCTCGGGCTGGACAGCGAGGTCGGCGCAGCGCTGTCCTACATCTTCGAGCGCTGGGACGGCCGGGGTATGCCGAATGGTGCTCGCGCAGAAGACATTCCGCAGGAAATCCACATCGTCCATCTGTCCGACGTCATCGAGGTACACCTGCGCACGGGAGGCCTGGATCAGGCGCTCGAGATCGCTCGGTCCCGGCGCGGCACACAGTTCAGCCCCGCGGTGGCCGATGTGTTCATCCGCGACGCCGCCGCGATCACCGAGGGTCTACTCGAAATAGACGTGTGGACCGCGGCGCTGGCGCAGGCACCCGATCGCGACCGCATCATCGGTGCCGAGGAGATCAACGAATTGCTCAGGGCGATGGCGGATTTCGTCGACCTGAAGTGTCCCTGTTCACCGGGCTACTCGCGCGGTGTCGCCGATCTCGCGGCCGCCGCGGCCCGGCACTGCCGGATGCCGTCGCCCGATATCACCCGTCTGTACCGCGCGGGCCTGGTCCAGGGTCTCGGCCGCCTGGGGGTGTCCAACCAGATCTGGGAGAAGAAGGGGCCGCTGAGCACGGCCGAATCGGAGCGGTTGCGGATGTACCCCTACCTGACCGGACGGATACTGAGCCGGATCGACGGCCTCGAGTCGGTGGTGTCCATCGCCACCAAGCACGAGGAACGTATCGACGGGTCCGGCTTTCCGCGGGGGCTCGCGGGTAATGAATTGACCGTTCACGACCGGCTTCTCGCCGCCGTGGTGGCCTACCAGCAACTCCTGGAACCAAGCCCGCAACGGGCCGCCCTCGATCCGGGCGCCGCCGCCGACCAACTACGTCAGGAGTCGCGACACGGACGCCTGGACGCCGACTCGGTCGAAGCCGTCCTGGCCGCGGCCGGTCACCGGACCACCCGGCGCACCTCGTGGTCGGCGGGGCTCACCGCCCGCGAGGTGGAAGTCCTGCGACTCGTCGCGCAGGGCCGGTCGAATCGCGAAATTGCCACTCAGTTGTTCATCGCCGAGAAGACCGCCCGCAACCACGTAGAGCGCATTTACGTGAAGTTGGGCGTCAACAACCGCACGCAGGCCAGTCTGGCGGCCATCGATCGCGGAATGATTTGAGGCAAGCGCCCCATGTAACCGATCCCGCCTCCGGCAGAGGATCTCCTGCATGACCGCACTAGTACATGCCATTGACGTGAGCCATGCCATCGACGTGAGCCGCCGGGTCGGCACCCGGCAAATCCTGCAGAAACTGGCCCTCTCGATTGAACCGGGCGAACTGGTTGCCATCGCGGGCGGCAGCGGAGCCGGGAAGACCACCCTGCTGAAAATCCTTGCGGGACTGCAACCGCCGTCCGGCGGGGCGGTGTCGCACAACCTGTCCGGAGAGGGCGTCGGACGATCAACCGGTATCGGTTACGTGCCCCAGGACGACATCATCCACCTCGAGATGCCACTGCGCCGCACGCTGCGCTACGCGGCGCGGCTCCGACTGCCGGCGGGCACCACGGCCGCCGAGGCGGACCGTGCGGTCGAGCAGACCTTGAAGGATCTCGACCTGACCGACCGGGCCGATGTGCCGGTCCGTTCGCTGTCCGGCGGCCAGCGCAAGCGCGCCAGCATCGCCGTAGAACTGTTGACCCGCCCGCGCCTGTTCTTCCTCGACGAACCCACCTCCGGCCTCGATCCCTCGACCGCGGCCGACGTGATGCGGGTGCTGCGCGGCCTGAGCCGGCGCGGCGTGACGGTAGTGCTGACGACGCATGAGCCCGCCAGCATCGACCAGTGCGACCGGGTGATCTTCCTGGCCCGCAACGGCCATCTTGCTTTCAGCGGCAGCCCGGCGAATGCGCGACGGCATTTCGGGGTGAAGAACCTGGCCGACGTGTACGACCGGCTGGTTGGTGAGTACATCCCGCTGATCGAGCCGATCGCCAACAGAGCGGGCGCTGTATCGCCCGCTGGTCCGGATATCAAGCGCCCGAACGCCTTTCGGCAGTGGTGGCTATTGACCTGCCGCAACGTCGACGTGCTGGTGCGCAACCGGCTGACCCTGGCGGTGTTGCTGGGTTCACCCGTGCTGGTCACGGCGATGATGGCGACGCTGTTCCGGCGCGGGGCGTTCGATGTCGGTGGCGCCGCCGACGTCGGGCCGGCCCAGATCGTGTTCTGGATCGCGTTCGACGGCTTCTTCTTCGGCCTCACCTACGGCCTGCTGCAGATCGTCGGGGAGATAGCGGTGTTCCGGCGCGAACGCCTTGCCGGACTCAGCGTGGGCGCCTACGTGGCGTCCAAGGTCGCTGCCCTGTTCCCGGTGCTGGCCGCGGTGAGTGCGGTGCTGCTGGTCGTGCTGCGGATGCTGGGCCGGTTGCCCGCGGTCGGCTGGGACGTGTACGTGTCGCTGCTGGTGACGATGGTCATCGAGGCGACCTCCGCGCTGGCCCTCGGTCTGCTCGCCTCCGCCGCGGTGCACAACGCCGCTCAGGCGGCGCTCGCGCTGCCCATGCTGTGCTTCCCGCAGGTGTTGTTCGGTGGCGCCATCGTCCCCGTCGACAAGATGGCTTTCCCGGGACGGCTGATGAGCCTCGGCTTGTCCAACCGCCATGCGTTCGAAGCGCTCGGGCGCGATCTGGACCTGGACCGGCTGACCGCCACCCTGCCGGCCATGTCCGCCTACCGGGAGACATTCAGCGGCGGTACCGGCGGAAGTCTGATTGCGCTGGCTTCCTTCGCGGTCGCCCTCACGCTGGCCACGGTGTGGGTGCTGGACCGGCGATCGGCCGTCAGGTCGGCCGGCTGAGCCGCACCCGGCCCACCTGTTCCAGCGCGTCGGCGCCGCGGGGCTGTTCGAACAGCACCTCGGCGCCGCGGCCGTCCACCAGCAGAGTCGCGATGGTGTTCCCGAACAGGGGACCGCAGGTGTTCGCCCAGGACAATGGAAGTGCGGGGACGTGGCGCAGGCGCGCCCACCACCGGGCCAGCGTGGCAGCGGGACGCGTCCAGGCCAGGGTGAACACCGGCTTGACGAACGCCGGCACGTAGTTGTTCACCGGTGAGCACACGAGCTGGTGCACCGGAGCCGGCTGACCGGACTCACCGGCCCACTCGACGCGCGCGGCATAGCTGTGGTGGACGTCGCCGGACAACACGTTGACGGTGGCGGGCCCTTGCGGGTGGCCGGCCACGTCGTGAATCAGCTCGGCGAGCCGCACGAACGACTTGTGGAACGCCGGCCAGTGTTCGAGATCCAAAGCCTGACGTGTCTTTTCGGCAATTCGGCCGCGCAGGCCCGGCCGGTCGGCGTTGCGCTCGTTGGCCGCCTCCAGGTCTCCGAGGGCGGGCGGCATCAGCCACGGCACCGACGAGGCCAGCATCAGGTGGTCCAACTCGTCCAGGCCGTCGCAGACCTGTGCCCGCACCCAGTCGAACTCGTTCTCCCCGACCATCATGCGCTGGCCGGAGTCCAGGATCCGGCCGTTCCGCGAGTCGATCATGATGAGCCGGCTGCGGCCGAAATCCCAGCGGTAGCTGAACCTGACGCCCTTATTGCCGTCAACCTCCGCGTCGGCGCGGTCGGCGAGCTCGGCGAGATACGGCCAGCAGTCACCATCGGTCGCCAGCAGACGCCCGTAGTCCTCGTCCGCCGCCAATTCCGCCGGGCTCAGATTTCCGAGATGCTGATACACCCAGTACGAGGCCAGCCCGGCTCGGATCCGGTCGCGCCACCATGGTTTCTCGTTGATGTCGGCCCGCCAGGACGCCGACGTGTTCCAGTCGTCCCGGATGTCGTGGTCGTCGAAGATCATCGCGGTGGGAACCGTGGACATCAGCCATCTGATCTCGGGGTCGCTCCACGAATAACGGTACAGCCGTTCGTATTCGGCGAAACTCACCACCTCGTCCGGCGGGCGCGCGGCACGCTTGGCGCGACCGCGCCGGCCGGCCAGCCGCTGTCGCGCCTCCGGGGTCAGCTCATCGGCGTACAACTGGTCGCCGAGCAGGATGAGTGCCTCGGGCCAGTCATCGACCGGCTGAGTGGCCATCCGGGTGGCGTAGGCGTCCAGCGCGTCGATTCCGAGCCTCGACTCGAGGCTCGGGTCGTCGGTCTTGGGATACCGGCACGATCCGAAGATGGCCTGTAGCCGATGGGTGGATTGACGACCCCGGGTGCGGATGACGCTCGGCGGAAAGGTCGAGTCCGGCAGCGGCCAGACCACTTCACCGTCGCACTTGACGTCGTACTCGGTGACGGTGTCGGGCGTCAGTCCGGTCACCGTCACCAGGGCGTAGTGATGACCCTGAACGGCGAACGTGCGGGCGGACCCGTTCAGCACTTCCACCGTTGCCGGACTGTCGGTTTGGACCCACACCAACGCGGTCGTATCCGACACATGTCGCAACGCCGGGCCGAGCAAGAGTGCCATTCAACCACCCTAGAACTACCCTGAGCGCAGGCGCCAACTTGAGGCATCCGCCCCATGCCCGCCCACATGGTTCCGTCGAACAATCAGCTCATGAAACGCTTCTTGACAATCGGTTACGGCGCCGTGAGCTATCTGCTGTTCCTGGTCGCCTTTCTCTACGCCGTCGGCTTCGTCGGCGCAATCCTGGTGCCGCGCAACGTGAACAACGGGATCAGCGCACCGTTGTGGCAGGCGCTGCCGATCGATGTGGGGCTGCTCGGGCTGTTCGGTGTGCAGCACAGCGTGATGGCCCGTCCGGCCTTCAAACGCTGGTGGACTCGCTGGGTTCCGACCACGATCGAGCGCAGTACCTATGTGCTGCTGGCCAGTTCGGTGCTGCTGGTGCTGTACTGGCAGTGGCGCAGCATGCCGGGTCACATCTGGGAGGTGCGGCAACCGGCCGGGCGCGCGACACTGTGGCTGCTGTTCTGGGCCGGATGGGCGATGGTGTTGTCCGCCACCTTCATGATCAACCATTTCGACCTGTTCGGGCTGCGGCAGGTGTATCTCGCTTGGCGGGGGAAACCGTACAGCGACTTGGTTTTTCGCACTCATCTGCTCTACCGGCTGGTGCGCCATCCGCTGATGCTGGGCTTTCTGGTGGCGTTCTGGGCGGCGCCGACGATGACCGCGGGGCACCTGCTGTTCTCGGTCGGCACCACGGCCTACATCCTGATCGCCCTGCACTTCGAAGAGCGCGACCTGACCGCGCAACTGGGCGAGCGTTACCGCGACTACCAGCGCCGGGTGCCGAAATTGATTCCTAACTTTCGAGTAGTTCGTCGAGGCGCTGCAGGGTCGCGCGCATCCCGTCCTCGGCCTGCTTCGGCATCGAACCGCTGGTGATCATCCGCTTCTGCTTGTCCTGGGACACATCCCAGGACTCGCGCACCAGGGTGCCACCTTCGACGGGCGTCAGCTCGTAGCGCCAGATGCGGCCACCGATCAGGCCGCCGAAAGCGGCCGTCTGCCACGCGATGCGCCGGTCCTGTTCGTATTCGATGACCGTG
Source organism: Mycobacterium paragordonae (assembly GCF_003614435.1). Lineage (NCBI taxonomy): Bacteria > Bacillati > Actinomycetota > Actinomycetes > Mycobacteriales > Mycobacteriaceae > Mycobacterium > Mycobacterium paragordonae. The sequence continues at coordinate 1,577,094 of NZ_CP025546.1, forward strand.
TTGGTGGTGCGGTAGGGGATGAACAGGGTTTCCTTGCGGCCCCGCATCGCCATCGAGAACTTCGCGCCCTTGGTCAGCGGTACCGATTGCCGCGCAGCATGATTCAGTGAATCCGATCCGTCGAAACTGGCGTGTCTGCCCGCATCGGCCAGCAGCGCGAAGATCTTGTCCGCAGGCGCCTTGATGATCCGTTCCACGCTGAGCGCGTTCCCGTCCATGCGGCAACCTTAACGGCTCGCGACACGCTATGAGATTGGCCGGTGGCACTTTTTCCGAGAAGCCGTTTCGTCGAGGATGAAGGGCATGGATGTCAAGGAGGTGCTGCTGCCAGGTGTCGGTCTGCGGTACGAGTTCACCAGCCACCGGGGTGAGCGGATCGGCATCGTTGCGCGGCGCAACGGTGACTTCGACGTGGTGGTGTACGGCACGGAGGACCCGGACCAGGCCCGCCCGGTGTTCCACCTCGCAGAGGACGAAGCCGAAGCCGTTGCCCAGATCTTCGGTGCGCCCAGGATTGCCGAGCGGTTCGCCGAACTGACCCGCGAAGTACCCGGACTGGAAGCGGGCCAGGTTCACATCACGGTGAACAGTCCCTTCGTCGACCGTCCCCTCGGCGACACCCGCGCCCGAACCCGCAGCGGCGCGTCGATCGTCGCCATCGTGCGTGATGACGAGGTGGTGGCGTCGCCCGGCCCGGCGCAAACCCTGCGGGAACGGGACGTGCTGATCGTCATCGGTACCCAGCAGGGGATCGCCGCGGTCGAACAGATCATCGATAAAGGCTGAGCCGGTGGAAGTTTCGAGCGCGCTGCTGTTTCAGCTCGGCGCACTCCTGACCACCCTTGCGCTTCTGGGTGCCGTCGCGCGGCGGTTCGCGCTGTCCCCCATACCGGTTTATCTGATTGCGGGACTGTCGCTCGGCAAAGGCGGAATACTGCCGGTGCCCGCTGCCGACGATTTCGTGATTACGGCGGCCCCCATCGGGGTCGTGTTGTTACTCCTGACGTTGGGGCTGGAGTTCTCCGCGACGGAATTCGCGTCCAGCATGCGCCACCATCTGCCGTCGGCCGGCGTCGACATCGTCCTGAACGCGGCCCCCGGTGCGGTGGCCGGTTGGTTGTTGGGGATGGACGGGATCGCATTGCTGGCACTGGCGGGTGTCACCTACATCTCTTCATCGGGCATCATCGCTCGCCTGCTGGAGGACCTGGGAAGACTGGGGAACCGTGAAACGCCGGCGGTGCTGGCCGTCCTGGTACTCGAGGACTTCGCGATGGCGGGTTACCTGCCGCTCGTTGCGGTGCTGGCAACGCGGGGAAGCTGGGTCGACGCCCTCGGTGGCATGCTGGCGGCAATAGGCGCACTGCTGGCTGCGTTCGCGGCTTCCTACCGCTGGGGCCATCACGTCGGCCGCCTGGTGACACATCCTGATTCCGAGCAAATGTTGCTGCGAGTCCTCGGAATCACCCTGATGGTAGCCGCATTGGCCGAAACCCTACGAGCCTCGGCAGCGGTAGGCGCCTTCCTGGTCGGCCTGACGCTGACCGGTGAAACGGCCGATCGCGCCCGGAAAGTCCTTGGGCCACTGCGGGATCTGTTCGGGGCGATCTTCTTTCTCGCTATCGGGCTGGCCGTTGACCCGAAAGAGCTTTTGCCCATGCTGCCGGTCGCCATCGCCCTGGCGGTGGTCACGTCGGCGACGAAGGTCCTCACCGGAATGTTCGCCGCGCGCCGTGACGGAGTGGCTCGACGAGGGCAGCTGCGAGCGGGAACCGCACTGGTAGCCCGCGGGGAATTCTCGCTGATCATCATCGGACTGGTCGGCACATCGATCCCGGCGGTGGCGGCGCTGGCGACGTCCTACGTCTTCATCATGGCGATCGCGGGCCCGGTGTTGTGCCGCTACACCGGTGGCCGCCTGCCGGTGAAGGCAAGCTAGCGATCAGCCTGCCCATCAGCCCGCCCATCAACCCGCCCATCAACCAATGTGCAGCGCTACCACCAGCCAGCGGCCGGGAGGTAACTGTTCCACCCGGCAGGCGATCGCATGGACCCGCTGGCCGCGACTGTAGGAGCCGAACACCTCGGCCGCGTCGTCACCGAGGGCAGGCTGGACCCGCATCCGGCGCAACACCGCTGCCCCGGGCGTTGCGGCGGTGGCCCGGCTGACCGCCAGCACGGCCTCGATCAGGCACGGCGCCAGCACCGTACCCAGCTGCGCGGCCGGACGGCGCCGGTCGATCACCTCCAGCACCCGGCGCAAAGCGGCGTCGGCGAAGGCGGCCGCCTGACGCATCCGCGGCGACAGCGGCGTCCTCGGTGCCGGGCAGGCACGCGGGCGCGGGGCCGGTGCCGGCGACACCGCCGGCACCGGACGGCAGCGCGGCGCGTCGGGGCCCGGCGGGTGCGTCGGCGGTTCGTAGTCGATCACCGGCGTTACGGCGGTGTCGGAAACGGGCACCCGTGGAGAGTGGCAGACGATCGCTGGTCTGCGGTATTCACCCGCCGGCGTTCATCCACAGCCGCTGTGGGCGCGAACCCCGACCTTCGCGGACCCGCGAATGCGGTTACCGTGGGGCGACAGCATGATCCCGAAAACGAAAAGGGACGACTTGAGGAGGACCGAGCCGCAATGGTGACTCGTTTGTCCACTGCGGACGCGTCCTTCTACCGGCTGGAAAACACGGCCACCCCGATGTATGTCGGTTCGCTGTCCATCCTGCGCCGCCCCCGATCCGGATTGAGCTACGAGACGCTGCTGGCCACCGTTGAACAGCGGTTACCGCAGATACCCCGGTACCGCCAGAAGGTGCGCGAGGTCAAGTTCGGCATGGCCCGGCCGGTGTGGATCGACGACCGCGACTTCGACATCACCTATCACGTGCGGCGGTCGGCGCTGCCGTCCCCGGGCAGCGACGAGCAACTGCACGAGCTGATCGCGCGGCTGGCCGCACGGCCACTGGACAAGTCGCGACCGTTGTGGGAGCTGTACCTGGTCGAAGGGTTGGCCAAGAACCGCGTAGCTCTCTACACCAAATCGCATCAGGCGCTGATCAACGGAATGGGCGCGCTGGAGATCAACCACGTGATCGCCGACCGGACGCGACGCCCGCCGGCGTTCCCCGAGGACATCTGGGTGCCCGAACGCGACCCCGGCAGCGCCCGGCTGATGATCGGCGCGATCGGCGACTGGATCGCGGGTCCGGGTGCCCAATTGCGGGCCGTCGGGTCTTCCCTCACCGGGTTGGTGACCAGCTCCACCCAGCTCGTCGAGGCCGGGCGCAGGGTGGTGGACATCGCGCGCACCGTGGCGCGCGGCACCGCGCCCAGCAGCCCGCTCAACGCCACCGTGTCGCGCAATCGGCGATTCACGGTGGCCCGCGGAAAGCTCGATGACTACCGGGCCGTGCGGGCGCGCTACGACTGCGACATCAACGACGTGGTGCTTGCCGTGGTGACCGGGGCGCTGGGCAACTGGCTGATGTCGCGCGGCGAGGCCGTCTCGTCGACGGCGACGGTGCGCGCGCTCGCGCCGCTGTCGGTATACGCCGACGAACAGCTCGACTCGACCGGCCCCGGCCAGGCCATGAGCGAGGTGACACCGTTTCTGGTCGACCTGCCGGTGGGGGAGGGCAACGCGGTGGTGCGGCTGTCGCAGATCGCCCATGCCACCGAGTCCAACCCCGGAGCGTCCAGCCGGGTGGACGCCAGGACGATCGTGACACTCTCCGGGTTCGCGCCCCCGACCCTGCATGCGATGGGCATCCGGGTGGCGACCAGCTTCGCGGCCCGCTCCTACAACCTGCTGATCACGAACGCGCCGGGAGCGCAATCGCAGATGTACATCGCCGGCACCAAGTTGCTGGAAACCTATGCGGTGCCGCCGTTGCTGCACAACCAGGCACTGGCCATCAGCGTCACGTCCTACAACGGAATGCTGTATTTCGGGATCAACGCCGACCGCGACGCCATGAGCGACGTCGACCTGTTGCCGGGGCTGCTGAGCCAGGCGCTGGACGAGCTGTTGGAAGCTTCCCGGTAGACCGGCGCGGGTACCGATAACATCCATTGATGTGAGCACCCCGAACAACGACGCGCCGGCGAAGGCGCCGAAGTCCAAAGCCAGTGCGCGGGCCGTCCGCAAGATCTCCAACGACGCTTACGATGCCGAATTGTTCAGGCTGCAAACAGAATTCGTGAAACTGCAGGAATGGGTCCGGCATTCTCAGTCACGCGTCGTGGTCATCTTCGAGGGACGTGACGGGGCGGGCAAGGGCGGCGCCATCAAGCGGATAACCGAGTATCTCAACCCGCGGCTCGCCACCATCGCGGCGTTGCCTGCGCCGACCGATCGCGAACGCGGGCAGTGGTATTACCAGCGCTATATCGCCCACCTGCCGGCGAAGGGGGAGATCGTCCTGTTCGACCGGTCGTGGTACAACCGCGCCGGCGTGGAGAAAGTCATGGGATTCTGCACGGCGCAGGAGTACGTGCTGTTCCTGCGGCAGACGCCGATCTTCGAGCAGATGCTGATCGACGACGGAATCCTGTTGCGCAAGTACTGGTTTTCGGTCTCCGAGGACGAACAGTTGCGGCGATTCAAAGCGCGACGCAACGACCCCGTCCGGCAGTGGAAACTCAGCCCGATGGACATGGAGTCGATCTACCGGTGGGAGGACTATTCGCGCGCCAAGGACGAGATGATGGTGCACACCGACACCCCGGTCAGCCCCTGGTATGTCGTGGAATCGGACATCAAGAAGCATGCCCGGCTGAACATGATGCACCACCTGCTGTCCTCGATCGATTATCAGGAAGTGAAGCGGCCCAAGGTCAAGATCCCGAAACGGCCGCTGGTGAGTGGTGATTACAAGCGGCCGCCCCGTGAGTTGTCGACCTACGTCGACGACTACGCCGCCACGTTGATCAGCACCACATGACTCAGGTCTACATCCCCGCCACGCTGGCGATGCTGCAGCAACTCGTCGCCGACGGATCGCTGCAACCGGTCAGCGGCACGGCCTTCGCGGTGACCCCGACGCTGCGGGAGTCCTACGCCGAAGGCGACGACGAAGAACTCGCCGAGGTGGCGTTGCGGGAGGCGGCGCTGGCGTCGCTGCGGTTGCTCGCGGTGGAGCACGACGACGGGCTGCCGCCGCGCCGGGCGGTGCTGGCCGCCGACGTCGACCCCGAGAAGGACGGGCTCGTCTTCCGCCCCGATCTGGACGACGCGGTGGTCAGGTTGTCCGGCCCGGTGCCGATGGACCGGGTGATCGCCGCCTACGTGGACAACGCCGGTGCCGAGCAGGCGGTGCGGGCGGCCATCGACGTGATAGACGAGGCGGACCTGGGCGACGAGGACGCCGACCTGATCGTCGGCGACGCCCAGGATCACGACCTGGCCTGGTACGCCACGCAGGAACTTCCGTTCCTGCTGGAGCTGCTCTGAACTAGCTACGGAACCGTAAGTTACGGTACCGTAGATTTCGATATGGGCATCAAGAACGCGGTACTGTCCGCCAACGTCGTGAACACCCGGCGCCCGGCCGTCGCCGGCGCCGACCGCCACCCCGGTTGGCACGCGTTGCGCAAGCTCGCCGCGCGAATCACCACCCCGCTGCTGCCCGACGACTACCTGCGGCTGGCGAATCCGCTCTGGTCGGCACGCGAACTGCGGGGCCGCATCGTGGAGGTCCGGCGCGAAACCGAGGACTCGGCGACGCTGGTGATCAAGCCCGGCTGGGGATTCAGTTTCGACTACCAGCCCGGCCAGTACGTCGGTATCGGGTTGTTCATCGACGGGCGCTGGCGCTGGCGGTCGTATTCGCTCACCTCGAGCCCCGTGAGCGCGGGCACGATCACCATCACCGTCAAGGCGATGCCCGAAGGCTTTCTGTCCACCCACCTGGTTGCCGGTGTCGAACCAGGCACCATTGTGCGGCTGGCCGCACCCCAGGGGAACTTCGTGCTGCCGGACCCGGCGCCGCCGTCGATCCTGTTCCTGACGGCCGGCTCCGGGATCACGCCCGTGATGTCAATGTTGCGAACATTGGTGCGCCGCAACCAGATTGGCGATATCGCCCACCTGCATTCGGCGCCCACCGAGGCGGACGTCATGTTTGCCGCCGAGTTGGCCGCACTGGCCAACGCGCACCCCGGCTATCGCCTCTCGGTGCGCGAGACCCGGGCTGCGGGCCGCCTTGATCTGTCCCGGCTCGATGAGCAGGTGCCCGACTGGCGGGAACGCCAGACCTGGGCGTGCGGGCCGGAGGGCATGCTCGACCAGGCCACCAGGGTGTGGAACGCCGCGGGCATCGGCGATCGGTTGCACCTCGAGCGGTTCGCGATGGCCAAAGCGGCGCCGGCGGGAGCGGGCGGCACGGTGACATTCGCCCGCAGCGGCAGGAGTGTCGCCGCCGACGCGGCGACGTCGGTGATGGATGCCGGCGAAGGGGCAGGTGTGCAGATGCCGTTCGGTTGCCGGATGGGTATCTGTCAGTCCTGTGTCGTCGACCTGGTGGAGGGTCATGTACGTGACCTGCGAACCGGTGAGCAGCACGACCCCGGGACCCGCGTGCAGACGTGTGTGTCGGCCGCATCGGGCGACTGTGCGGTCGACATCTAGAGTTACCCACAGGTAACCTACGGGTACGTAGGTTATTCACGATCCACGAGGAGACCATGGCGATCACAGACGTCGATGTATTCGCGCACCTCACGGACGCCGACATCGAAAATCTGGGCATCGAACTGGACGCGATACGTCGCGATATCGAAGACTCTCGCGGTGAACGGGACGCCCGCTACATCCATCGCACCATCGCCGCACAGCGCGCGCTGGAGTTGTCCGGCCGGGTGATCCTGGCCGCCAGCTCGCGGCGCTCGGCGTGGTGGGCAGGCACCGCGACCCTGGCCGTGGCCAAGATCATCGAGAACATGGAGATCAGCCACAACGTCATGCACGGCCAGTGGGACTGGATGAACGACCCCGAGATTCACTCCTCGTCGTGGGAGTGGGACATGGCCGGCTCGTCCAAACACTGGCGGTACACCCACAACTTCGTGCACCACAAATACACCAACATCCTGGGCATCGACGACGACGTGGGCTACGGCCTGCTGCGCGTCACCCGCGACCAGCCCTGGAAGCGCTTCAACATCTTCAATCTGGTGTGGAACAGCCTGCTGTTGCTCCTGTTCGAATGGGGCGTCGGCATGCAGCACGTCGAGATCGGCAAGATCGTCAAGAAGCGGATGGATCACGAAGAGGCCCGCGAGCGGATCGACGAGTTCCTGCTCAAGGCCGGGCGCCAGGTGGTCAAGGACTACGTCGCATTTCCGGCGCTCACCTCGCTGTCGCCCGGCGCGACGTACTCGTCGACGCTGAAGGCCAATGCGCTGGCCAACGTGATCCGCAACGTCTGGGCCAACGCCGTCATTTTCTGCGGCCACTTCCCGGACGGCGCCGAGAAATTCACCAAGACGGACATGATCGGTGAATCCCAGGGCCAGTGGTACCTGCGGCAGATGCTCGGCAGTGCCAACTTCGAGGGCGGCTGGCTGCTGCGGTTCATGAGCGGCAATCTGTGCCACCAGATCGAGCACCACCTCTACCCGGATCTGCCCAGCAACCGGTTGCACGAGATCTCGGTGCGCGTCCGCGAAGTCTGCGACAAATACGACTTGCCTTACACCACAGGTTCTTTCCTGATGCAGTACGGCAAGACGTGGCGCACACTGGCCAAGCTGTCGCTGCCGGACAAGTACCTGCGGGACGGCGCCGACGACGCGCCCGAGACGCGTAGCGAGCGGATGTTCGTGGAGCTGGGACCGGACTTCGCGGGCACCGACCCGACGACCGGACGCCGTCGTGGTCTCAAGACGGCGATCGCCACGGTGCGTGGCTGGCGCCGCAAGAGGCGCTCGGCGGCGGCGGCCACCGCATCCGGCTCCGACGACGACCTGGCGGCTTAATCTGGTCTAGTGCAGGTGTTCGTCGGATCCCAGGTCTCGCACTGGGATTTTCCGCGGACCACGACCAGCGTCGCCCTGATGGCCGAATTCGGTTGCCAGAACGGACTTTCGGTCACCGACGTGCTCGCCGGCTCTGGGCTGTCGGAGGCCGACCTGCGTGACCACGAACGGATGATCCTGGGGCGCCAGGAGCTCGCGGTGGCGACGAATCTGGTGAATCTGCTGGGGGATCCGGCGGACCTGGGCGTGCGGGTGGGCCGCAGCTACTACGTCGGATCCTTCGGCATCTTTGGTTTCGCCTGCCTGACCAGTTCGACACTGGGCGACGCCGTCCGGTTCGCGGCCCGGTACTACGACCTCAGTTACGGTTTCTGCCTGCCGACCGTCACCGTGGAGGGACCGGAGGTGTCGTTGCGGCTCGACCTGCCCGACCTGACCGGTCCGGTCGCCGAGTTCCTGACGCGGCGTGACCTGGCGGCGATCGCCCGGGTGATGGGTGAGTTGCTGGGCAGCCCGATCCCGTTCACCTCGATCGATTTCGCCGGGCCCGCACCCGAGTCGGGAGATGCCGCGGCCGCCGCCGCGTTCGGCGTGACACCCGGTTACGGCTCGCCGGCCACCGTGGCGCGCTGGCCGGTGGGGCTGCTGGACAACCGGCTACCGCAGGCCAGCGAGATGAGCAAGGCCATGTGCGAGCAGCAGTGCCAGGCGCTGCTGGAGCGCCGGCGGCAGCGCACCGGCGTCGCCCGCCGGGTCCGCGACCGGCTGGCCTCGATCGACGGCGAACCGCACACGATCACGGCCGTCGCCCGGCACCTGGCGATGAGCGAGCGGACCCTGCGGCGGCGGCTGGCCGAGGAGAACACGACCTTCCGGGAACTGGTCGAGGAGGTCCACCGCGTGCTGGCCGAGGAGTTGCTGGCCACCGGCGCGCTGTCGGTGGAGGACGTGGCGTTGCGGCTGGGCTACGCCGAGGCCACCAGTTTCATCGCCGCGTTCAAGCGGTGGACGGGGACGACGCCGGCCCGGTATCAGAGGTCGGTAGCCACTCGTTTGGCCGGAATCATGGATTTGCCGACCGCAATCGGCTGACACCCAGGTGCCGTTCACCCCTAACGTCGGATACATGACATCCAAACCTCGCGTTGTGGTGATCGGGGCCGGCTTCGGTGGTCTCGCCGCCGCCTACGAACTGTCCAAGGACGGGCTTGCCGACGTCACGGTGCTGGAGAAGGCCGATGGCATCGGCGGCGTCTGGCGGGAGAACACGTACCCCGGCGCCGCGTGCGACGTCCCGTCGAACCTGTACTCGTACTCCTTCGCCCGCAAGACCGACTGGGGGCGGCGGTACGCAGAGCAGCCCGACATCCTCGGTTACATTCACGACACCGCCGACCGGTTCGGCCTGCGCGGCCTGGTGCGGACCGGCGTCGAGGTCACCTCCGCCGAATTCGACGAGGGCACCGCGACCTGGCGGGTGGCCACCTCCGCCGGCGACGTCATCGAGGCCGACGTGCTGGTGCCCGCGGTCGGGCAGCTGTCCCGGCCGGCGCTGCCGAACATCCCGGGACTGGACACGTTCGGCGGCCCGTCGTTCCACTCGGCGCAGTGGCGCCACGACGTCGACCTGACCGGCAAGCGGGTGGCCGTGCTGGGCACCGGCGCATCGGCGATCCAGTTCGTCCCGCGGATCCGGCAGAACGCGGCGCATGTCACCGTCTTTCAGCGCTCGGCGCCCTATGTGGTGCCGAAGCTGGACCGCGCCTACACCGACAAGCACCACTCGGCCTTCGCGAAAGTCCCGGGGTTCGCCACCGCCATGCGCGGCACCATCTGGGAGACCACCGAACTGCTGGGCTTCGCACTCACCAAGTCGCCCCCGCTGGCGCGCGTGCTGAAGACCCTCGCGCTGTCAAACCTCAAGCGCCACATCAAGGATCCGGTGTTGCGGGCGAAGCTCACGCCCGACTACCCGATCGGTTGCAAGCGCGTGCTGTTCAGCAGCGAGTGGTATCAGGCGCTCGCGTGCGACAACGTCGACGTAGAGACCGGCGCCATCACCGAGGTGACGCCGACCGGCGTGCGCACCGCCGGCGGGCAGCTGCACGAAGTGGACGTGATCGTCTACGGCACCGGCTTCAAGGCCACCGAATTCCTGGCCCCGATGACGATCACCGGACGCGAAGGTCGCGACCTGCACACCGAGTGGGCCGAAGGCGCCCGCGCACACCTCGGCATGGCAGTGCCGGGCTTTCCGAACATGTTCCTGATCTACGGGCCCAACACCAACCTCGGCAGCAGCTCGATCATCCTGATGATGGAGCAGCAGTCCCGCTATATCCGCCAGATCGTCGAAGAACTGGCCCGCGGCGGAGTGGCCCGGGCATTCGAGGTCCGGCGCGATGTCGAGCAGTCCTACGACGCGGGCGTTCAGTCCCGGCTGGAGCAAGGGGTGTGGACGACCTGCGACTCCTGGTACCGCACCGAGTCGGGCCGGGTCACCACGAACTGGCCGGGCCTGGTCCACGAGTATCAGCGCCGCACCCGATTCGCGGCTCTCGATGACTACCACGAAGTGCTTCCGGTGTCGGCGGAGGTCAACGCATGACCCCCTTCGACTATGACGTGCTCGTCATCGGCTCCGGCTTCGGCGGCAGCGTCACCGCGCTACGCCTGAGCGAAAAGGGTTATCGGGTAGGCGTTCTCGAGGCGGGACGACGGTTCCGCGACGAGGACTTCGCGAAGAACAGCTGGCACGTGCGGGATTACCTGTTCAAACCGGCGGTCGGCTGTTACGGCATCCAGCGGATCGACGTGCTGTCCGATGCGGTGGTGCTCAGCGGCGCCGGCGTAGGCGGCGGCTCACTGGTCTATGCGAACACCCTCTATGAGCCCAGCGATCCCTTCTACGCCGACCCGCGCTGGAGCGGCATCACCGACTGGAAGGACGAGCTCGCCCCCTGGTATGACCAGGCCAGCCGGATGCTGGGCGTCGAAACCTATCCGCGCACAACACCTTCGGACAAGGTGATGCTGCAGATCGCCACCGACCTCGGCGTCGCCGACTCATTCCACGCCACCCGGGTCGGGGTGTGTTTCAGCGGCACGGACGGCCTGGCCGCACCGGGTGCACCGGTGGGCGACCCCTATTTCGGTGGTGCCGGTCCGGACCGCAACGCCTGCCGGCACTGTGGCGAGTGCATGACGGGCTGCCGGCACAATGCCAAGAACACACTCGTCAAGAACTACCTGTACCTGGCCGAAAAGCTCGGCGCCACAGTCCATCCGCTGACCACCGTCGTCGACGTCCGGCCGCGCCGGGACGGCGGCTACGACGTGATCACCCGTCGTACCGGGAGCAAGCTGCGCCGGCGGCGCCGGACATTCACCGCCGAGCAGGTGGTGTTCTCCGCGGCGGCGCTGGGCACCCAGCGACTGCTGCACCGGCTGCGCGACGGCGGCAGTCTGCCGCACGTCTCGCCCAAGCTGGGGGAGCTGTCGCGGACCAACTCCGAGGCAATCCTGGCCGTACGGGCGCGCCGCGACGACGTGGACTATTCCGAAGGCGTGGCCATCACGTCGTCCATCCACCCGGACGACCACACCCACGTCGAGCCGTGCCGGTACGGCCACGACTCCAACCTGATGGGGTTGATGGGAACCGTTCTGGTCGACGGCCTGGACGGTGTCGGCAAGGGGCGGGGCCGGTGGCGAACCGGCATGAAAGAGCTTGTGCGGCAACGCCGGGACCTGCGCCGCTTACTCAACCCGCGGCGCTGGTCGCAGCAGACCATCCCGCTGCTGGTGATGCAGACGCACGACAACTCGCTCACCACGTTCACCCGGCGCGGGCCGTTCGGGCGACGGATGGTGACGCGGCAAGGGGTGGGCGAGCCGAACCCGACCTGGATCCCGGTCGGCCACGAGGTCGCCCGCCGGGCGGCCGAGCACACCGACGGAATCGCCGGCGGCGCCTGGGCGGACCTGGCTGACATCCCGATGACGGGACACTTCATCGGCGGCTGTGTGATCGGCGAGACCGCGGCCGACGGGGTGGTGGATCCCTACCACCGCATGCACGGGCACCCCGGGCTGCACGTCATCGACGGCTCCACGATCACCGCCAATCTGGGTGTGAACCCGTCGCTCACCATCACCGCGCTGGCCGAGCGTGCCACGTCGCTGTGGCCGAACAAGGGGGAGCCGGACCCCCGGCCGCCGGCCGGCTCCGGTTATGTCCGCGTCGACCCGGTGGCTCCGGTCAATCCGGCCGTTCCGGCGAGTGCGCCGGGGGCACTGCGTGGCCGCCGGGACTACGCTCGGTAGATGCTCGCAGCGTTCGGATTCGAAACCCTGGGTGTGGTCGTCGGCGACATGTATTTCGTCGACCCGTCCCCAATGACAGGTCAGGAAACCCCGGAACGGGGCGTCCGGCTGGAACTCCGTCTGGTCGACCGGGCCGATCCGCAGGGATCGATCTACGCCGGCATCCCGATCACCTTCACCCGGCCGGTATGGCGCGTCGACCTTTTCGGCTCGACCGAGAGCCCGCCGGGAACGCTGGACCGCGCCCATCACCACCCCCGGTTCGACGGATGGGAACCGGGACGGCGGCACTTCGTCCCCGAGCTGTCCGCCGACCCGGTGTCCTGGCTGGCCGGTCAGCTGGCCGACCCGGCCGCGGTGCTGGAGCGGGCTGGTGTCGACGTATCGGAGGTGACCGAGGCCGATCTGACGGGCCTGGCGGCGTCGGCGCCGGAGATCGTTGCCTCCGTCAAGCGGATGCTCGACGGAGTGCGCGACGGCCAGTTGGCGCCGTCACCCGCCGAGCCGGTGGCCGCCGCCCGCACCGGCTGGCTCTAGAGTCCGCATGGGGCCCGTCATCATCGAGTGCGCCATCAACGGCGTCACGCCGAAGGCGACGAATCCTCATGTGCCGGTGGAACCTTCGGAGATCACCGCAGACGCGTTAGCCTGCATCGAAGCGGGGGCGGCGATAGTCCACAACCACATCGACCGCTACGGACTCAGCGTGGAGCAGGCCGCCGAGCGCTATCTCGAAGCGTGGCGACCCGTGCTCGCGGTGCGGCCCGACGCCCTGCTCTACCCGACGATCCACTTCGGCGAGGGCTTCGCCATTTCCTACGAACACCTCATCCCACTCGCCGCGGCGGGGATGCGCGTCGGGCTCGCCGACCCCGGATCGGTCAACCTCGGCGGCGTGGGCCCCGACGGCGTCCCCACCGGAAACCTGGTCTACAGCAACTCTTTTGACACCATCGGCCGGGCCTTCGAGATATGCCACCAAACCGGGCTGGGCCCCAGCCTGGCTATATATGAACCCGGTTTTCTGCGGACCACGCTGGCCTGGTGGCGTGCGGGCCGGTTGCCGGCGGGCACGATGATCAAGCTGTACTTCTCCACCGAGAGCGGCTACCTGGGCGCGCCGTTCGGGCTGCCCCCGACCGAGCGCGCACTGGATGCGTACCTGGAAATTCTTGACGGATGCGACATTCCGTGGGCGGTCTCGGTCGTCGGCGGTGACCTCTGCGCCAGCCCGATGGCGCGGTTCGCGCTCGAGCGCGGCGGACACCTGCACCTGGGACTCGAGTTCTACCGCGGCGACCGCACGCCGACCAACGTCGAATTGGTGACCGAGGCGGTCCGACTCTGCGAAGAGTTCGGCCGGGCGGTGGCCACGCCTGGGGAGGCCGCGCGCATGCTCGGATTGCCCTGAATCCGGCAGGCGTGATGTTTACTGGCCGTGGCGGTCCGTGCAGGCGAGAGGATGGTCCGTGGCGGCATATGACTACATCGTGGTGGGAGCTGGATCCGCTGGATGCGCGGTAGCGGGAAGGTTGGCTGCCGAATCTTCGTCCCGGGTGTTGTTGATCGAAGCCGGCGGATCGGATCGTCGATTGGCTGTGCGAGCGCCACTGGCGAATATCCGGCAGTTCGGGACGTCGTTGGACTGGAACTACGAAACCGATCCGGAGCCCGGTTGCGCCGATCGCCGGATCCCGCTGCACGCCGGTCGCGTGCTCGGTGGCACCAGCGCGATGAACATGATGCTGTGGGTCAAGGGCAGCGATTTGGATTACGACGGCTGGGATTTGCCCGGCTGGTCATGGCAGGATGTGGCGCCGGTATTCGCTCGGATTGAGCAGGGGCCGATGCGAATTGGCCGAACGCCCTATCCTGACGACCTGTCCAAGCGTTTCGTCGCCGCAGCGCGTGCGGCGGGTGTCTGCGCCGACGACGACGTCAGCGGACCCGACCTCGACGGAGCAGCGATGGCGCCCGTCACCATCCACAATGGTCGACGATGGAGCGCCCCACGTGGCTATCTCCAACGCCGCAGCAATTTGACGGTTCTCACCGGCGCCGAGGTCCACCGCGTGGTCATTCGCAACGGACGCGCCGTCGGCGTTGAATACCGGCGCCGCGGAGGAAAGGTCCGACAGGCGTTCGCCGACCAGCAAGTCGTGGTGAGCGCAGGCGCCTACCGCACGCCCCACTTGTTGCAGTTGTCGGGCATCGGGCCGGCTGACCATTTGCGCGGCGTCGGGATCACTCCGGTCGTCGACAGTCCAGGTGTCGGCCAAGGTCTGACCGACCACCCGCACGCCTGGGCGATCTGGTCTCTCCCGCCCGGTCGTGTCGGACTGTCGGACGCATCGAATCCGAAATGGTTGCTGCAGTGGGTATTTGGCCGACGGGGCAAGTTCGCCAACAGCATCGTAGAGGCGGTCGCGCATATCCGGTCGACCGCTGACCTACCCGCGTGCGACTTCCAGCTGATGACCTGCCTCGCCGATCCCCTGGCTGATCCAAAGGCAAAGCTCAAGCCTGCGTTGGCAATTGGGCACTCCTACTGGACGCCCAAGAGTCGCGGCACCGTTTTGATCCGCTCATCGGATCCAGCGACTCCGCCGGCCATCCGGATGAACCTGCTCACCGAGCGCGGGGATGTCGATGCACTCGTCCGGGCTGTGCTGCGGACGCGCGAAATCATGAGCACCGAGCCGATCGTTTCCGCCCTCGGACGCGAGATCCTTCCGGGACCCGGGTCGGATATAGAGGAGCGGATCCGGCAAACCGCCATGACGACCTACCACCCGTCGTGCACGGTCGCGATGGGCAATCAACCGGACAGCCCCCTCGATGCGCATCTCCGTGTCCGCGGCGTCGACAATCTTCGCGTCGCCGACGCGTCGGCGCTGCCTCGGATTCCCCGCGCTAACACCAACGCTGCGTCGATCATGATCGGCGGGCGCTGTGCGGACTTCCTGCTCGCCGCGTCTCCTGCTGACCCATCGGTGCCGGCCCACGGCTGAGGGCTGCCTGCCGGCATCTTGCGCGCTGCGCCGCTGCGTTCATCAGAATGTTGCCGAATGTCTCAGTTAACGCGTCGCTTGCGCGCAACAATATGTGGTTTGAGTGACTGTCGTGCTCATCAGGTTTTCGGGGGCCTGGGAGGTATCGGATGTCGTGGGTAAGTGTCGTGCCGGACGTGGTGGATGCCTCGGCGTGGCGGTTGGCCGGTGTTGGTGCCGGGCTGGGTGGCGCGAATGCCGTTGCGGCAGCATCGACTACGCGCGTAGCCGTCGCCGCGTTCGATGAGGTGTCGGCTGCCATCGCGGCGCTGTTCTCGTCGCACGGTCAGCAGTTCCAGGTGTTCAATGCGCAGGCGGCCGCCTGGCACTCCCGGTTCGTGCAGACGCTGACCGAAGCGAGCAGTAGGTACGCCGCCGCCGAGGCGGGCAGCGCGGCGACGTTGCAGACCCTCGAGCAGGACCTGCTGACCATCATCAACGCGCCTACCAACGCCCTGCTCGGCCGGCCGCTGATCGGCCCCGGCGCCGACGGCACGACCAACGCGCAAGGGATCGGAACGCCCGGCGGGGCGGGCGGCATCCTGATCGGCAGCGGCGGAAACGGCGGGAACAGCACCGCTGCAGGTGCATCCGGCGGTGCCGGCGGAGCGGCCGGACTGATCGGCACCGGCGGCGCGGGCGGGACGGGCGGCTGGGGCGCGCCCGGCGGGGCTGGTGGCACTGGCGGTCTGCTGTACGGCAACGGCGGATGGGGCGGTGCCGGCGGACCGGTCGGCATCGGTGGTGCCGGCGGCAGCGCCTTCGTGTGGGGAAGCGGCGGCGGCGGTGGTGCCGGCGGAGAACTCGCGGCCGGCGGAGTCGGGGGCAACGGCGGCTACCTGATCGGCACCGGCGGCAGCGGCGGTGCCGGCGGCGTCCTCGGCGCCGGTGGTCTCGGCGGGAAAGCGGGCCTGGTTGGAACTGCGGGCGCTCAGGGAGCCGCGGGCGGCCAGCCCACCGTCGCGCTGACCTACACCTCCGCCAACAACTACTCGACCATCAATCTGTCGGTGGGTGGTGGACCGGCAATCGTCACCGAGGTGGACACCGGGTCCGGCGGTCTCATCATCCCGATCACCGAACTCAGTGCGCAGACCCTGCAGAACCTCGGTCCCTCCATCGGCACCGGCTCCGTCGACTACGGCGGCACGCAGATCAACCACTACACCGTGTACAAGACCCCGGTGGACTTCGGCAACGGGATGCTCACCCAGCCGACCACCATGGGTGTCATTACCGCGGTGGAGGAGTACACGAACGGCCACTGGGTCCCGGTGGCCCAATCCGACTGGTCCAAACCGCAATACGCGATCAGCGCCAACATGGGCGTCGGCGTCGGTGGGGCGGTCGATCAGCGCCTCGGCAGCCCGCTGCTTGACCTGCCGGGTGTTCTCAACCAGGGCTTCCTGATGAATGAACCGGCGGGACAGCTCCAGTTCGGTCCGAACCCGCTGACTCCGGTCAGCTCCGTTTCCGGCGGCTGGTATTCCACCGCCCTGGGGCTGCAGATCAGCTACAACGGAGTCACCTCGAATATCACGCCGATCCTCTACCAAGGCGAGGGTTACGCGGTCATCGACTCCGGCGGGCTCGGCGGCAACTACCCGCACTACACGCTGCCCTCGACCCTGTCCCAATTGACCGTCGGCGACAATCTGCCTGTGGGAACGACGATTTCGGTGTACGCCACCGACACCCAGACGCTGCTCTACACCGAGACAGTGACCGACACCATGAAAGCGCTGGGCAATCAGCCGTACATCTCCGCCGAGTCGGACGGGGCCAACACCGGGTACTACCCCTTCCTGCAAGGGCCTATCTACTTCTCCTACAGCCCCACCGGACTGGGCACGGCGATCTGGGATTACCCCGCGTGAGAACCTGAGCCGGTGGCGGCCAGACTCCTCGACGCGGGTGGCGGTCCGATGCTCGTCGA
This sequence comes from Mycobacterium paragordonae, assembly GCF_003614435.1. Lineage (NCBI taxonomy): Bacteria > Bacillati > Actinomycetota > Actinomycetes > Mycobacteriales > Mycobacteriaceae > Mycobacterium > Mycobacterium paragordonae. The sequence continues at coordinate 1,594,380 of NZ_CP025546.1, forward strand.
CGACGACGGCATCGTCGTCAAGGCCCACGCCATTGCGTACGCGACCGCACAACGGTTCGCCGCGCCGGTTCCCGCGCCGAGGCACAGCGACGTGCTGGATGCGACCAGGCGCGGTGTGGCGTGTCCCCAGTTGCCCTCGCGGTTGGACTTCGTCAACGGTCCGATAGCCGACAGCCTCGCCAAAAGCGAGAACTGTCAGGTACTCAGCGTGACGGCGCCGCACGATGCCCAGGGATTGCCGGTGATGGTGTGGTTCCACGGCGGGGCGTATATGTCGGGCAGCGGAGAGGCGCCCAAGTACGACCCCGACGCGCTGGTCACGGAAGGCCGCGTCGTGGTCGTCACCGTCAGCTACCGGCTCGGCATCTTCGGCTACCTCAATTTCGCTGGGGGAGAGGCCAACTTGGGGCTGCGCGATCAGATTCTGGCGTTGCGGTGGACCCGGCAGCACATCGCGGCCTTCGGTGGCGACCCCTCGCGCGTCACGATCTTCGGTCAATCCGCAGGCGGAGATTCGGTGCTGTCGTTGATCCTCAGCAGCCACACCGCGGGCCTGTTCAACCGTGCAATCCTGCAGAGCGCGCCGCTCGGTCTGCGCACCGGCAGGCAGGCGATGACGGCCGCGATGCGGGACGCGGTGACTGCCGCGCTCGCCGATGCCGCCCCCGGGGAGGCCACCGTGGAACAGCTGCTCGACGCCCAGACCGCCGCTGTCACAACGGCACAGCGCTTCGGACTGCTCGGCGGGTTTCCCTTCGCGCCGATCGCAGGGCTGGATCCGCTGCCCCCCGCCGCGGATGAAAGTCGCGTCTTGGCCGACGCCGCGGGCCGGGTCGAGATACTCGTCGGCTACACCCGCAACGACGCCGACGCGTTCGTCGCCATGGACCCCCGAGGGCAGCGACTCGCGCGGCTCGGCCTGCCCGGCCGGGCCGCCGCGCGATTACTCGGCGGCGTATTGACGAGGCGGATATTCGGCGGGCCCGCACTCGAGCTCGCCAAGTTCTGGACATCGAACGGCGGTGCCGCGGCGACCTTTCGGGTGGACTGGTCGCCGCCGGGCGCACCGCTTCGTGCCTGCCACTGCATCGAACTGCCGCTGCTGTTCGGAACACCCCAGTGCTGGGCCGACGCGCCGATGCTCGGTCCCGAACCCGACCCGATCGACACCGAGCTGGCGCGCAAGGTGCGGGGTTACTGGGCTGCCTTCGCGCACCACGGCGTCGCCGCGCTAGGTGAGGGGGCCGCTCGCCCTTTCTCTTTGCGTTGAGGTGCCGGATAGTAGCGGGTGAAGTTCGGTAAGAGAATCGGCCCGAGCGATCAGGGGGTTGAAGGTGCCGGTCGTCGATGGAGCTGTCCGCACAAAGGCCGGTGACCGGCTGGCGTATGCACAAACGGGGCGCCTGGATGGGGCACCGCTGTTCTATTTCCACGGCGTTCCGGGATCGAGGCTCGACTTGTGTCAGCCGCTCTATCGCGCCGCGCTTGATGAAGCCTGTGTACGACTTGTCGGCATAGATCGCCCGGGCTACGGCGGGTCCACTCACCGGGGCGGTCGCCGATACGGCGACTGGCCTGCAGATGTCCTCGCTGTCGCCGACGAACTCGGAATCGATCGTTTCGGCATCCTTGCATACTCAACTGGCGGTCCGTATGCAGTCGCCTGTGCCCTGGCGTTTCCAGATCGACTGAGTTTCGTGGGGATCGTCAGCGGCATCGGCCCCGCGGAAACCCCCCGTCGTAGTGAAGGCATGGCGAGGTCGATCGTTACCGCAATCGGGCTTTCGAAAAGGCTACCCTCCGCTGCGCGATGGATGGTGAAACATACTTCGGTGGAACGCTTTTCGCGTCAGTTCGACAGGGATCTCTGCCCGGTGGACCGCGCGCTTTATCGAGATCCGGATGTCCGCCAAAGTGTGGTTGATGCGTTTACCGAGGCCACCAGAGGCGGCAGCCACGGATGGGTTGAGGACTTCCGGCTCATGGGTACGCCGTCGGGACTGGACTACGCCGCGGTTCGGTGCCCGATCCGTCTCTGGCATGGCGAGGCTGACGCCACTGTCCCGGTCCACCATGGGAAGCATGTAGCCGGCTTACTTCCCGGCGCCAAACTCGACGTGCTACCGGGCGTCGGGCATTTGCATAGCTTGGATCGCTGGACGGCGTTCTTCGGGACCGCGCGGGATGCGATCGGTCGGCAGCGTTGACGAGAGCTGTCGCCTATGAGCCAGTGGTTACTTTCTCGGCCAGCGCTGCCAGCTTGGCGTCGAGTTGATCTGCGGCGCTGAGTAACTCGGGGTTAGGCTGGACGACCATCAGCGATGACGGCTTTACGTAGGTCAGACTGCTGCCGTCCGGTTCGTCGAGGATGAGTAGCTCCACCGGGGCGAACAGACCGGCTGTCACGTCGTGGCGCAGCATGGTGATCGCGATCAGTGGATTGCCGAGGATGACGCGCAGCGCCCGGCGGCTGATGCCGGCGTTCGGCAGCCAGGTGCCGTGATCGATCAGTGCAAACAGCATGAACCCGCTTGGGCCGACATGCTTTTCGACAGTCGCGCGATAGGCGTCCCAGTCATCGCACGGTCGAGTGACGTCGGCGATGGGCACCGCTTGCCGGCCGATGTCGGCCAGCAACGCGGCAACCACCTCGTCGTAACTCTTGGCGCTGTCGTAGCGCACCCGTACGCCGTCGAACCGAGTTTCGTTGGGCACGTTCACTACTAAAGCCGCTCGATGATGGTGGCGTTGGCCATGCCGCCGCCCTCGCACATCGTCTGCAGCGCATAACGTCCGCCGCGCTGCTCCAGGGCGTTCACCATGGTGGTCATGATGCGGGCGCCGCTGGCACCCAGCGGGTGGCCGATCGCGATGGCGCCGCCGTGGACGTTGGTCTTGGCCAGGTCCGCTCCGGTGTCTTTCGCCCAGGCCAGGACGACCGGCGCGAAGGCCTCGTTCACCTCGAACAGGTCGATGTCGGCCAGCGTCAGCCCAGCACGCTGCAGCACTCGTTCGGTGGCGGGTATGACTCCGGTCAGCATGTACAGCGGGTCGGATCCCACCGCGGTGGCCGTGTGGATGCGGGCCAGCGGTTTCAGGCCCAGCTTCGCCGCCACCTCGCTACTGGTGATCATCACCGCCGCACTGCCGTCGGAGAGCGGTGACGAATTGCCCGGCGTGATCTGCCAGTTGATCTGCGGGAACCGCGCAGCCATCGATTCACTGTAGAACGCCGGCTTGAGCCCGGCCAGGGTGTCGACCGTGGTGCCGGGCCGGATGATCTCGTCGGTGGACAGCCCCGCGATCGGGATGAGTTCGTTGTCGAACAGTCCCTCCTTGGTGGCGCGGGCGGCCTTCTCGTGGCTGGCCGCGGAGAACTCGTCGAGCTGGGCGCGGGAGAAGCCCCACTTCGCGGCGATCAGCTCCGCGCTGATGCCCTGCGGCACCAGGCCGTCGGGGTAGCGCCGCGTCATGTCCTCGCCGAACGGGTTGCTGCCCGGTAAGACCGACGTTCCCATCGGCACCCGGCTCATCGACTCCACGCCACTGGCGATGACGATGTCGTAGGCGCCGGCGATGACACCCTGGGCAGCGAAGCTGATCGCCTGCTGGCTGCTGCCGCACTGCCGGTCGACTGTGGTGCCGGGCACTGACTCCGGAAAGCCGGCCCCCAGCAACGCATTACGGGCGATGTTGACGGCCTGGTCGCCCACCTGCGTGACGGCGCCGACGATGACGTCGTCGACCTGTGCGGGGTCGACGCCGGTGCGGGCCACCACCTCGCGCAGGCTGTGCGCCAGCAGGTCGGCCGGCAGCACGTCGTGCAGCGCGCCGTTGGCTTTGCCCTTACCGACGGGGGTGCGAACAGCGCCGACGATCACGGCGTCACGGGTCATGGCTCCTCCTTGAGTCCTTGACAGCTGAGTATTTCTGTCTATACCCAGCTATAACACCTGGGTATACTGAAATCAACCCAGTCCGGAGGTGACGTGCATGACAATGCTGCAAGGGCGGCTGGCCGATCGGGATTCCTGGTCGGCGGTCGGGGAGTGCGCGATCGAGAAGACCATGGCCGTGGTCGGCACCAAGTCAGCGATGCTGATCATGCGCGAGGCCTACTACGGCACCACCCGGTTCGACGACTTCGCCCGCCGGGTGGGCATCACCAAGGCCGCGACCTCGGCCCGGCTGACCGAACTCGTCGACCTCGGACTCCTGGAGCGCCGGCCCTACCGGGAACCCGGCCAGCGCAGCCGCGACGAGTACGTGCTCACTGAGTCCGGCGTCGAGTTCATGCCGGTGGTGTGGTCGATGTTTCAGTGGGGCCAGCGCCACCTGCCGGGCCGGCACCGGCTGAAGCTGGAGCACGTCGGATGCGGCGCCGCCGCAGAAGTTCAAATACGTTGCGCCGAAGGGCATCTGGTGACCCCGGACGAACTCGGCATGCGGCTGGTCAAGTCTCCCTGAGGGTGGCCAGCAGCCGTCGGGCCGCGGCGATGCGACGCGGCGCCGTCCCGGAAAGCGCGTCCAGCGCACACTCGGGGTCGGCCGGCGGACCCATGTGCCCGCAGCCGCGCGGGCAGTCGTCGATGGCCTCGGAAAGATCCGAGAACGCCTTCATCACGTCGTCGGGCTGAATGTGGGCGAGCCCGAACGAGCGGATGCCGGGCGTGTCGATCACCCAGCCGCCACGTGCCAGCGGCAGGGCGACCGACTGCGTCGAGGTGTGCCGGCCACGACCGATATCCGTCACCACGCCGACCGCTCGATCCGCATCGGGCACAAGGCGATTCACCAAGGTCGACTTGCCCACCCCGGAGTGTCCCAGCAGTACCGTGATCTTGTCGTCGAGCAGATCGGCCACCGCCAGCAGCGGATCGTCCACGCCCGCGGCCACCACCGTGAGGTCCAGGTCGACGAACTGCTCGGCGAACGGTTCGGGCGGTGCCAGGTCGGTCTTGGTCAGACACAGGATCGGCCGCAGGCCGCCGGCGTACGCGGCGATCAGCGCGCGGTCCACCAGTCCGCTGCGGGGCGGCGGGTCGGCCAGGGCAACCACCATCAGCAGTTGGTCGGCGTTGGCGACCACCACCCGTTCGGTCGGGTCGGTGTCATCGGCGGTGCGCCGCAACACCGTTCGCCTGGGGCCGCGCCGGACGATGCGGGCCAGAGTGTCGGTTCGCCCGGACAGGTCACCGACGATGTCGACGTCATCGCCGACGACGATCGGGGTGCGGCCGAGCTCACGGGCCCGCATGGCGACGACGCGGCGTTCGGGGTCCCCGCCCAGCACGCAACCCCAGCGGCCGCGGTCGACACTGACCACCATGGCGGACTCGGCGTCGGCGTGCTGCGGACGAGTCTTTGTCCGGGGCCGCGATCCCTTGCCGGACCGGACCTTGACGTCGGACTCGTCGTAGTCGCCAGGCCTCAATCGCCCACCATTTCACGCCACAGCTGCGGGAACTCGGGCAGCGTCTTGGTGGTGGCGGCGATGTCGTCGACCTGCACGCCGGGAACCCGCAATCCGACGATGGCTCCGGCCATTGCCATCCGGTGGTCGGCGTAGGCGTGCCAGAGGCCCGGCCGCAGCGGCGTAGCGGTGATCACCAGACCGTCGTCGGTCTCCCGGCAGTCGCCGCCCAGGCGATTTATCTCGGTACTCAGCGCGGCCAGCCGGTCGGTCTCGTGTCCGCGCAGGTGCGCGATGCCGGTCAGCCGGGACACCGCACCCGTCGCGGCCAGCGCGGCCAGGACGGCCACCGTCGGTGTCAGCTCGCCCACGTCGCGCAGGTCGACGTCGAAGCCGTCATACGCCGCCGCGCCCCGTACCTCCAGCGCCGAATCGGCCTGTGTGACAAGGGCGCCCGTCTTTTTCAGCACATCCAGGAGGTGCCCGGCGGGCTGCACGCTGGTCTGCGGCCAGCCGGTGATGCGCACCGTGCCGCCGGTCACCACCGCGGCCGCGAGGAACGCGACCGCATTGGTCAGATCCGGTTCGACCTCCCAGTGCCGGGCCTTGACCGGGCCAGGAAGTACCTGCCAGCGGTTGGCGACCGAGTCGTCGACGACGACTCCCGCCTGCCGCAGCATCGCCACCGTCATCGCGATGTGCGGCGCCGACGGTAGCGAAGCGCCGGTGTGTTGCACGGTCAGCCCCTCGGTGAACGACGCCCCCGACAGCAGCAGGCCCGAGACGAACTGTGAGGACGCCGAGGCGTCGATGGCCACCGTGCCACCGGCCACCGCTCCGTTGCCCTGCACCCGGAAGGGCAGACCAGATCCGTCGACCGGCACGCCCAGTCCGCGCAGTGCATCGAGCAGCGGGGCGATGGGCCGGGCGCGGGCCTGCTCGTCGCCGTCGAAGACGACCGGGGCGGCGCTCAACGCGGCCAGCGGCGGCACGAACCGCAGGACGGTGCCGGCCAGGCCGCAGTCGACCCGGGCCTCGGGGTCGGGGGCGATGCTGCCGCTGACCGTCAGTTCGGAGCCGGGGCCCTCGACGTGCAGGCCCAGTGTCCGCAACGCACCCATCATCAGGTCGGTGTCCCGGCTGCGCAGTGCGCCGGTGATGGTGGAGGCGCCCAGGCCTTGCGCGGCCGCCAGGGCGGCCAGGATCAGCGTCCGGTTGGTCTGGGATTTCGAGCCGGGGACGGTCACGGTCGCGTGCACCGGTGCCGGTGCGGACGGGGCCTGCCATGCGCTCACCGGTCCATCTTCCCTTGTCGCGGCCCGACAGCCGCAATCTGCCACCATGGGACATATGTGTGGACGTTTCGCAGTCACCACCGATCCGGCCCTGCTCGCCGAGAAGATCAAGGCAATCGATGAGGCCACGGGCACCGATGAACGTGCCTCCGAGCCCAACTACAACGTGGCCCCCACCACCACCATCGCCACGGTGGTGAGCCGCCACACCGAGCCCGACGACCGGGCCACCCGCCGGGTTCGGCTGATGCGGTGGGGCCTGTTGCCGCCCTGGGTCAAGGCCGACGCGGACGGTAAGCCGGAGACCAAGGGCCCGTTGTTGATCAACGCGCGCGCCGACAAGGTCGCCACGTCGCCGGCGTTCCGGGGCTCCGCCAAGAGCAAGCGCTGCCTGGTGCCGATGGACGGCTATTACGAATGGCGCGCCAACCCCGACGGTGGGACCGCGAAGAAGGTGGGCAAGACACCGTTCTTCATGCACCGGCGGGACGGCGAGCCGCTGTTCGCGGCCGGGTTGTGGTCGGTGTGGAAGTCCGACAAAGAGGCGAAGCCGTTGCTCAGCTGCACCATCATCACCACCGACGCGGTGGGCGAACTCGCTGAGATCCACGACCGCATGCCGTTGATGCTCGGTGAGGGCGATTGGGATGCCTGGCTGAACCCGGACGCGCCGCTGGATCCCGAGCTGCTGGCACGACCGCCGGACGTGCGCGACATCGAGCTGCGCGAGGTCTCGAAACTGGTCAACAACATCCGCAACAACGGACCGGAACTGTTGGAGCCGGCCGAGCCGGAACCCGGGCAGATGACGCTGCTGTAGCCGGTTACCGCTGCAGCGCCTGGCCGAGCAGCCCGACGATCGTGGCAATGGACGCTTCCACCGTGCGGATCCGCTGGTTCGTGTCGTCGGCCGTGGTCCGCATGGCGGTGATGTTCGACCGGAGCACGTCCGCCAGCAATTGCTGAGTCTCGCCGAACGCTTTGATCGCTTCGGTCATTGAGCGATAGTCGGCCTGCGATCTCTCCACCGCGGCAATCCGCGCGTTGAGGTTCGCCAGGACGCTGTCGAGTTCTTCCGGCGGGGGCATGGTCGGCATCGTAGGCGTTAACGCGCTGCCTAGCATGCAATTGTGACCGGCAAATACACCCACACGTTTGAGGAAATCCAGGACCGTCCCGCGGCGGTGATCGGGGCGGGCACGCTGGGCCGCCGCATAGCGCTGATGCTAGCGAGTCGGGGGGGACCGGTACGGATCTACGCGCGCCGCCCCGAACAGCGGGCCGAAGCGTGCCAGTATGTGACCGATAATCTTCCGAAGCTATTGCAAGACAGAGGTTTTGGCGAGATGGGCGCTGTCCTCGGGGTTGCGACGCTGCCGGAGGCGCTGGACGGAGCCTGGCTCGCCGTCGAGTCCGTCCCCGAGCAGCTGGACATCAAGATCCCGTTGTGGGGCGAGATCGACCGGGCCGCACCGCCGGACACCATCTTCGGCACCAACTCGTCGTCGTTCCCGTCGCGGCTGATGGCCGAAAACATCAGGGACAAGACACGGCTGTGCAACACGCACTTCAATATGCCGCCTCAGTTCAACGCTCTGGAACTGATGTCGGACGGCGAGACCGACCGTGGTCTGCTCGACACGCTACTGGCGGTGCTGCCCGAATTCGGGGTGCATCCTTTCGAAGCCCGCAAGGAGTGCACCGGGTTCATCTTCAACCGGGTCTGGGCGGCCATCAAGCGCGAGTGCGTCGCCGTCGTCGCAGAGGGGGTGGCCCGCCCCGAAGACGTCGACGGCATCTGGAAGGTCAACTTCGGCTTCCCGGTGGGGCCGTTCCAGATGATGGACCTGGTCGGACTGGACGTGGTGCTCGACATCGAGAACAACTACGCACAGGAATTTCCATACCTGCCCCAGAGCGTGCGGGACCTGCTGCGGTCCTATGTGGACGCGGGCAAGCTCGGCGTCAAGACGGGCGAGGGGTTCTACCACTATCGGTAACCGCAGCGGGCGTGGCCCAGGTCCAGGTGCCGTGGTGTCCCAGACGCCCGTGCGATCGAGGTAAAGGAAGTCGATAGTGAGCGCGCACTTGAGCTTTGTCGAGGCGATCGTGGTCGGCGCATTCCAGGGCATCACCGAATTGTTTCCGGTGTCCAGCCTCGGGCACGCGGTGCTGGTGCCCGCTCTGGTCGGCGGCCGGTGGGCCGACGACCTGAACGTGACCGCGCCGGAGTCGCCCTATCTGGCGTTCATCGTCGGAGTACACGTCGCAACGGCCGCCGCCCTGCTGGTGTTCTTCTGGCGGGACTGGGCACGGATCCTGTCGGGATTCGCCTCGTCGCTGCGCTACCGCAGGATAGAAACGCCCACCGAGCGACTGGCTTGGCTGATTCTGCTCGCCACCATTCCGGTCGGCGTCGCCGGAGTGGCGTTAGAGCATCTCTTCCGCACCACCCTCGGCAAGCCGATTCCGGTAGCCATATTCCTGATGGTCAACGGGGTCGCCCTGTATGTGGGCGAGGTGCTGCGCCGCCGTGCCGACGATGAACCCGCCGAACCTTCGCACACCGACGCCGCGATTGACGACCGGCTATCCCAGATGCCAAGGGCGCAAGGCATATTGATCGGCTCCGCGCAAATTCTGGCGTTGCTTCCGGGTATCAGTCGTTCGGGGATCACCATGGTCGCGGGCCTCTGGCGCGGACTTTCCCACGAAGACGCCGCCCGTTACTCGTTTCTGCTGGCGACAGCGATCATCCTGCCGGCGGGGTTCTACAAGATTCCCGATCTGCTCGGACCCATGGGCGCGGGCATCGGGGGCCAGGTACTCGCCGGCAGTATTGCCTCGTTTATCGCCGCGTACCTGTCCGTGCGCTTCCTGACCCGCTACTTCCAGACCCGCACCCTGACTCCATTCGCGATCTACTGTGCCCTGGCAGGGGCCGCAAGCTTGGTCTGGCTGGTCTTGGGCTGACATACGCGTCGGTCATGGCAGCCGCTGCGAAACTTCGAACGCGAGACAGAGTTCGGCGACGTCTCTGGGACGTGCCAGGGACCTGCCGGTCAGCTCCTCGATCCGCCGCAACCGGTGCCGCACCGTGTTCGGATGGCAATAGATCTGCGCCGCAGCTTCATTCGCTGAGCCGCCGACATCCAGCCACGCCCGGAAGGTATCGATCAGCACGGCCCGTTCCTCGGCCGGCATGGCATCCAGCCGTCCCAGCACCGTCGATCGGATCCGCGTCATCACCTCGGGCGCACTGACCGCTGCGAGGGCGAGCGGCGTGTCATCGAAAACGGTGACCAGTTCGGGTGAGTCGCCCGCCGTCGCGAGTCGGGCATATCGCAACGCGTCAGCGGTGTCGGGCAGCTCGTGAAACGGCGGACTGATTCCGACCCGTGCGTGGGCGGCCTGGCGGAGCACCTCGATCAGCGTGTCCAGGGTGCGGCCCGGTTCCCGCAGGTGGACGATGCCGACCTGAAGATCGGGCAGCAGTCGCCAGGCGGACCGGATGTCACGGGCGGACAGCTTGTTCTCGATGGCCGGCAGACCCAGCTTGCCGATCGCGGGAAGACCCGCGGCCACCACGACGTAAGGGCCCGATGTCGGCAGCCGCAACAGGTCCGCGGCCTCCCACAGGCTCTGCCGGTCGGTCATCCGTCGTGTCAGCAACGCCTCCACCAGAGCCGACCGTTCTTCTTCCCGCTCCAGGATCTGCACCGTCAGTTGTTGGCGGTACGCGTCGCTCATCGCCTGGGTGAACGTCTCCTGGGCGAAGAAAACGCGGGAGGTGGCAGCCAGGATCGAGTCCGTGGGTATCGCCGCTTCGCGCGCCACCGCCAGCGTCTGTTCCCACATGAAGCGGAAGCCGATGCGGTAGGCGGTCATCACGGCCGGCAACGGCACACCGCTGATCGCCCGCGTGGTGCCGGTGCGCTGGGCGGGCGAAACATCGGCTCCGGAGTCCGCGTCACGCGCGAGCGCGTCGAAGATGAATGTCAGGTTCGCCACACAACTTTCGCGGACCTCGTCCTTCGTCACGACCGAGTCGTCGTCGTACACGTCTATCTCGCGGCACAGCAGGTCCGCCATCGCCTCGCCCAAACTGGGGGCACGGGCCAGCATGAGTCTGCCGAGTTCGATGACGTGCGGGTCAACCGTAGTGCCGACGGCCATGCACAAACTGTAGGCCCGATGTGCGCGGTCACACCGAAGAAGCCTTGACGTTGTTTGCACGGACATTGTTGTCCGCAGCCGGCGCCGCCACGCTGGAGTCAGGCCCAGATCAGCACTTCCCGGAGGCAACCCATGACCGCATTGAGCGCCAATCTTGTTGTGGCGAAGGATCTTTACCCTGACCGCATCGCCCTGCGCTGCGACGACCTGACATTCACGTTCGCCGAGTTCCACACCGCGGCCGCGCGGGTGGCGACACTGTTGGAGCGGGCCGGCATCGAGCCCGGCGACCGGGTGGGACTGATGCTGCCCAACACCCCCGCTTACGCCATCGCGTTTTTCGGCATCATGTACCGGGGCGCCGTCGCGGTCCCGATGAACCCGTTGCTCAAGGCCCGCGAGGTCACCTACTACCTGTCCAACAGCGGTGCCACGGCGCTGTTCGCCACCCCCTCGTTCGCCGCGGAGGCAACTGCCGGCGCCGACGAGGTGGGAGCGCGATGCTGGCTCGTCGACGACGCCGCACTGGCCGGCCTGATCGCGGAACTGCCCGTCCGGCAGAACCCGGTCCAGCGCGGTTCCGACGACGTCGCGGTCATTGTGCACACCTCCGGTACCACGGGAAAACCCAAAGGCGCCATGCTCACTCACGGCAACCTGGGCTGCAACGCGGAGGTCACGGTGCGCACGCTGGCCAAGATCACCCCGGACGACGTGGTGATGGGTTGCCTGCCGCTGTTTCACGTCTTCGGGCTGACCGGCGCGCTCAACAGTGCGGTGCTCGCGGGCGCGACGCTGACGCTCATCCCGCGTTTCGACCCACGCAAGGCCCTCGAGGTGATCGAGCGCGACGCCGTGACGGTCTTCGAGGGCGTGCCCACCATGTACTCGGCTCTGCTCGGCGCCGCCGAGTTGGCGCCCGGAGCGACGCGCAGCCTGCGCACCTGTGTTTCCGGCGGCGCGGCGCTGCCCGTTCAGGTCCTCACCGACTTCGAGAAGGCATTCGGCTGCACCGTTCTCGAAGGTTACGGGTTGTCCGAAAGCTCCTCGGCGGCCGCCTTCAACCATCCCGACCGACCGCGCAAGGCCGGATCGATCGGCACGCCGATCGACGGCGTGCAGATGCGGGTCGTCGACCTGAACGGGGCCGAGGTCGCCCGTGGCGATACCGGTGAGATCCAGATCCGTGGGCACAACGTGATGAAGGGCTACTGGAATCTGCCGGACGCAACCCGGGCCACCATCACCGGAGACGGCTGGCTGAACACCGGCGACGTCGGACGCGTCGACGAAGACGGCTACTTCTACATCGTCGACCGGACCAAAGACCTGATCATCCGCGGCGGCTACAACGTCTATCCCCGCGAGATCGAGGAAGTGCTCTATGAGCACCCGGCGGTCGCCGAAGCCGCCGTCGTCGGCGTTCCGCACGACTCGCTCGGCGAGGAAGTCGGAGCCGCGGTCGCCCTCAAGAAGGACGCCACGGTGACCGCCGAGCAACTGCGCGACCACGTCAAAGACCGGGTCGCCGCCTATAAATACCCGCGCATGGTCTGGCTCGTCGACGAGCTGCCCAAGGGACCGACCGGCAAGGTCCAGAAGCGCGACATCACCATCCCGACCACCGAAAGGACCCGATAACCCATGGCCGCGCAACCCAAACCAGACGAACTGGCCGCACCCCTGGACCTGTTGCTCACCAGCGCCACCCGGCCCTTCTTTAGCCGGATGCTGCCCGACGCCACCTGGGCGCGCGTCGCCGCGAACCTGGCGCAACAGCCGGGCGCCGTCGCGGACCGGGTCGGCACGCTGACCCGCGAGCTCGGCAACATCACCGCGGGCAAGTCGCATCGCGCTCCGGCGCGTGCCGACAAACGGTTCAGTGATCCTGCGTGGCAGGACAATCCGTTGCTGCACCGAATCATGCAGGCCTACCTGGCCGGGGCGGAGACCGCCGAGGGCCTGCTCGGCGACGCCGCACTCGACTGGCGCGACCAGGAGAAGATGCAGTTCGTCCTGGACAACCTGGTCGAGGGCCTCGCGCCCAGCAACAATCCGCTGCTCAGCCCACTCGGCTGGAAAGCCCTGATCGACACCGGCGGCCTGAGCGCCGTACGGGGCCTGAAAGCCTTTGCCCGCGACATGCTTTCGAAGCCGCGGGTGCCGGCGATGGTAGAGCCGGACGCCTATGTTGTCGGCGAGACCGTGGCCGTCACAAAGGGCGCCGTGGTGCTGCAAACGGCGATGTTCGAGCTGATCCAGTACGCCCCGCAGACCGCGAAGGTGCGGGAGACTCCGCTGCTCTTGGTGCCGCCGGTGATCAATAAGTACTACGTCATGGACATCGCGCCGGGGCGCAGCATGATCGAATATTTCGTCGCGCAGGGTCAGCAGGTGTTCGTCATGTCGTGGCGCAATCCGCAAGCGCGGCATCGGGACTGGGGTTTCGACGCCTACGGCGCGGCGATCATCGATGCGATGGACGCGGTGCAGAAGATTGCCGGCACCGACAGCACCCATCTGCTGGCGACCTGCTCGGGCGGCATCCTTGCGGCCATGACGGCTGCCCATCTGGCCGACATCGGGGAGGGCGACCGGGTTGCGGGCCTGACTCTGGCGGTCACGGTGCTGGACGAGACCCGGGCCGGATTCGCCGCGGCGGCGATGAGCGACCGCGCGGCGCAGGCCGCGATCAGGGTGTCGGCCAAGAAGGGCTTCCTGGACGGACGCGACATGGCCGAGATGTTCGCCTGGCTGCGTCCCACCGACCTGGTGTGGCGGTATGTGGTGAACAACTATGTGCAGGGCCGCAAACCGGCCGCGTTCGATGTGTTGTTCTGGAACGCCGACACCACCCGGATGGCTGCCGCACTGCACCGCGACATGGTGCTGATGGGTCTGCACAACGCGCTGCTCACCCCCGGCGCGGTCAGCATGCTGGGCAGTCCGGTCGACCTCGGCAAGATCACGTCGGACGCCTACGTGATCGGCGGCGTCGCCGACCACATCTCCCCGTGGCAGGCCACCTACCGCAGCGCGCGTCTGCTGGGCAGCAAGGACAACAGTTACGTGCTGTCCACCAGCGGTCACATCGCGGCCCTGGTCAACCCGCCCGGCAACCCCAAGGCTTCCTACCGCGTCGGCCCGGTCGGCGACGAGGACCCGCAGCAGTGGCTGGGCGCCGCCGAGAAGTTCGCCGACTCCTGGTGGCCGCATTACGTCGCTTGGCTGGCGCAGCGCAGCGGTCCGGAGGTGGACGCACCCAAAGCCCTTGGTGGAGAGAATCTTCCGCCGCTGGGGCCGGCACCCGGCAGTTATGTGATGGAGAAATGAGTCACTACGTCACAGCCGGCGGTCAGCGCATCCGGGTCGAGGTGCGGCCCGGTATCGGGGTGCCGCTGGTGCTGTGCAACGGCATCGGTGCCAGCCTCGAAGTGCTGGACCCGCTGGCGGACCAATTGAGTTGTCCGGTGGTCAGATTCGATGTCCCGGGCACCGGCGGCTCGCCGACGTCGCCGCTGCCCTACGGCTTCCCCTATCTGGCCTGGGTGCTGGGCCGGGTGCTGACGAAGCTGGGCATCGGCGTGGTGGACGTGCTCGGGTTGTCCTGGGGCGGTGCCCTGGCGCAGCAGTTCGCGTTCCAGAATCCACGCCGGTGCCGGCGTCTGATACTGGTGGCGACCGGGACGGGCGCGCTGATGGTGCCGGCCCACCCGCGGGTACTGGCGAAAATGGTTACCCCGCGCCGTTTCTCGGATCCCGGCTATGCCGGGCTCATTGCCGGTGAGCTGTACGGTGGCACCGTCCGCACCCACGGCGAGGACGTGGCGCAGCTTTTCGTCAAGCAGTTGCATGCCGGCTCGAAGATCGGCTACCTGCACCAGCTGCTCGCCGGATCGGTGTGGACCAGTCTGTTCGCCCTGCGTGCGGTGCGTCAGCAGACATTGATCGTGGCGGGTACCGACGACCCGATCATCCCGGTGGTCAACGCGCACATCATGCACCGGTTGCTGCCGCATTCGCGTCTGCACCTGCACTCCGGCGGGCATATCGACGTGGTGCACAACGCGCCCGAACTGGCGCCGGTCATCGAGCGGTTCCTGACCGCTACGCCTGGATCGACGCCGTGACCGCGTTCGTCAACCGGATCAGGTCCTGCGGTGACACCCCGACGTCCCAGCCGCGCCGGCCCGCGCTGCAGTACATCGTTTCCCAGGCCAGCGCGCCCGAATCGAGCACGGTGGGCAGCCGCTTGCGCTGCCCGAAGGGCGAGACGGCGCCCAGCACATAGCCGGTCGTTCGTTCGGCGACAGCGGGGTCGGCCATGGCGGCTTTACCGACGCCCAGCGCCGCAGCCGCTGCCTTCAACGACAGCTTCGCGGACGCCGGCACGATCGCCACCGCCAGACCGCCCGGCACCTCGATGATCAGTGTCTTGTAAATCTGTTCTGCCGCAATGCCTTCCGATTCGGTCAGCGCGCTGACCGCCTCGGCGCCGAACGAGCGTTCGCGGGAGTCGTGGTCGTACTTCACCACCTCGTGCGGCACACCGGCTTTGGCCAGTGCCGCCAGAGCCGGTGTCGCGGCAGCAGCCACGTCAGGGCTGGGAGTACCCCGGCGGGTTGACGCCGTCCACCCAGAAGTCGACACCGAGTTTCCCGCCGGGAACGCAGTCGTAGACCGACAGGTCGCTGACGCCGGACTCGAGGAGCACGTCCTCGCACAGCGCCATGTTGCCGGTGTACTCCCGGGACGGCTTGTTGAGGATGACGTAGGCGGCGTCGGAGTACACCTCGGGCTTGCGGGCACGAGCCATCGCCTCGTCGCCGCCGAGCAGGTTCTGCACCGCTGCGGTGGCGACCAGGGTGCGCGGCCACAGCGTGTTCGACGCGATGCCCTCGTCGCGCATCTCCTCGGCGATTCCCAACGCGCACAACGTCATACCGAATTTGGCCATCATGTACGCCGTCGGCTTCAGCCACTCCTTGCCGAGCAGCACCGGGGGCGACAGCGTCAGGATGTGCGGGTTCTCGCGGCCCTTCAGATGCGGGAGGCAGGCCTGCGACACGGCGTAGGTGCCGCGCACCTGGATGCCGTTCATCAGGTCGAAGCGCTTCATCGGCACCTCGAGAATCGAGCCCAGGTTGATGGCCGAGGCGTTGTTGACGCAGATGTCGATGCCGCCGAACTGCTCGACGGTCTTGGCGACGGCGGACTCCACCGAATCCGGGTCCCGAACGTCCCCGACGATCGGCAGGGCCTGTCCGCCCGCTTCCTCCAGCTCCTTGGCGGCGGTGTACACCGTGCCGGGAAGCTTGGGGTGCGGCTCGGCCGTCTTGGCGATCAGGGCGATGTTGGCGCCGTCTTGAGCGGCGCGTTTGGCGATCGCCAGGCCGATACCGCGGCTGGCGCCGGAGATGAACATGGTTTTGCCGTTAAGGGACATGGCCGTCACATTAACGCCACGTGCCATTGGGCCCGACCGCGGGATCACAGGCCGGAAATAGCGCGCCCGAAATTGCCGTTATGTGAGGCGGTGACTGCACGGTTTGGTGGCGGCCTTTAGATTGAAGGAGGGAGTTCGGTGTCAACTGCGACGAGCCTCTTGGGTGCGGAGCGGTTGGATCGCTTCCTTGCGAGTCCGGAAGCGTGGTTTGCGCGCTCCGGTGGCGCCGCAACCGAAGGGACCGTGTTAATCAAGATGGCCGACATCGATGGCGAGACCGGGCTCGACGGTGCCGCGAAGGGGCCGCTCAAGCCTGACGAGTCCGACGCCGAGCTGACGGCGCGCTTCGAGCGCGACGCGATTCCGCTGCTCGACCAGCTCTATGGTGGTGCGCTGCGCATGACGCGCAATCCGGCCGACGCCGAGGATCTGCTGCAGGAGACGATGGTGAAGGCGTACGCCGGATTCCGGTCCTTCCGCGAAGGCACCAACCTCAAGGCGTGGCTCTACCGGATTCTGACCAACACCTACATCAACAGCTACCGCAAGAAGCAGCGGCAGCCGTCGGAGTATCCGACCGAGGAGATCACCGACTGGCAGCTGGCGGCCAACGCCGAGCACACCTCGACCGGATTGCGGTCGGCCGAGGTGGAGGCGCTCGAGGCGCTGCCCGATACCGAGATCAAAGAGGCACTTCAAGCGCTGCCGGAAGAGTTCCGGATGGCCGTTTACTACGCGGACGTCGAAGGTTTTCCGTATAAAGAGATCGCCGAGATCATGGGCACCCCGATCGGTACCGTGATGTCCCGGCTGCACAGGGGCCGCCGTCAGTTGCGCGAATTGCTGGCTGACGTGGCCAAGGATCGTGGTTTCACCCGCGGTGAGCAGGCACACGAGGAGGTGTCGTCATGAGTGAGTCCTGCGGCCGACCCAGCGAGCACGACGACCACGGTGCCTTCGGCTGTGCCGAGGTGATCGCCGAGGTATGGACGCTGCTCGACGGCGAATGCACCCCGGAGAAGAAGGAAAGCCTGCGCCGGCACCTCGAGGCATGCCCCGGGTGCTTCCAGCACTACGGCATCGAGGAGCGGCTCAAAGCGCTGATCGCGACCAAATGCAGCGGTGAAAAGGCGCCCGACAGCCTGCGCGAGCGGCTGCGGCTGGAAATCCGCCAGACCACGATCGTCCGGGGAGAGTTTCAGGGCTGACGGTCAGGCTTCAGGGTCAGGCGTTGGGGCGCTTGCCGTGGTTGGCCTTGCTGTGCTTACGGTCACGCTTCTTGCGGCCACGCTTGGCCATGATGGAACCTCGTTTCGTCCGGGAATCGTCAATGCAGGCGGCGCAGGGGCCGCGCAGTTACTCACCAGTGTCTCATGCGACCGGCGACGCGCCCTCATTAGGCCGCGCGGCGTTACCCCTAACGGCCTTATGGTTCGATATACGCAGAATCGGCCGAAACGAGTGGGGTGATGATGTCCGAGGAGGTCCGCGCCGAGATCGTGGCCAGCGTGCTCGAAGTCGTGGTCACAGAAGGCGACCAAATCGGCCAGGGTGACGTCGTGGTGCTGCTGGAATCCATGAAGATGGAGATCCCGGTCCTGGCCGAGGTCGCCGGAACCATCAGCCAGGTGAGCGTGGCCGTCGGCGATGTGATCCAGGCCGGCGACCTCATTGCCGTGATCAGCTAGCCGTTGGGCGCCACTTACCTGCATGTCCACTCTCGGTAACCTGCTCGCCGAGCACACGGTTCTGCCCGGCAATGCCGTCGATCACCTGCATGCCGTGGTGGGGGAGTGGCAGTTGCTGGCCGACCTGTCCTTCGCCGACTACCTGATGTGGGTGCGCCGGGACGACGGCGTGCTGGTGTGCGTGGCGCAGTGTCGGCCCAACACCGCGCCCACGGTCCTGCAGACCGACGCGGTGGGCAGCGTGGTATCGGCCGACCGGTTGCCGCTGGTCGCCGAAACCTTCAGCTCACGGGTCACGATCTTGGAAAGCGAAGCGGCAGAGAGCCGTTCGTGGCAGCTGCCCGGCCCCAACATCGCGGCTTCCCCGGTGCGTTACGGCGGCCAGGTGGTGGCGGTGCTCACCCAGCACCAGACCGAGCTGGTCGCCCAGCGCATGCCCGGCCACCTGGAAACGGCCTATCGCGAATGCGCCGTCGACCTGCTGCACATGATCGCCGAAGGTACCTTTCCCGACGTCGGCGACGTCGCCATGTCCCGCTCGACGCCGCGCGCGGGTGACGGCTTCATCCGGCTCGACGTGGAGGGCGTCGTCGCCTACGCCAGCCCCAACGCGCTGTCGGCCTATCACCGGATGGGCCTGACGAGTGAGCTGGAGGGGCACAACCTCATCAAGGTCACCCGGCCTCTCATCTCGGACCCGTTCGAGGCGCAGGAGGTGGCCGAACACGTGCTCAACCTGCTGGCCGGCGGGTCGAGCATGCGTATGGAGGTGGACGCCGGCGGTGCCACCGTGCTGCTGCGGACGCTGCCGCTGGTGGTCCACGGTGAGAACGTGGGCGCGGCGATTCTGATCCGGGACGTCACCGAGGTGAAGCGGCGCGACCGCGCGCTGATATCCAAGGACGCCACGATCCGCGAAATTCACCACCGGGTGAAGAACAACCTGCAGACCGTCGCGGCGCTGCTGCGGCTGCAGGCCCGCCGCACCGTCAACGCTGAGGGCCGGGAGGCCCTGATCGAATCGGTGCGCCGGGTGTCCTCGATTGCGCTGGTACACGACGCACTGTCCATGTCGGTGGACGAGCAGGTGAACCTGGACGAGGTCATCGACCGGATCCTGCCGATCATGAACGACGTGGCCTCGGTGGACCGGCCGATCCGGATCAACCGGGTGGGCGACCTGGGGGTGCTGGACTCCGACCGGGCGACGGCGCTGATCATGGTGATCACCGAACTGGTGCAGAACGCTATCGAGCATGCGTTCGATCCGACGGCCACCGGTGGATCGGTGACCATTCGCGCCGAGCGTTCGGCACGCTGGCTGGACGTCGTGGTGCACGACGACGGGCGTGGTCTGCCCGAGGGATTCAGCCTGGAAAAGTCGGACAGCCTGGGGCTGCAGATCGTGCGGACATTGGTGTCCGCGGAACTGGACGGCTCCCTGGGAATGCGGGAAGGCCCGGACCGCGGAACCGATGTGGTGCTGCGGGTTCCGATCGGCCGCATGGGGCGGTTACTGGTGTGAGCGCGCAGCAATACGGCCCCGATTTCTCGGGGCCGTATTGCTACTTAGCTGAGTTGTCAGACTCCGCTTCGGGCCTTCGTCCGGGCGTTGCGGCGCTTGAGTGCACGCCGCTCGTCTTCGCTCATCCCACCCCAGACGCCCGAGTCCTGACCAGTATTCAGAGCCCATCCGAGACACTCTGTGGTCACCGGACACCGATTACAGACCAGTTTCGCGTCAGCGATCTGCGCGAGTGCCGGGCCGCTGTTCCCAACCGGGAAGAACAGCTCCGGATCCTCGTCACGGCAGACCGCCCTGTGGCGCCAATCCATTAGTTGCTACTCCTCACTAAGTGCGCAGCACTGCGCACGGGCATTTTTTCTTCTTGGCTGTTGAGCTTGCGCAAGAAAGGTTTCCGTACCTTTGCATATTTCTGCATGCAACCTTTTGATCGTTTCACAGGCTCAACAGATGTCAATAGTGTTACGTGAGCCCGTGGGGTATCTCACTTTGCCGATCTCTTACCCAGGCCCTTACTCAGTTGTACTACACTAGCTGCCGAATTTCGCCCCACGATTTTGTCGCGGGCTTGTCACATCTTCGATTCCCGCAGGTCAGCGGCGCTAATTTGGTGGCGGTGCGACCACTGCAAGGGCGGCTGGAACCGACCGGAACGTCATGGTTTCGCGCAGTCCGAGGTATTCACCGTCATACTGGCAGGCGGCCGGGCCGGCCATCGTGCCGACGCGGATGTGGCTGATGTCATCGTCGCGGATGAGCTGTTTCGCTTCCAGCTTCGGCCGCTTGGCGAGCAGCTGGCGCAGCAGCCGCAGGGTGGGTATCAGCTTCATGCTGGTGAGCGCGAACAGGCCCAGGCCCGACTCGAAGCTGCAGCCGGGATTGGTGACCATCGGCCGGTCGTCGCTGTAGGTCCACGGGTTGGTGTTGGACACCCAGACGAAGTGCACGCCGGAAACGGGCTCCTGGTCGGGCCGCTCCAGGATGAGGTTGGGTTCGCGGCGGCTGAACCTGACCGAGACCGGGGTCGCCACCCGCCAATAGCGCAGCGGGGTGATCTTGTGGCCCTTCTTCCGCTCGGCTTCGACCGCCTGGACCACCTCGGCGTCTACGCCCATGCCGGCGTTGACCAGCGCGTAGATCTCGCCGCAGTCGATCAGGCTGATGCGGCGCCATTCGTGGTGGCGCTCGTAGGCGTTCAGCAGCGCGATCAGCTGGTCGGTCGCGCCGGAGGCGTCTCGCGGTATCCCCAACGCCCTGGCCAGCACGTTCGCCGAACCGCCGGGGATGATGCCCAGTGCCGGGACGGGGCCCGCCGGGGCGGAGCCGGGCCGGCCGAGCATGCCGTTGACCACCTGGTTGACCGTTCCGTCACCGCCGTGGACGACCACCAGGTCGAACCCGTCGGTGACGGCTTTGTGGCCGAGTTCTTCGGCGTGACCGGAGTAGTTGGTGAGCTCGATGGTGAGGTCAAGGCGGTTGCTCAGGGCGCGTCCCACCAGTTGGCGGGCGCTCGGCGTGATGGTGGTGGCAATCGGATTGACGATCAACATGGCACGCATGACGCTTGAGCTTATGCGCGACGACGATGCGGGCCGGGACGGGCCGCGGAGGAGAAGCGCGATTGTGATGGGGCGCGACGACGATGCGGGCCGGGACGGGCCGCGGAGGAGAAGCGCGATTGTGATGGGGCGCGACGACGATGCGGGCCGGGACGGGCCGCGGAGGAGAAGCGCGATTGTGATGGGGCGCCCGGCCTTGGCGTCGAGATTGCGGCCATGGTCGCGATTCCGGCCGGACCACAGCCCTCACGGCAATCTCGCGACGACGACGACGACGGCGACGGCAGCGGCCGACGGCGACGCCGGCAGCGGCCGCCGACCGCCTGACTACGCTGGCGCTGTGACCGTTCCCGTCCCCTCCACCGTCCGTCGCGCCGGCTTCATCGTCGCTGCCCAGGGAGTCACGGCGCTGGTGGTGGCCGTGATTCTGGTGATCCGTGGCCTGGCCGGAGCCGATCAGCACGTCGTCAACGGACTCGGCACGGCGGCCTGGTTCGCGGTGATCGGGGGCGGGGTGTTGGCGGCCGGGCTCGCCCTGGTCAAGGGCAAGCGCTGGGGCCGGGGACTGGCCGTGTTCACCCAGCTGCTGCTGCTGCCGGTGGCCTGGTATCTGGCGGTCGGCTCACACCGGCCGGTGTTCGGCACTCCCGTGGCGTTGGTGTCACTCGTCACGCTGGCGTTGCTGTTCAGCGGCCCGTCGGTGCGCTGGGCGGCCGGGCGTGATCAGCCGGGCCCGGCCAGCGCGGCCAGTTCGGGGCCGGAGACCCGGTAGGTGGTCCACTCGTTCTGCGGCTGCCCGCCGACGGCGTCGTACAGCGCGATCGCGTCGGTGTTCCAGTTGAGCACCGCCCACGACAACCGGCTGTAGCCGTTGCGAACGCATTCGGCGGCCAGCGCCCCGAGCAGCCCACGGGCCAGGCCCAGCCGCCGAAAACGCGGCCGCACGTAGAGGTCCTCGAGGTAGATGCCCGCCACGCCGTCCCAGGTGGAGAAGCTCAGAAACCACAGGGCCATCGCGGCGATCTGGCCGTCGCTCTCGGTCACGTGTCCGTAAACCGTCGGCGAATCTCCGAAAAGTGCTGTGGCGATCTGCTTTTCGGTCACTGTACAGTCGCCGGCCGCGTGCTCGAACTCGGCGAGCTCGTGGATCATGGCGGTGATGTCCGCAACGTCGCCCGGTGCCGCTCGGCGGATCTGCTCGGTCACTGCTGTACTCCAAGGGCTTTCAGAATCGTCGCGAATTTCGTTGTGGTTTCTGCTACTTCGTCGTCCGGGTCGGATTCGGCGACGATGCCGCCGCCCGCCCGGGCCAACGCCGTACGGCGGTCGGCCGACAATTCGGCACACCGGATCGACACCACCCAGTAGCCGTCACCATGCTCGTCGCACCAGCCCACCGCTCCGGCGTAGAAGCCGCGGTCGCCCTCCAGTTCGGCGATCAGCTCGGTGGCCTGCTCGGTCGGCACCCCGCCGACCGCCGGCGTGGGGTGCAGCGCCAGCGCCAGATCGATTGCGCTGGTTGAGGTATCGCGTAAATGGCCGACGATCGGGGTGCACAGGTGCCAGACGGCCGCGGTGCGGCTCAGTTGCGGTTCGGCGGCGATGGTCAGGTCATCACACAACGGTTCGAGCGCGGCACGCATGGTGTCGATGACCAGTTGATGCTCGTGCCGGTTCTTCTCGGATGCGGCCAGCGCCGCACCGTTGGCCGCATCGATGTCGGGTTCGGCGGAACGTGGCGCCGAGCCCGCGAACGGCCGGCACACCACCTGGTCGCCGGACTTCGCGACCAGCAGCTCCGGGCTGGCGCCCACCAGAGCCGCCCCGGTGTAGGCCGCACCGGCCGCGCTCAGGTCGGCACAAAAACCGTACGCCGTCGGATCGGCGTCAATCAGGCGCCGCAGCACCACCCGGCCGTCCAGGGGAGCGTCGGCGGCCAGCCGTAACGCGCGGGCCAGGACCACCTTACGCAGCGAATTGCCCGGCGCCGCAAGCTGTTCACGGGCCCGCCTGATGCGGTCGGCATGCTCGCCGCCGGGTGGCAGGGCGGCGTCGACGCGCACAGAAGGCAGCGGGTCGCGCGGCCAGTCGGGCAGTGTGTCGAGGCGCCGCAGCGTATCCGGGGCCATTAGCGCTGCCGGCCCGTTCACATCGAAAGGCAAGGCGCCCAACACTATTGGGGCCCGCCCCGTCTGAAGCGCGGCTTGCGCCGACGCGATGTCGGGGAAGTGGTCGCGGGCCCGATCGACGAGCAGGGTTCCGCGTGGTCCGGTCAGCACAAACGCCGGTTCGGCGCTCACGCGATCGCAGACGGTTTGGGATGGCAGCTCAGCCCGAGCTGGGCCAGTTGCCGGATGCCGTGCTCGAACCCGCAGATCGCGATGGTCGCGGTGGGCATCCCGAAGCGGCTGCCCTCGGTCAGCCCGAATTGCGACCACCGGGTGATGACGGCGCGGGAGAAATGGCCGTGGCTCACGAAGAGCACGTCGCGTGACTCCATGTTCTCTAACGCGAGAGCGATGGCCCGGTCGGCGCGTTCGCTGACCTGCGCCACGCTCTCCCCGCCGGGACATCCGTGCGTCCACACCAGCCAATCGGGGTCGGTTTCATGGATCTGCGGGGTGGTCAGGCCCTCGTAGTCGCCGTAGTCCCACTCCGCGACCAGCGGCGTGACCTGATCGACGATGAGTCCGGCCAGGTCGGCGGTGACCAGGGTCCGGCGGCGCGGGCTGCAGTAAACGAAGGGCCTGTCGAGGTGCAGATCACCCAGGACCACCCCGGCGAACTCGGCCTGTTCCCGGCCGGCGCCGGTCAGCTCGATGTCGGTGCGGCCGGTGTGCTGGCCCGATTTCGACCATTCGGTCTCCCCGTGGCGCAACAGCACCAGCCGGTGATCATGTACGCCCATGCTCGCGATTCTGCCCGAGACACGCCGAGAGGCGTGCCGGGCCCGCCACCCGAACGGGGCAATGGGTTCCGTGCCAGGATGGGCACTGTGAGTGACATGCGCGTGCTGGCGGTGGCCAACCAGAAGGGCGGTGTGGCCAAGACGACGACGGTCGCTTCGCTCGGTGCGGCGATGGTGGACGAAGGAAAACGGGTGCTGCTCGTCGACCTGGATCCCCAGGGTTGTTTGACCTTCTCGCTGGGCCAGGATCCGGACAAGTTGCCCGTCTCCGTCCATGAGGTGCTGCTCGGCGACGTCGAACCGAGCGCCGCGCTGGTGACGACGGATGAGGGAATGACGTTGCTGCCGGCCAACATTGACCTTGCGGGCGCGGAGGCGATGCTGCTGATGCGGGCGGGGCGCGAGTATGCCCTCAAGCGGGCGCTGGCCAAGCTCGCCGACGATTTCGACGTGGTGATCATCGACTGCCCGCCATCGCTGGGGGTGCTCACGCTCAACGGGCTGACCGCCGCGGACGAGGTCATCGTGCCGCTGCAGTGCGAGACGCTGGCTCATCGCGGCGTGGGTCAATTCCTGCGCACCGTCGCGGACGTGCAGCAGATCACCAATCCGGAGCTGCGGCTGCTGGGCGCTTTGCCGACGCTGTACGACTCGCGGACCACGCACACCCGCGACGTGCTGCTCGACGTCGCCGACCGCTACGAGCTGCCGGTGCTCGCACCGCCGATCCCGCGGACGGTGCGCTTCGCCGAGGCCAGCGCGTCGGGTTCGTCGGTGCTGGCGGGACGCAAGAACAAGGGGGCGCTGGCCTATCGGGACCTGGCCAAGGCGCTGCTCAAGCACTGGAAGACCGGCAAGGCGTTGCCCACCTTCGCGGTGGAGTACTAACTCGCGCAGGTAATTCAGCCGAGCGCGACCAGGGTGTCGCCGCGCTGCTCGATTACCCGCGAGCCCGACACGGCCGGGATCACCGCCGTACTGACCGGCTGCCGTTCCACCGGGATGTAGCGGCTGGCCTCGCCGTTCACCGGGTCGTACACCCCGAGCGCGCCGGTTACGGGCACCAGGAGCTGACCGGCCATCATCACCCCAGGGCCGAGCGGAGCGGCGGTCTCTCCGGCGGCGATTGTGTACCGCGCGGTCAGGGTGGTCGCGTCCAGCACCAGCAGCGCGTCACCGGTCCACCAGGTGATCAGGTTGCCGGTATTGGATACCACCGACGACGCCGAGGGCGGTCCCGCCAGCAGCGTGCTCGACACCGTGGTGCCCGTTTCGTCGACCACGTCGAGGTGGGGTTGCGGTGTCGGCAGGTACACCGCGGCGCGGTTCTGCGAGACCACCACCACCCGGGCGCCGGTGCCGGGCCGCACCCCGGATTCCTGCACCGTCTGCTGTTGCGGCTCGTCGTCCTCTTTGCCGGGGCGCAGCAAGACCAGCTTGAGGTCGGCTTGGTCCTTGCAGGCCTCGAGCACCGCCACCGACGACGAGCTGGCCGCGGCCGATTCGAGGGTGCAACCGGAGTGCAGACCACGGTTCACCGGCTTCACCCGCGCGTCGGTTTCGCCGTAGGCCATCATGCGGACCATGTCCGAGCGCCACATCTCCAAGCGGGTGTCGCCCGCCGACAACACGGTGGTGCCGTCCGAGGTAAGGCGCACCGTCGGATCGGCGTAGCTGCTGCGGGCCGGCCCACGGCGCCCGGTCGATCCCTCGATGGTGCTGACTTGACCGCAGCCCCGGTCATCCCGGTAGACGGCGACGGCGTAGTGGTACACCCACGTCACCCCGCACAGGTCGGTGTCCCGCGAGTAACTCCACTGAACCTGACCCGTGCCGGGGTCGCGGCCCTGCATCTCCCGACCGTTGCCGGTGGCGACGGTGCCGCCCACCACCACCGGCACCCGGGTGCCCGGGCTGGGGGCGGTCCAGAGCTGGCGCAGTGCCGCGGGGACGTCGCGGGCCTGGGTCGGCGTCGGCGCGGGGGTTGCCGCGGGCCGGCTGATGGTGGCCCGGGCGTCACTGGTCCACCAGATGAGCGACGCGGCTACCGCGACGACGACCGCGATAGCCGCGGCGGCCGCAATGTCGGTCTTGGTGCGGCGCTCGGGTCGGACCACGGAAGTGAGTATGCCGTCAGTTGGTCACCGCGGCGGCATCCGCCGGCTTGCGACGACGCCGACGACGGCGGGTGCTGCTGGTCGGAGCGCCGCTGCCGGCAGCCGCGTTCTCGGCACCCGTGTCCGCGTCGGCAGCTGGGTTCGCCTCGGGATGGCCGGTGACGGGCTTGCCGCCGCGGGTGCGCTTGCGGCGGTCCGGCCGCCGGGCCGGGCGTTCGGAACTGCCGCTGCTGGCCTCGCGGCGCTTGGCCGGAGCCTTGCGCGGCGTTCCGATGGTGCCCCCGGCCTCGGTCGGAATGCCCATCTCGTCGTACAGGTGCGGGGAGTTGGAGTAGGTCTCCGACGGGTCGGGGGAACCCAGGCCCAGCGCCTTGTCGATCGTCGCCCAACGCTCGAGCTCGTCCCAGTCCACCAGCGTGACCGCGATGCCGGTGCGGCCGGCGCGGCCGGTGCGCCCGATGCGGTGGACGTACATCTTGTCGTCCTCGGGGCACTGGTAGTTGATGACGTGCGTGATGTCGTCGATGTCGATGCCGCGGGCGGCCACGTCGGTGGCGACCAACACGTTGATGTCGCCGGAGCGGAACGCCTTCAGCGCCTTCTCCCGCGCGATCTGCCCGAGGTCGCCGTGCACGGCTCCGACCGCGAATCCGCGTTCCTGCAGCTCGTCGGCCACCTTCTGAGCGGTGCGCTTGGTGCGGGTGAAGATCATCGTCGCCCCGCGGTCACGGGCCTGCAGGATCCGGGTGACCAGTTCCACCTTGTCCAGTGCGTGGGCGCGGTAGACGAACTGCTCGGTGGTGTCGTGCACCGCCAGCGAGTGCGGCGCCTCGGCGCGGATGTGGGTGGGCTGGACCATGAACGTGCGGGCCAGGGTGATGATCGGGTCCGGCATCGTCGCCGAGAACAGCATCGACTGCCGGTCGGCGGGGATCTGGCGCAGGATGCGCTCGATGTCGGGAAGGAAGCCCAGGTCGAGCATCTCGTCGGCCTCGTCGAGCACCAGCACCGACAAGCCACCCAGCTGCAGGTGGCCCTGCTGGCACAGGTCGAGCAGCCGGCCCGGCGTCCCCACCACGACGTCCACGCCCTTGTGCAGCGCTTCGATCTGCGGCTCGTAGGCACGGCCGCCGTAGATGGCGAGGACCGACAACGGACGCTCGGTGCCGTCTTCGTTGGTCGCCTTGAGGTATTTGGCGGCGGTGGCCAGGTCTTCGTTGACCTGCAGGCACAGCTCACGGGTGGGGACGACCACCAGGGCCCGCGGCGCGCCGGTCAGCGGGCGGGTCGCGGTCTCGGAGGTGATGCGCTGCAGCAGCGGTACGCCGAAGCCGAAGGTCTTGCCCATACCGGTGCGGGCCTGGCCGATGACGTCTTCGCCGGCGAGCGCGAGCGGCAGGGTGAGCTCTTGGATAGCAAAGGGGGTCTCGATGCCCTTTTCGGCCAGTGCGCTGACGATTTCGTCGCGGACTCCAAGGCTGGCAAATCCGGTTTTGGGTGCCAACGGGGTCGTGCTTTTAAGTGCGGTCATACGCGGGGTAAGAGCCTTTCGGTGACAGTAATCGAGTTTGAGTCGGTACTTCGTCTGTGTCGCGGTTCGCGCGCACGATTTCCGACTCCGATTACGTCGCCGAGGCCCGCTGCAAGATCGGGGCGGGCCAGTTGCGTGCACGCACATTTCTTTGGGCAGCAGCAGCACAGATTCAGCTACTACCTACAAGCATGATACCTGGTCGCCCACCAGGCACCCATGGTCTGTTAATCCTGCCGACTAAAGTGTCACCATGCCTTCGCCAACCACCGCCGACTCCCACGACGAGGCGGCCGATTCGCCCAGGCCACAACTGCCGGCGGATCATCCTGGCGTCAATGAATTGTTCGCCCTGCTCGCATATGGCGAGGTGGCGGCGTTCTACCGGTTGACCGAAGAGGCGCGGATGGCCCCGAATCTGCGCGGCCGCATCTCGATGGCCAGCATCGCCGCCGCCGAGATGGGGCACTACGAGCTGCTGCGGGATGCCCTGGAACAGCGCGGTGTCGACGTGGTGCAGGCGATGTCGAAGTACGTCTCGGCGCTGGAGAACTATCACCGGCTGACGACCCCGAGCACCTGGCTGGAAGCGCTGGTGAAGACCTATGTCGGCGACGCCCTGGCCGCCGATCTGTACCTGGAGATTGCCGATGGGTTGCCCGTCGAGGTCGTCGACGTGGTGCGCGCGGCCCTGTCCGAAACCGGGCACTCCCAGTTCGTCGTCGCGGAGGTCCGGGCGGCGGTGACGTCCAGCGGCAAGCAGCGCAGCCGGCTGGCGCTGTGGTCGCGCCGGCTACTCGGCGAAGCGATCACCCAGGCTCAGTTCCTGCTGGCCGATCACGACGAACTGGTGGACCTGGTGGTCTCAGGGGCGGGCGGTCTGGGGCAGCTGGGCGCGTTCTTCGAACGGCTCCAGCACACCCACGACAGCCGGATGCGCGAACTGGGGCTTGCTTAGCGAGTGCAGGTCGCCAGGGCGGAGTTGGTGGTCGATGCCTTCACCAGTTGGCCCTGGGCGTTGACGATCGAGCAGTTCAGCTGGCCGTAGATGCTGGTCGCGATCACCGATTCGGTCTGCACGCCCGGATTGAGCACGACAACCTTCGTCCAGGGCAACGCGACGTTGAACTCGGTCACCGGGAAACCGCGCGCGTCGGTGTAGGCGATGTTCACCAGGTCGAAGAGCTGCTTGGTGCCCGTCACGCTGTAGACGACGGTGCGCGGATTGAGCGTCGCGCCGGGCGGAGCGGCCGTCGGAGCCGGGGCGGCGTTCGGTAGCCGGGTGGACGGCGTCGCCGTCTTGGTGGGCGCGTCGCTGGGCGCGATCGTGGTGACCGTCTCCGGGGGCAGCAGGCCGCGGCTCGAGGTCGGCGGGGCACTCGTGGTCGCGCTCGGCGGCGCACTGGATCGCGGCGATGTGACAGCCGTCCTCGGGGGCGCCGCACCGACGGTGGCCTTGGTGGTGGCGCTGTCGCCGCTGTTGATGATCACCGCGGTGGCGATGGCGCCGATGGCCACGACGGCGCCGAGGAGCAAGGCGATGGGACGCCAGCGGCGGTCGGCGGGCCAGGCCCATTCCTCCTCGGCTTCGTAGTCGGGCTCGTCCCAGCTGTCGGTTTCGGGCTCGTCGTCGAAGTCGTCGGTGTAGCTGGCCGCGCGAGCGTCATCGCCCGGGAACTCCTCGAGGTCTCGGACGATGTCGTAGAGGGTGTCGCGGATGTTACTGATGGTGCCGATGTTAATGACGGCGGGTGACTCGACAGGGGGCGCAGCGGGTGCCTAGACCGAATCGTGATGGGTTTGTTCACTAACCGCGAACTGCCGATTCGGGGGGCGGGGCGCGGTGCGCGTCCGGGCCGTCTACTAGCCTGCAGCACAGACGCCTGCGATGAAAACGCCAACGGAAGGGGCCCCCGTGGAGGTCAAGATCGGTATCACGGACAGTCCGCGCGAGCTGGTGTTGTCCAGTACGCAGACGCCCGCTGAGGTCGAAGAACTCGTCAGCGCCGCACTGCGCGACGACTCGGGTCTGCTGAGCCTGAATGACGAGCGCGGCCGGCGTTTCCTGGTCAACGCGGCCAAGATCGCTTACGTCGAGATCGGTGTCGCGGACGCGCGCCGGGTGGGATTCGGGGTCGGCGCCGAAGCCGTCGCCGCCAAAGCCGCCAAGGGTTAGGAGCGGGCGAGCGGCACGTGCGACAGGCCGCCCCAGGCGAACTGCACGGTGCCCTCGACCGCATCGGACTTCGAGATCGGACGATCTGAGTCCAGCCAGTACCGGGCGCAGTCGACGCTCATGCCGACCAGCCCCACCGCGATCATCCGGGCGCGGTGCGGATCCAGGCCCGAGTCTTCGGCGATGAGCGCGAACACGGCGTCGATGCACGATTCGGTGGCCGCCCGCACCTGCGCGGCGACCTCGGGCTCGGTGACGTAATCGTTCTCGAAGATCAGCCGGTAGCCCTGGCTGTCGTGCTCGATGAAGTCGAAGAAAGCCTGCACCGCCGAGTGCAACCGGCGCCGGTTGTCGGTGGTGCGGCCCAGCGCCTGCTGAACGCCGGAGACCAGGTTTTCCACATGCCGGTTGAGAACCGCCAGATACAGCTCCAGCTTGCTGGAAAAGTGTTGATACAGAACCGGTTTGCTCACTCCGGCGCGATCAGCGATCTCGTCCATACCGGCGGCGTGGTAGCCGCTTTCCACGAAGACGTCGCTGGCGACGATAAGCAGTTGGCCGCGGCGTTCGTCACGGGGCAACCGGTTACCGCGGCGGTTGGAGACCGGAGCGCCCTCAATCGGCCGAACACCGTCGGCCGATCTGACGGCACGTCGCTGCGCCGTCTTGGCTAGCTCGCTCATCGGTCCTCAATCTGATCGAGTCGGTCGGCGACCGTTTTGCCATCCCCCACGGCCGCAGTGTGTCTGGCCATGACCTTACTACCTACGGACTACCTGGGGTGTTAGGTCAATGTGAAGCAGGCCGGCGGGTTTTTCGGGCGCGCCAGGGCTGGTTGCCCGGAGCTACTGTGCCATCCTGGGGAAATGACGTCCCAGTGGCCGCCCCACGGTGCTGGTCGCGCGCCTGTGCTGCGTGACGAGCGCCGTGAGCCGCTGCGCGCCCAGCGTGATCCGCTCGGCCAGAGCGCCGGGCGAGTCCGTGCCGACCGGGACCGGCCGCGCCAGTGGCGCAAGCAGACCTGGCTGGGACGGTTCGTGTCCACCTACGGCTGGCGGGCCTACGCGCTACCCCTGCTGACGGTGCTCACCGTCGTCGTCGCCTACCAGACGGTGACCGGTACCAGCACGCCCAAGCCGGCGGCTCACGCGCTTCACCAGGAGCCGCCCACCATCGGTGCCGTGGGCACGTCGATCCTGGACGCGCCGCCGCGCGGCCTGGTCGCATTCGACGCGAACCTGCCGGCCGGAACGCTGCCCGACGGCGGGCCGTACACCGAGGCTGGCGACAAGACCTACCGGGTCATCCCCGGCACCACGCCGCAGATCGGCCAGGGCACCAGCAAGGTCTTCCGCTACACCATCGAGATCGAGAACGGGCTGGACCCGAACATGTACGGCGGCGACAACGCGTTCGCGCAGATGGTCGACATGACGCTGGCCAACCCCAAGGGCTGGACCCACAACCCGCAGTTCGCCTTCATCCGAATCGATAACGGCAAACCGGACTTCCGGATATCGCTGGTGTCACCCGTTTCG
Source organism: Mycobacterium paragordonae (assembly GCF_003614435.1). Lineage (NCBI taxonomy): Bacteria > Bacillati > Actinomycetota > Actinomycetes > Mycobacteriales > Mycobacteriaceae > Mycobacterium > Mycobacterium paragordonae. Next base: position 1,625,752 of record NZ_CP025546.1, read on the forward strand.
GTGCGGGAGGGCTGTGGCTACGAGTTCCGGCTCGAAACATCTTGCTACAACCCGTCTTTCGGGTCCGACCGGCAGTCGCGCGTCTTCATCAACGAGGCGCGCTGGATTCGCGGAGCGGTGCCCTTCGAGGGTGACATCGGCTCCTACCGGCAGTACGTGACCAACCACGAAGTGGGCCACGCCATCGGCTATGTGAAGCACGAGCCGTGCGATCAGCAGGGCGCCCTGGCACCGGTGATGATGCAGCAGACGTTCTCCACGTCCAACGACGACGGGGCGAAGTTCGACCCCGATCAGGTCAAGGCCGACGGCAAGACGTGCCGGTTCAACCCCTGGCCGTTCCCCATCGCCTGATTTCTGCCTGCTCGGCGGCGGGCTGATCGCCTAACCTCGAATACGTGACGTCATCGTTGCCGCCCCTGGTAGAACCCGCCGCCGCGCTCAGCCGCGAGGAGGTGGCGCGCTACAGCCGCCACCTGATCATTCCCGACCTCGGTGTCGACGGGCAGAAGCGGCTGAAGAACGCCCGCGTGCTGGTGATCGGGGCCGGTGGCCTCGGGTCGCCGACGTTGTTGTACCTGGCGGCCGCCGGTGTCGGCACCATCGGGATCGTCGACTTCGACATCGTCGACGAGTCGAACCTGCAGCGTCAGATCATTCACGGTGCGGCCGACGTCGGACGGTCCAAGGCGCAGTCGGCGCGCGACTCGATCGTCGCGATCAATCCCCTGATCGAGGTGCGGCTGCACGAGTTCAGGCTGGAGGCCGACAACGCTGTCGAGCTGTTCGAGCAGTACGACCTGATCCTCGACGGCACCGACAACTTCGCCACCCGGTACCTGGTCAACGATGCGGCGGTGCTGGCGGGCAAGCCGTACGTGTGGGGATCGATATACCGGTTCGAGGGCCAGGCGTCGGTGTTCTGGGAGGACGCACCGAACGGGCTGGGCCTGAATTACCGGGATCTGTACCCCGAGCCGCCGCCGCCCGGCATGGTGCCGTCGTGCGCCGAGGGCGGGGTGCTGGGCATCATCTGCGCCTCGATCGCGTCGGTCATGGGTACCGAGGCGATCAAGCTGATCACCGGCATCGGCGAGACCCTGCTGGGCCGGTTGATGATCTACGACGCGCTGGAAATGAGCTACCGAACCATCAGGATCCGCAAGGACCCCACGACGCCGAAAATCACCGAACTCATTGACTACGAGCAGTTCTGCGGCGTGGTGTCCGAGGATGCGGCCGTGGCGGCGAGCGGTTCCACCATCACGCCGCAGGAGTTGCGCGCGATGATGGACGCCGGCAAGAAGCTGGCACTGATCGACGTCCGCGAGCAGGTCGAGTGGGACATCGTGCACATCGACGGCGCCCAACTGGTGCCCAAGGGACTGATTATCTCCGGTGAGGGTCTGGCGCAGCTGCCGCAGGACCGGGTGGCCGTCCTGTACTGCAAGAGTGGGGTGCGCTCGGCGGAGGCGCTGGCCGCGGTGAAGCAGGCCGGTTTCTCCGACGCCGTGCACTTGCAGGGCGGGATCCTGGCCTGGGCAAAGCAGATGCAACCCGACATGGTCGTGTACTGAGCCCGGGGGACAACCCGCCTCTACTAGGCTGACCGCTGTGACTGACGAGCCGCCGCCCGAGCATGTGCTGGCGGCGTTCGGTTTGACCGGAGTCCAGCCCGCGGCCCTCGGGGCCGCCTGGGAAGGTGGCTGGCGATGCGGCGAAGTGGTGTTGTCGATGGTGGCCGACAACGCCCGCGCCACCTGGTCTGCCCGGGTGCGAGAGACGCTGTTCGTCGACGGTGTGCGCCTGGCCCGGCCGGTTCGTTCCACCGATGGCCGCTACGTGGTGTCCGGCTGGCGGGCGGACACGTTCGTCGCGGGTGCCCCGGAAGCCCGGCACGATGAAGTCGTCTCGGCCGCGGTTCGGCTGCACGAGGCCACCGGCAAACTGGAGCGCCCCCGATTCCTGACCCAGGGACCCACCGCGCCGTGGGCCGACGTCGACGTCTTCATCGCCGCCGACCGCGCCGCCTGGGAGGAACGGCCTCTGCAGTCGGTGCCCCCCGGTGCCCGCACCGCGCCCCCGTCCGCAGACGCGCAGCGATCTGTCGAGTTGATCAATCAGCTTGCGACACTGCGCAAGCCGACCCGCAGTCCCAATCAGCTGGTGCACGGAGACCTTTACGGCACAGTGCTTTTCGCCGGCACCGCGCCCCCCGGAATCACTGACATCACCCCGTACTGGCGGCCGGCGTCGTGGGCGGCCGGTGTGGTCGTCGTCGACGCCCTGTCCTGGGGCGAAGCGGACGACGGCCTCATCGAACGATGGAGTGCGTTGCCGGAGTGGTCGCAGATGTTGTTGCGCGCGTTGATGTTCCGTCTGGCGGTGCACGCGCTGCACCCACGGTCCACCGCCGAGGCGTTTCCGGGTCTGGCCCGCACCGCGGCCATGGTCCGGATGATTCTCTAGTCCTCGAACTCGTGGCGGACCTCGCTCAGCGCAATCCGCCCGTCCACCGACAACACCCCTTCCGCGCGCAGTAGCTCCAGCTGCCGCGTGGTCAGGTGTGCGGCGGGCCGGCCGGACGCGGTGATCACCCGGTGCCAGGGCAGATCCGCGGAGTCGGTGCGCATGATCCAGCCGACGATGCGTGGGCTGGAAAGCTCTGCTGCAGAGGCGATGTCACCGTAGGTGGACACTCTGCCGGGCGGAATGGCCGCGACCAGGGAACGTACCCGCTCGATCTGCTCGTCGGTCACCTGGGCCATGACTAGACCAGCTGCAGGCGTTTGCGGACCAGGGCCGCAACGTCCTCGGGCTTGGCGTGCGGCACCATGTGGTCACATTCGTAGTCCAGCAACTCGAAATCCTCACCCAACCGCTCGCGCAGCCCGTCGATCAGTGCGTCGCTGACATAGGGCGGCGACGTCCACCTCGCCCGCACCAGCGTCGTCGGCACGCCGGCGGGCGGCAACACGACCTCGCGCGCCAACTCGCTCCAATACGACATCATCGCCGGCAGGCTGATCCGCCAGCCGTACCGCCCATTCGGCAACTGCACCAGGTGTTCATCGACGTCGGCATCAAGCACCGCCGGATCCACGTCCGCCCACACCCCGCCGCCCTTCTCCTGGCGTGCCTCGGACCGCTCGGCATAGTCGGGGGAGCCGAACATCGCTTCGGCGATCTCGGACATCCATTGCCCGTCCAAACCGATCGCGGGGTCCAGCAGCAACAACGACGCCACCAGGTCGGGCCGGGCCGCCGCCAGATGCATCGCGATTGCGGATCCGAATGAATGCCCCACCACTAGCACCGGAGCATCGGCTTCCGCCTCGAGGAGCGCGGCCAGCGCGGCGACGTTGGCCTCGATCGTCCACGGTGCGGCCCACGACGAACGACCATGCCCGATCAGATCGGGTGCGGCCACCGCAATTTCGGGCACGTAGTCCGCGAAGTGCTGCCAGCGCCGCCCATGACCGGTCAATCCGTGCAACGCCAGCATCTGGATGTGGCCGGACGGGCCGAAGCGGTGCACATGAAGGGTCACGCTTCGATGATGCCAGTCCGCGTCATGCCTGCTCGCGGCAAGTTGTCGGACCGTCGTGGTTGCATGCGGACCATGGCATTGCAGTGGGGTCAGCAGGCGTGCGAGGTGCTGCAACCCGGGTCGCACGGACAGGTGCGCATTCTCGGTGGGCCCGGGACCGGTAAGAGCACCCTGCTGATCGAGGCCGCGATCGCCTACATTGCCGCCGGAGTCGCGCCGGAATCTGTTCTGCTGCTCAGTGGTTCGGGCCGGGTCGGCATGCGCGAACGCAGCGCGCTGACCCGGGCGATGCTGGGATCGAGCACGACGGCGGCCGTGCGTGAACCGTTGGTGCGCACGCTGCACAGCTACGCCTACGCCGTGCTGCGGCGGGCCGCGGAACGGGCCGGCGGACCCCCGCCACGACTGCTCACCAGCGCCGAACAGGACGCCATCATCCGGGAACTGTTGGCCGGCGACGCTGAAGACGGCAACCGGTGGCCCGAGCACCTGCTACCCGCCCTGCGCACCGCCGGATTCGCCAACGAACTGCGAAACCTGTTGGCGCGCTGCGCGGAACGCGGCCTCGACCCTCAGCAACTGGAGCGACTGGGACGTCGCTGCGGACGCCCGGAGTGGGCCGCGGCCGGTGAGTTCGCCCGCCAGTACGAACAGGTGATGTTGTTGCGGGCGGCCGTCGGTACGGCGGCACCGCAGGCGACGGCGCCGGCGCTGGCCGCCGCCGAGTTGGTCGGCGCCGCACTGGAGGCCCTGGCGGTCGACCCGGAGTTGCTGGCCGCCGAGCGTGCCCGGGTCCGGGTGCTGCTGGTGGACGACGCCCAGCAACTCGATCCGCAAGCGGCGCAATTGGTTCGGGTGCTAGCGGTCGGCGCCGACACCGCGCTGATCGCGGGCGATCCGAATCAGGCGGTCTTCGGCTTCCGGGGTGGCGAGCCGGCCGGGCTGCTCGGTGTCGAGGGTCCCTCGGTGACATTGACGACGTCCCACCGCTGCGGCCCTGCCGTCGCCCGCGCCGTCAGTGGCATCGCCGGTCGGTTGCCCGGCGCCAGTGCCGGCAGACGCATCGAGGGCACCGGTGACGTGGAGGGGGCGGTCACCGCGCGCCTGGCCGCCTCGGCGCATGCGGAGGCCGCGCTGATCGCCGACACCTTGCGCCGCGCACACCTTGTCGACGGCGTGCCGTGGTCGCAGATGGCGGTGATCGTCCGGTCGGTGCCGCGTGCGGGCGCCCGGCTGCCCCGTGCGCTTGCCGCCGCCGGCGTCCCGGTGGCGATACCCCCGACCGGCGGGTCGCTGTCGGAAGAGCCGGCGGTTCGCACGCTGCTCACCGTCCTGGCCGCCACTGCCGACGGGCTGGACGGCGACCAGGCACTGGCGTTGCTGTCTGGGCCGATCGGCCGGGTGGACCCGGTTTCGCTGCGCCAGCTGCGGAGGGCCTTGCGGCGTGGTCGGCCGGATACCTTTGCCGACCTGCTGGTGGAGACGCTGACGGGAGACGAGCCGTTGTCCGGCCCGCATTCCAGCGCGCTGCGACGGGTGCGTGCTGTATTGGCCGCCGCCGCCCGGTGTCACCGCAATGGGGACGACCCGCGGTACACCCTGTGGGCGGCGTGGCACCGCAGCGGCCTGCAGCGCCGATGGCTGGCCGCGATCGAGCGGGGTGGCCCGGCCGCGGCCCAGGCCACCCGGGACCTGGAAGTGGTTACCGCGCTGTTCGACGTCACCGACGCCTATGTCTCGCGCACCTCGGGGGCGTCGCTGCGCGGACTCCTCGAGCACGTCGAGGCGCTGCGACTGCCACCCGCCAGCCGTGATTCGGGTTGCCAGACCGAGCAGGTCAAGGTGCTAAGCGCGCACGCGGCCCTGGGCCAGGAATGGGATGTGGTGGTCATCGCCGGATTGCAGGAGGGATTGTGGCCCAACACAGTTCCGCGCGGCGGCGTGCTGGCCACCCAGCGGTTGCTCGACGAACTCGACGGCGTCACCGGTGACGCGTCGGTCCGGGCGCCGCTGCTGGCCGAGGAGCGCCGGTTGCTGGTCGCCGCGATGGGCCGGGCCAGGCGGAAGTTGCTGGTGACGGCGATCGACAGCGACGCCGGCGGCAGTGCAGGCGAGGCCGCGTTGCCGTCACCCTTTTTCGCCGAGATCGCACACTTCGATGACGACGAAAAGGGGCTGCAGCAGCCTGTCAGCGCGCCCCGCCTGCTGTCGACCGCGGCCGTGGTGGGCCGGTTGCGGTCGGTGGTTTGCGCCCCCGACGGCGCTGTTGAGGAGGACGTTCGTTCCTGTGCGGCAACACAATTGGCCCGCCTGGCCGAGGCCGGGGTGCCCGGCGCCGATCCTGCCGCGTGGCACGGATTGGTCCCGGTCAGCACCAACGCTCCGCTGTGCGGCAGTGACGATGTCGTCACGCTGACGCCGTCCACCCTGCAGACCCTGACCGACTGCCCGCTGCGCTGGCTGGCCGAGCGGCATGGTGGCACCAACCCGCGCGAGTTGCGCTCGGCGATCGGTTCGATGGTGCACGCACTGATCGCCGAACCCGGCAAGACGGAATCGCAGCTGTTGGCCGACTTGGACCGGGCGTGGCGACACCTGCCGTTCGACGCTGAGTGGCATTCGGCCAACGAACTGAGCCGGCACCGCGCCATGATTCAGGCGTTCGTCGAGTGGCGCACGCAGACGCGTACCGACCTGACCGAGGTCGGCGTCGAAATCGGTGTCGACGGAGTCCTGGAAACACCACGCAGCGACGGAGGGCAGGTCCGGTTGCGCGGCCGCGTCGACCGTCTCGAACGCGACGCCGCTGGCCGCCTGGTGATCGTCGACGTCAAGACGGGAAAGACGCCGGTCAGCAAGGACGAAGCCCAGCAGCACGCCCAGTTGGCGATGTATCAACTGGCCATCGCCGAGGGCATGATCGCCGCCGGTAACGAACCCGGCGGAGCCCGGCTGGTCTATCCCGGTAAGACCGGCGCGACGGGTGCGACCCAGCGCGAGCAGGATCCGCTCACCCCGCAGGCCGGCGAGCATTGGCGCGAGCTGATCCGGCAGGCCGCCGAGGCGACGGCCGGCCCGCAGTTCCTCGCCCGCCGCAACGACGGCTGTTCGCACTGTCCGCTGCGGCCGTCCTGCCCCGCCCACGACGGGTGCGCTTCGTGAGCCCGCGCTACAGCCCTGCTGAATTAGCCAGCGCGCTGGGCGTTTTCCCACCCACCGAGGAACAGGCGGCGGTCATCGCGGCACCGCCGGGCCCGCTGGTCGTGATCGCCGGCGCCGGGGCCGGCAAGACCGAGACCATGGCAGCGCGCGTGGTGTGGCTGGTCGCCAACGGCTACGCCGAACCCGGACAGGTGCTCGGGCTGACCTTCACCCGCAAGGCCGCAGGTCAGCTGTTGCGCCGGGTACGGTCACGGCTGGCGCGCCTGTCCGGCGTGGGCGTAGGGCCGGGTGACGGGACGCCGGCGGTCAGCACCTACCACGCATTCGCGGGTTCGCTGCTCCGGGAATTCGGCCTGCTGCTGCCCGTGGAACCCGACACCAGATTGCTCACCGAGACCGAGCTGTGGCAGCTGGCATTCGATGTCGTCAACGGCTATCCGGGCCGACTGGAGACCGAGAAAACCCCGGCCGCCGTCACCGCGCTGGTGCTGCGGTTGTGGGGGCAGCTCACCGAACACCTGGTGAGCACCGACCAGCTCCGCGACACCCACGTGGAGCTGGAGAGGCTGGTGCACACCCTGCCTGCCGGACCGCACCAACGCGCAAGCGGTCCTAACCAGTCGTTGCTGCGGATGCTGGCGACCCAGACTCAGCGCGCCGAATTGGTGCCGCTGCTGGATGCGCTGGCCGAGCGCATGCACGCGGACAAGGTGATGGACTTCGGCATGCAGATGGCCTCTGCGGCGCGGCTGGCGGCGACCTTTCCGCAAGTGGGTCAGGACCTGCGCAGCCGCTACCGGGTGGTGCTGCTCGACGAGTACCAGGACACCGGGCACTCGCAGCGCATCGCCTTGTCGTCGCTGTTCGGCGGCGGTGTCGACGATGAGCTGGCGTTGACGGCGGTCGGCGACCCGATTCAGTCGATCTACGGCTGGCGCGGCGCCTCGGCGACCAACCTGCCGCGGTTCACCACCGACTTCCCGCTGTCCGACGGGTCGCCGGCGCCGACGCTGGAGCTGCGGACCAGCTGGCGCAATCCGCCCCGCACGTTGCACCTGGCCAACGCGATCTCCGCGGAGGCACGGCGGCGCTCGGTCGCCGTCCGCCCGCTGCGCCCGCGCCCGGACGCCCCGCCCGGCACGGTCCGCTGCGCGCTGCTGCCCGACGTGGTGGCCGAACGGGATTGGATCGCCGACCACCTGCGGGAGCACTATCGTCAGGCCGACGACGAGGGGGCCGCCCCGCCCACGGCCGCGGTCCTGGTGCGCCGCAACGCCGATGCCGCTCCCGTCGCCGACGCGCTGCGCGCCCGCGGAATCCCGGTGGAAGTCGTCGGTTTGGCGGGCCTGCTGGCGGTTCCGGAGGTCGCCGACGTGGTGGCCATGTTGCGCCTGGTCGCCGACCCGACCGCCGGCGCGGCCGCGATGCGGGTGCTCAGCGGCCCGCGCTGGCGCCTCGGCGGCCGGGATATCGCCGCCTTGTGGCGGCGCGCTCAAGAGTTGGGCGGCGCCGCTCGAGCATCCGAACCGCTGTCGGCCGAGTCGATCGCCAAGGCAACCGGCCCGGACACCGACGTCGCTTGCCTGGCCGATGCCATCTCCGACCCCGGCCCGGCCGGCGGGTACTCGCCCGCCGGCTATCAGCGCATCGCCGCGCTGGCCGCCGAACTCACCGCGCTACGCGGGCATCTGGGCTACTCGCTGCCAGACCTGGTCGCCGAGGTACGCCGCGTCGTGGGGGTGGACTGCGAGGTCCGGGCCACCGCCACCGGGCAATGGTCCGGCGCCGAGCATCTCGACGCCTTCGCCGACGAGGTCGTCGGGTACGCCGAACGAGGCGGTGCGGCGGCCAAGGCCTCGGTGGCCGGCCTGCTCGCCTATCTCGACGTCGCTGCGGAGGTGGAGAACGGTTTGACGCCCGCCCAGCCCCTCGCCGCCCGCGACCGGGTGCAGGTGCTCACGGTGCACGCCGCCAAGGGCCTGGAATGGCAGGTGGTGGCGGTCGCGCACCTGTCCGGTGGGACATTCCCGTCGAATGCATCGCGAAGCAGTTGGCTCACCGACGCCGGCGAACTGCCGCCGCTGCTGTGCGGTGACCGCGCCGCCGCCGGCGCGCTCGGCATCCCGGTCCTGGACACCTCGGCCGTTACCAACCGAAAGCAGTTGTCGGACAAGATCTCCGAGCACCGCGCCCAGCTCGATCAGCGACGTGTCGACGAGGAACGCCGGCTGCTCTACGTGGGTGTCACCCGGGCTGAGGACACCCTGCTGGTATCCGGGCACCACTGGGGCGCCACCGGGCTCAAGCCGCGCGGGCCATCGGAATTCCTGTGTGAACTCAAGGACATCATCGAAGGATCCGAGCAATCCGGCCAACCCTGCGGGATCGTCGAGCAGTGGGCCGCGCCGCCTGCCGATGGTGAGCGAAACCCATTGCAGGACAACGTTATCGAAGCGGTCTGGCCCGTTGACCCGTTGTCGCGGCGGCGGGCCGACGTCGAGCGCGGCGCCGCGCTGGTCAACGAGGTCAAGGCTGCGGGGGCCGAAGCCCCCACCGACGTCACCCCCGCTGACGCCGAAGGCTGGGCTGCCGACGCCGAAGGCTGGGCCGCCGACGTCGACGCGCTGCTGGCCGAGCGGGCGCGGGTGGCCCGGCCGCCGGAGCGTGAGTTGCCGAGCCAGCTGTCGGTCAGTGGCCTGGTGGAGCTGGCGCGAGACCCCGACGCGGCGGTGCAACGGCTGATCTATCGGCTCCCCACCCGTCCGGATCCACATGCGTTGCTGGGCAACGCCTTTCACTCCTGGGTGCAGCAGTTCTACGGGGCCGAGCTGCTGTTCGACCTGGGCGATCTGCCCGGCGCGGCCGACTCCGACGTAGGCGACCCGCAGGAGCTGGACGCCTTGCAACAGGCATTCGCCGCCTCGCCCTGGGCGGCCCGTACCCCGATCGCGGTCGAGGTGCCGTTCGAGATGCCGATCGGTGACACCGTGGTGCGCGGGCGCATCGACGCGGTGTTCGCCGACCCGGACGGGGGCGTCACGGTCGTGGACTGGAAGACCGGTGAGCCGCCGCGCGGCCTCGAGGCCAGGCGCCACGCGGCGGTCCAATTGGCGGTGTACCGGTTGGCGTGGGCGGCCCTGCAGGGTTGCCCCGAATCGTCGGTGCGTACCGCGTTCTACTACGTCCGCAGCGGGACCACCGTCATGCCTGATCAGCTGCCTGATGCCGACGAGTTGACCCTGCTGCTGGCCGACTCCGGTCGCCCCAGCCGCGCCTGATCGTGGTTACATGACTCCCGTGGCGAAGGGGAGTTGGCGGCGGCTGCGGCGTCTCGACGAGAGGCTGACCGTCCAGCCCAGTTACGCGCTTGTCGGCGTCCTGCGGATCCCGCAGGGCCACGCCAGTCCCGCCCGCATCATCTCCCGCCGGATAACTATCGCCCTGGTGGCGCTGTTCGTCGGCGCCGTCACCGTGTACCTCGACCGCGACGGCTACCACGACGCGCGCGGCGAGAGCATCACCTTCCTGGACTGCCTGTACTACTCGGCGGTGACGTTGTCGACGACCGGCTACGGCGACATCACCCCGGTCTCCGAGTTCGCGCGTGCGACGAACGTTTTGATCATCACGCCGCTGCGCATCGCCTTCCTGATCTTGCTGGTCGGCACGACGCTCGAGGTCGTCACCGAAACATCGCGGCAGGCTTTCAAGATCCAGCGTTGGAGGAGCAGAGTGCGCAACCACACCGTCGTCATCGGTTACGGCACCAAGGGCAAGACGGCGATCAGCGCCATGCTCAGCGACGAGGTGCCACCCGGGGAGATCGTCGTCGTCGACACCGACCGGACGGCCCTGGAGCGAGCCGCGTCCGCCGGCCTGGTCACCGTGCACGGTGACGCCACCAAATCCGACGTGCTGCGGTTGGCGGGCGTGCAGCACGCCGCCTCGATCGTCGTCGCTGCCAACCGCGATGACACCGCGGTGCTGGTCACGCTGACCGCGCGGGAGATCTCACCCAAGGCCAAGATCGTCGCCTCCATCCGTGAGGCTGAGAATCAGCATCTGCTGCAGCAGTCCGGGGCCGACTCGGTGGTGGTGTCTTCGGAGACCGCCGGCCGGCTGCTCGGTCTTGCCACCACCACCCCGAGCGTCGTGCAGATGATCGAGGACCTGCTGACTCCGGACCAGGGGCTGGCCATCGCCGAACGCGAGGTGGAGCAGTCCGAGGTAGGCGGGTCGCCCCGGCATCTGCGCGACATCGTGCTGGGTGTGGTCCGCGGCGGGCAGTTGCTCCGCATCGGCGCCCCTGAGGTGGACGCCATCGAGGCGGGCGACCGGTTGCTCTACGTCCGTCACATCGCAGAAGAACGATAGGACCGCACGTGGACTTCCGGCTGCGTGATATTCCGCTGCTGTCGCGCGTCGGTGCCGATCGCGCCGACCAACTGCGTACCGACATCGACGCCGCCGCGGCCGGGTGGGCTCACGCGGCCCTGCTGCGCGTCGATTCCCGCAACCAGGTGCTGGCCGCCGACGGCAAAGTGGTGCTCGGCGCGGCGGCCGCGCTGGGCGACAAGCCGCCCCCGGAAGCGGTGTTCCTGGGGCGTATCGAAGGCGACCGCCATGTCTGGGCGATCCGCGGCCCGCTGCATCCACCTGACGATTCCGACGTCGAGGTGCTGGATCTGCGCAGGCTCGGACGGATCATCGACGACACCAGCAGCCAACTCGTGTCCTCGGCGCTGGCACTGCTCAATTGGCACGACAGCGCCCGATTCAGCCCCGTCGACGGCACGCCCACCAAAGCGGCCCGCGCCGGCTGGGCGCGCGTCAACCCGCTCACCGGCCACGAAGAGTTTCCCCGCATCGACCCGGCGGTGATCTGCCTGGTCCACGACGGCGGCGACCGCGCGGTACTGGCCCGCCAGACGGTCTGGCCGCAGCGGATGTTCTCACTGCTGGCCGGATTCGTCGAAGCCGGTGAGTCGTTCGAAGTCTGCGTCGCCCGCGAGATCCGTGAGGAGATCGGCCTGACCGTCACGGACGTGCGCTACCTCGGCAGCCAGCCCTGGCCCTTCCCGCGCTCGCTGATGGTCGGATTCCATGCCGTGGGCGACCCGGACGAACCGTTTTCGTTCAACGACGGCGAGATCGCCGAGGCGGCCTGGTTCACCCGCGACGAGATCCGCGCGGCTCTGGAGGCCGGTGACTGGTCCAGCGGGTCGGAGTCGAAACTGCTACTGCCGGGCTCGATTTCGATCGCCCGGGTGATCATCGAGTCCTGGGCTGAAACGGACTGACGAGCGCCTATTTGATCCGGTCGCAGATGTTGTCCAGGATCGTGCTGGCGATCCGTTCCGCGGGCTCGATACCCAGCACGCCGACCGACATCAACACCGACTTGCGGGCCCGGTACTGGTGACTCCACCCGTTGTCGGTGATCCGCAGACTCATCGGGTCCGGCTTGTCCAGCTTGAAGGCGTACTTCGGGTCGTTCAGCGCGACGCACGCGTTCAGTGAGGCTTCCAACTGGTCGAGAGCCGAGCGGGCCGCCTGCGCATCCGGGTAGATCGCGACGGCCTGGCTGACCGAGTCCTTCATGGTGCGGCCGCCCGGGTCGAGGTCATCGGTCACCCCGCTGTAGCCGGCGCTGCGGAATTCGGTCCAGCCGCTGGCGAAGGTGAGATCGCTGGTGCCGGCGGCCCGGCAGGGTCCGGGTGCGTTGACGTCACCGGCCGGTGGATGGTTCAGGTTCGCATGCGCGTGCGTCGTGAGTTCTTCGTAGTTGGCGATGCGACGCACGTCTTCGACGCTGACGATCAGCGCGTCGACTCCGGTGGCTGCCGACGTGCTGGGAGCTGCCGGGGTGCTGCGGTGCGAGCACGCGGTCACCGCGGCGAGCGCACAGAGCACGACAAAAACCGCCCGCCGGACCAGCGCCCCTGCCATGGTCCTTATCGTAAGCGCGACCGGACACGGGAGTCCGCACCAATCGGACGCCCGTGTCGGCGCCCCGCGTCATCCCGGGTCAGCCCGCGAGCTTCGCCTTGACCTCGCCGGCGCTCGGATTGGTCATGGTCGACCCGTCGGCGAACTTCACGGTCGGCACCGTGCGGTTGCCGCCGTTGACGGAGCTGACGAATTCCGCGGCCGCGGAATCCTGTTCGATGTCGACCTCGTCATAGGCGATGCCCTGAGCCTTCAGCGCCGTCTTGAGCCGGAAGCAGTAGCCACACCAGCTGGTGGTGTACATGGTCAGCGCAGCATTGGTCATGACTCGATAACGTAGCCCGCCGATGAACCATTCCAGTCTCGGCCCGCCGACAACCGCGACACGCCCGGTTTGTCGGCAGGCACTGCCAAGATGGACGGCATGCCGGTGATGGCCGATCCCTTGATTGCAGGGCTGGACGACGAGCAGCGCGAAGCGGTGCTGGCCCCGCGCGGCCCGGTCTGTGTGCTGGCGGGTGCCGGCACCGGCAAGACGCGCACCATCACGCATCGCATCGCCCAGCTCGTGGCGAGTGGTCACGTCTCCGCCGGTCAGGTGCTGGCGGTCACCTTCACCCAGCGCGCGGCGGGTGAGATGCGGTCGCGGCTCCGCGCGCTGGACGCGGCGGCGCAGAACGGCTCGCGTGTCGACGCCGTGCAGGCGCTCACCTTCCATGCCGCCGCGCACCGTCAGCTGCGTTACTTCTGGCCCCGCGTGGTCGGCAACACCCGCTGGGAACTGCTCGATACCAAGTTCGCCGTCGTCGCCCGCGCGGCCAGCCGGTGCCGGTTCAACGTCAGCACCGACGACGTGCGCGACCTGGCCGGCGAGATCGAGTGGGCCAAGGCGTCGCTGATCACGCCCGAGCAGTACGCGGCAGCGGTGGCGGGTGCCGGCCGGGACACCCCGCTGGACGCCGAGAAGGTGGTGGCCGTCTACACCGCTTATGAGGCGCTCAAGGTCCGCGACGAGGACGTCACCCTGCTGGACTTCGACGACCTGCTGCTGCACACCGCCGCGGCGATCGAGAACGACGCCGCGGTGGCCGGCGAATTCCGGGACCGGTACCGCTGCTTCGTCGTCGACGAGTACCAGGACGTCACCCCGCTGCAGCAGCGGGTCCTGTCGGCCTGGCTCGGTGACCGTGACGATCTGACCGTCGTCGGCGACGCCAACCAGACCATCTACTCGTTCACCGGCGCCTCCCCGCGCTTCCTGCTGGACTTCTCGCGGCGCTTCCCGGACGCGACGGTGGTGCGGCTGGAACGCGACTACCGGTCCACCCCGCAGGTCGTCTCGCTGGCCAACCAGGTGATCGCCGCCGCCCGGGGCCGCGTCGCGGGCAGCAAGCTGCAGCTGATCGGCCAGCGCGAGCCCGGCCCGGCGCCGTCGTTCCGGGAGCATCCCGACGAGCACACCGAGGCCGCCGCGGTCGCGGCCTCCATCGCCCAGCTGATCGAAAACGGTACTGCGCCTTCGGAAATCGCGATCCTGTATCGGGTCAATGCGCAGTCCGAGGTCTACGAAGAGGCGCTGACCGAGGCCGGCATCGCCTACCAGGTCCGGGGCGGAGAGGGTTTCTTCAACCGCCAGGAGATCAAGCAGGCGCTGCTCGCGCTGCAGCGTGCGGCCGACCGCGGCGCCGACGGCGCGGTGGCAGACGTGGTTCGCGGTGTGCTGGAGCCACTCGGGCTGACGACCGAGCCACCCGCCGGCACCAAGGCCCGCGACCGTTGGGAAGCGCTGACCGCACTGGCCGAACTGGTCGACGACGAGCTGGCCCAGCGCCCCGGGCTGGAGCTGCCGGGCCTGGTGTCCGAGCTGCGGTTGCGGGCCGATTCCCGGCACCCACCGGTGGTGCAGGGCGTCACCCTGGCGTCGCTGCACGCCGCCAAGGGTCTCGAGTGGGACGCCGTGTTTCTCGTCGGCCTGGCCGACGGCACGCTACCCATTTCCCACGCATTGGCGCACGGCCCCGACAGCGAGCCGGTCGAGGAAGAACGCCGGCTGCTCTATGTCGGAATCACCAGGGCGAGAATGCATTTGGCGCTCAGTTGGGCATTGGCGCGGTCCCAGGGCGGCCGGCAGAGCCGCAAGCCGTCGCGGTTTCTCAACGGCATCGCCCCCCAGACCCGCGTAGAGGCCGCGCCCGGCAAGTCGCGGCGCAACAAGGGTCCGGCGCGCTGCCGGGTCTGCAACAAGGATCTTTCGACGCCGGCGGCCATCATGCTCCGGCGCTGCGAAAGCTGCGCGGGCGATGTCGACGAGGATCTGCTGCTGCAGCTCAAAGACTGGCGCCTGGCGGCGGCTAAAGAACAGAACGTGCCGGCGTACATCGTGTTCAGCGACAACACCCTGATCGCGATCGCCGAGTTGCGGCCCACCGACGACGCGTCGCTGATCGCGATTCCAGGCATCGGGGCCCGCAAGCTCGAGCAGTACGGGCCAGAGGTGCTCGAACTGATCCGCCAAGCCCGCTGAAACGGCATTTCCGCAGGTCAGAAAATCGGTTGCCGTCTCCGCTGGTAGCATCTACTCTCGTAACCGCACTTTGCTGGCTGTCAGTAGCGAACACGGAAGGAGGGTGGCTCCCGATGATCAACGTCAACGTGTACGGCGTACACGCCGCCGCCCGCCATGCCGCCGCTACCCCGGCGGCCGCGGGCAAGCACCGCGTCGCCGCCGCGACTGAAGCGTCCGTGAGGCTCTACGTGAAGACGTAACCAGCCGAGTTTCGCCTAATGGCCACGGACCCGAAGTCACCAGGATCCGTGGCCATCATTGTCTCAGCAGACAACTACCTGGTCCGGATCACAGAGACAGCCAACCGACCAGGAAGCAGGTGAAAGGACATGTCGGCACTGACAGTCCCTAGACGGACGCAGCCGACCCTGCCGTGTCATGCCGGTGATCCCGACCTTTGGTTTGCCGAGACTCCGGCCGACCTCGAACGCGCGAAGACGCTGTGCGTGCACTGCCCGGTGCGGCGCCAGTGCCTGGCCGCGGCTCTGGAACGAGCCGAGCCGTGGGGTGTGTGGGGCGGCGAGATCTTCGAGCGCGGCTCGGTTGTCGGACGTAAGCGTCCGCGTGGGCGGCCCCGCAAAGAGGCTGCCTGACAGGCGATTACGACGACGGCTTAAACGACGGCTTAAACGACGACGGCGTCCGGCTCGGCGAAGCCGGGGATCAATTCCTCGGAGAGGGCCTTGATCGGGACGTGCGCGTCCAGCTGGCACAGGATGGCGGCCACCGATGCGATCACCCGCATCGGGATCGCCAACTTGGGGGGTAGGTCCATCTGGCGCGCCGTCTTGATCTGGGCCACCGAGCGGTCGAACTGGCTGACCGTCATCCGCTGCAGCCACTTACGGGTGTAGTGGAACACGTCGACCTCGATCGGTTCGACGTACTGGCGCAGCATCTCGTCGATCTCGCGGACCGATACCTGCTGGCCCTTCTGGATGAATCCGACCTTCTCCATGGTCGGCAGCAACAGGTCGTAGTTCTTGTCCCGGGCCAACCGGATGGTCATGCCGAGCTCGATGGGGTAGCCGCCGGGCAGCGGCGCGACCGCGCCGAAGTCGATGACGCCCATCCGCCCGTCGGGCAGCAGCATGAAGTTGCCTGGGTGGGCGTCGCCATGCAGCATCTCCAACCGGCGCGGCGCGTCGAAGGTGAGCTCCAGCAGCCGATTGCCGATCAGGTCGCGTTCCTCGGGGGTGCCGTGCCGGATGATCTCGGCCATGTGCTTGCCGTCGATCCATTCCTGGATCACCACCTTCGGCGCGCTGGCCACCACGTGCGGTACCGCGAAGTGGGGGTGGCCCTCATACGCTTTGGCGAACTTGCGCTGGTTGTCGGCCTCGAGCCGGTAGTCCAGCTCCATCTCGGTGCGTTCGATCAGCTCGTCGACGACGCCCTGCACATCGGCGCCGGGGGAGAGCTGCTTGAACACCCCGACCATGCGTTGCATCGTCTTGAGGTCGGCCCGCAGTGCCTCGTCGGCGCCCGGGTACTGGATCTTGACGGCCACCTCGCGGCCATCGGACCAGACGGCCTTGTGCACCTGGCCGATGCTGGCGGAGGCGACGGGCGTGTCGTTGAACGAACTGAAGCGCTCCCGCCACTTGGTGCCCAGTTGGGCGTCGAGCACCCGGTGCACCTTGGCCGCGGGCAGCGGCGGAGCGTCCTTCTGCAACTTGGTCAGAGCTTCGCGATACGGCTCACCGAACTGCTCGGGAATGGCCGCTTCCATCACTGAAAGCGCCTGGCCCACCTTCATCGCGCCGCCCTTGAGCTCGCCCAAGACGGTGAACAGCTGGTTGGCCGCCTTCTCCATCAGCTCGGCGTTGACTTCGTCCTTCGACTTACCGGTCAGCCGCTTGCCGAAGCCCAGAGCCGCCCGGCCGGCCATGCCGACCGGCAGGCTGGCGAGCTTTGCATTGCGGGCCGCGCGGCCGCGCTTGATGTCTGACACATACCCATCATCCACGACGCCCACCGCATCGTCTGCATCGAATTGAGTCAGCGTTCTTTTCCGATCTGTACTCTCGTCGGGTCGCGCATCCGTGTGACGCTTCGATTTCCACGTCCGGAGGGTGGACCGCAACAGCCATGGCAGCCAAACAAACGCAGCACGACGCCGCCGACGCCTTGTTCCGAGCGATCATCGAGACGTTGGACAAGCACCGGAACGAGCGCACCCTGACCGAGGACGTGCTGGACACCCTCGGCCGGGCGTATGCGTCGATCTCGACCTGCATTCCGGAGCAGGGCCGGCTCGGCTAACACGGACACAGCGGATGGCGGGTCCACGGCCGGGCCAGGATCGTGCTGGCCTGTAGGTCCAATTCCAGGGTGGCGTTGAGCGCCGCCGGCGGATCGCGATGCTGCCCGCGAACCGCCGCAACGACCTGATTGACCTGGCTCAGCGCCAGAGCCGCGGTCGCCAGCAGGGTGGCCCGGTCGGCGACCCCGATGGTGTCGCGCAGCTGGGCCGCGATCGCCGGCCAGGCCGCGTCGCGGTCACGCCGGTGCAGGTCGGCGCACCCCAGGCAGCTGGTCGTCCCGGGCAGGACCAGCGGCCCCACCAGGCCGGTGCCGTCGCGGACCCGGACCGGAAGGTGCGGGACTCCTGCCCTTTGCAGGTCGCGCACCATGCGCGGATCGGCCACCAGGTAGTCCGTCAACACCACCAGATCAGCGGTTGCCGTCGTCACCATCGCATGGGGCTGGCTGCTGTGCCCGGTCCGGACGCCCGAGGAGCGCAGGGCCGTTACCAGCAGGTCCGACAGCGGCCCCCGCCCGTGCACCCGGATCGATGCGGTCCGCCCGGATGAGTTGCCGTCCCCGCGGGTGGCCACGCCGGCCTCGACCAGCCCGGCGACCAGATCCGTCAGGTCAGCACCCGCCTGGCGCTGCAACTCGGTGAGCGACACCGGCGAGCGCATGGACCGCAGCAGCGCAGCCAGATTCGGCGCGGTCAGGTCACCGGGGGGACGGACCAGGACGGCGCGCCGGGGATGCCAGCCCACCTGCACCACACCGTCGGGCCGCAACAGCACCGGCATCGCGGGGTCCAGGGCGTACAAGCTTGCGGAGGCCGGGGCCATGAGGTGTCACGGTGCCAGGCCGGGCGCGCGGCTGTGGTCAGTTATCCACAGGGCCGTGACCAGGACCGGGGTCGTCCCGGATGTCATCCTCGAGTCCGGCTTGGAGACCTGAGATGGCCTCGTCGATGCCGCTGGTGTCGCCGCCGATCACCCGATCGATGAATCCGGCGGGGTCGTCGAGGTCGTCGGCGCCGGGCAGCAGGTCGGGGTGTTGCCAGACGGCGTCACGTGCGTCCATCCCGGCAGCCTCGGTCAGTCGCTGCCACAACGCACCGGCCTCGCGCAGTTTGCGCGGTCGCAACTCCAGCCCGACCAGGGTCGCGAACGTCTGCTCGGCGGGCCCGCCGCTGGCCCGGCGCCGGCGCAGCGTCTCGCTGAGCGCCGCCTCGCCGGGCAGCCGCTCACCCAGCGCGGCGGTCACCACGGTCTGCACCCAGCCCTCGATCAGGGCGAGCAGCGTCTCGAGCCGCTCGAGTGCCTGGGTCTGCGCGGGCGTTGCCTTGGGTTCGAAGACGCCCTGGCTGAGCAAGTTCTCCATGGCGGCCGGATCGGCCAGCGATGCCGGGTTGAAATCGCGGGCCAGCTCCTCGATGCCGGTCATGTCGATCTTCATGCCCGCGGCGTAGGCCTCAACGGCGCCCAGCAACTGGCTGGAAAGCCACGGCACGTGGCTGAACAGGCGGTGGTGTGCGGCCTCCCGGGCCGCCAGGAACGTCATGATCTCGCTGCGCGGCTGCTCGAGGCCCTCGGCGAAGGATTCCACCGCGTCCGGCAGGATGGCGGCGATCCCCTTGGGGCCGAGCGGCAGGCCGATATCGGTGGATGTCAGCACCTCTTTAGACAGCCGGCCCAGTGCCTGGCCGAGCTGGGAACCGAAGGCGATGCCACCCATCTGCGACATCATCTGCAGCAACGGGCCCGCCATGCCCTTGGCCTCCTCCGGCAGCGATTGCGCCCACACCGACGAAATCTGCTCGGCCATCGGGTCGCACAGCCGCTTCCAGGTGCCCAGCGTGTTGTCGACCCAGTCCGACGGGCTCCAGGCGACCGCTCTGCTGGTGCCTTCAGGCAGCGCCGTCGCCCCGTTGAGCCAGGTCTCGGCCAGGTGCACCGCGTCGGCGATCGCCGAGGTGGTGGTGGCCGGGATCGGTGCGATGAATCCGATCGAACTCGTTGCCACCTGCCGGGCCAGGTCGTAGTTCACCGGGCCGGCGTCCTTGCCCGAACTCATGGCGCTGCCGACACCGCCGAACATCTCGCCCAGCCGGGTGAACAGCTGGCCCAGATTGGCCATGTCGAAGTCGCCCCCGAACCCGAACGGGTTGTTGCCCGCACCAGAGTTGGGATCGTTCTTCTCGCGCTTCTCGCGGTCGGGGTCGTCTCCACTGGAGAAGCCGAAAGGCAGGTCAGCCATGAGGTCAACCGTACTCACCGCACCAACGGAAAGCGCGGGGCACGGTCACGCTCTCAGCTGAACGCGTCCGCGGCGGTGCCGGTTAGGGTAAGCGGCGTGAACAGGCGGATTTTGACCTTGGTGGTCGCGCTCGTCCCCATCGTGGTCTTCGGGGTGCTGCTTGCGGTGGTGACCGTGCCGTTTGTGTCCTTGGGCCCGGGGCCGACGTTCGACACCCTCGGGGAGGTCGACGGCAAGCAGGTCGTGCAGATCGAGGGCACCCAGACGCACCCGACGACTGGTCACCTCAATATGACGACGGTCTCCCAGCGTGACGACCTGACCCTGGGCGAGGCGATGAGCCTGTGGATCTCGGGTCAGGAGCAGCTGGTGCCGCGCGACCTGATCTACCCGCCCGGCAAATCGCGCGACGAGGTGGACCAGGCCAACAACGCCGATTTCAAGACCTCCGAAGACAGCGCACAATACGCCGCCCTGGGTTATCTGAAGTACCCGGAAGCGGTCACCATCGCCTCGGTCACCGACCCCGGCCCGTCGGCCGGCAAGCTCAAGGCCGGCGACGCCATCGACGCGGTGGACCGCACGCCGGTGGCCAACGTCGAGCAGTTCACCTCGCTGCTGAAGAAGACCAAGCCCGGCCAGGTGGTGTCCATCGACTACCGCCGCAAGAACGAGCCGGCGGGCGTCACGGAGATCACCCTGGGCACCAATGAGGACCGCGACTACGGGTTCCTGGGTGTTGCGGTGCTCGATGCACCCTGGGCGCCCTTCACCGTCGATTTCAACCTCGCCAATATCGGCGGACCCTCGGCCGGGCTGATGTTCAGCCTCGCCGTCGTGGACAAGCTCACCACCGGTGACCTGGCCGGTTCCACCTTCGTCGCCGGCACCGGCACGATCACCGTCGACGGCAAGGTCGGTCCAATCGGGGGCATCACCCACAAGATGGCCGCGGCGCGCGCGGCCGGCGCCTCGGTATTCCTGGTACCCGCCAAGAACTGTTATGAGGCGATGTCCGACATCCCGTCGGGACTCAAGCTGGTGAAGGTCGAAACGCTCGGTTCCGCAGTGGACGCACTGCATGCCATGACGTCGGGAGCGGCCACCCCCAGCTGCTAGCCGAGCTGCCAGTCCGGCCGTTTGCGTACAGTTGTGGCCATCGGGTAAACGAAGCAGGGAGCGTAGCCAGTGGGAATGCGGCCCGCCGCAAGGATGCCGAAGTTGACTCGGCGTAGCCGGATTCTGATCCTGATCGCACTGGGTGTGATCGTGTTGTTGTTGGCCGGACCCCGGCTGATCGACGCCTACGTCGACTGGCTGTGGTTCGGTGAGCTGGGCTATCGCTCGGTGTTCACCACCGTGCTGGTCACCCGCATCGTGGTGTTTCTGGTGGCGGGTCTGCTGGTCGGCGGCATCGTCTTCGGCGGGCTCGCGGTGGCCTACCGCACCCGCCCGGTGTTCGTCCCGAGCAACGACAACGACCCGGTGGCGCGCTATCGCGCCATCGTGCTGAGCCGCCTGCGATTGATGGGCATCGGAATCCCGGCGGCCATCGGTCTGTTGGCCGGCATGGTGGCGCAGAGCTACTGGGTGCGCATTCAGTTGTTCCTGCACGGCGGCGACTTCGGCATCGCCGATCCGCAGTTCGGCAAGGACCTCGGCTTCTACGCATTCGAGTTGCCGTTTTACCGGCTGGTGCTCAGCTACCTCTTCGTCGCGGTGTTCCTGGCCCTGGTGGCCAACCTGGTGTCGCACTACCTGTTCGGCGGGATCAGGCTGTCGGGGCGGGCCGGGGCGTTGAGCCGCTCGGCGCGCATTCAGTTGATCAGCCTGGTCGGTGTTCTGGTGGTGCTCAAGGCAGTTGCGTACTGGCTGGACCGCTACGAGTTGTTGTCACACACCCGCGGCGGAAAGCCGTTCACTGGGGCCGGTTACACCGACATCAACGCGGTGCTGCCGGCCAAACTGATCCTGATGGCGATCGCGCTGATCTGCGCGGCCGCGGTGTTCTCCGCGATCACGTTGCGGGACTTGCGGATTCCGGCGATCGGGCTGGTGCTGCTGCTGCTGTCATCGTTGATCGTGGGTGCGGGCTGGCCGCTGATCGTCGAGCAGATCAGCGTCAAACCCAATGCGGCGCAGAAGGAAAGCGAATACATCAGCCGAAGTATCGCGGCCACCCGACAGGCCTACGGATTGACGCCGGACGTGGTGACCTACCGCAACTACACCGGCGACGGACAGGCCACCGCGCAGCAGGTCGCCGCCGACCGCGCGACCACCTCGAACATCCGACTGCTCGACCCGACTATCGTCAGCCCGGCGTTCACCCAGTTCCAGCAGGGCAAGAACTTCTACTACTTCCCCGACCAGCTGTCCATCGACCGCTATCAGGACCGCGGCGGCAACCTGCGCGACTACGTGGTCGCCGCCCGCGAACTCAACCCCGACCGGTTGATCGACAACCAGCGCGACTGGATCAACCGGCACACCGTCTACACGCACGGCAACGGATTCATCGCGTCGCCGGCAAACACGGTGCGCGGCATCGCGAACGACCCGAACCAGAACGGCGGTTATCCGGAATTTCTGGCCAGCGTCGTCGGAGCGAACGGCAGCATCGTGTCCGACGGCCCGGCGCCGCTGGACCAGCCGCGCGTCTACTTCGGGCCGGTGATCGCCAACGCGGCGGCCGACTACGCGATCGTCGGGAAGACCGGCGCCGACCGCGAGTATGACTACGAGACCAGTACCGAGACCAAGAACTACACCTACACCGGGGCCGGTGGGGTGTCGATCGGCAGCTGGATCTCGCGCAGCGTGTTCGCCGCGAAGTTCGCCGAGCGAAACTTCTTGTTCTCCAACGTGATCGGCTCCAACAGCCGGATCCTGTTCAACCGCGACCCGGCCCAGCGGGTGGAGGCGGTGGCGCCCTGGCTGACCACCGACAGCGCGGTGTACCCGGCGATCGTGAACAAGCGGATGGTGTGGATCATCGACGGCTACACCACGCTGGACAACTATCCGTACTCCGAGCTCACGTCGCTGTCCTCGGCGACGGCGGACTCGACCGAGGTGGCGTTCAACCGGCTGGCCCCGGATAAGAAGGTCTCGTACATCCGTAATTCGGTGAAGGCCACCGTGGACGCCTACGACGGCACCGTGACGCTGTATCAGCAGGACGAGAACGACCCGGTGCTCAAGGCCTGGATGCAGGTTTTCCCCGGAACGGTGAAGCCCAAGAGCGACATCACTCCCGAACTCGCCGAGCATCTGCGTTACCCCGAAGATCTGTTCAAGGTGCAGCGCATGCTGCTGGCCAAGTACCACGTCAACGACCCGGTGACGTTCTTCTCCACCTCAGACTTCTGGGACGTGCCGCTGGACCCGAACCCGACGGCCAGCAGCTACCAACCGCCGTACTACATCGTCGCGAAAAACATTGCCAAGAACGACAATTCGGCTTCCTATCAGTTGATCAGCGCGATGAACAGGTTCAAACGCGACTATCTGGCTGCCTATATCAGCGCCAGTTCCGATCCCGCGACGTACGGCAAGCTCACGGTGCTGACCATCCCGGGTCAGGTCAACGGTCCCAAGCTGGCCAACAACGCGATCACCACCGACCCGGCGGTGTCCCAGGACCTCGGTGTGATCGGGCGCGACAACCAGAACCGCATCCGCTGGGGCAATCTCCTGACGCTTCCGGTGGGTCAGGGCGGCTTGCTCTATGTCGAGCCCGTATACGCCTCCCCGGGTGCCAGCGACGCCGCTTCCTCCTACCCGCGCCTGATCCGGGTGGCGATGATGTACAACGACAAGATCGGGTACGGCCCGACCGTGCGTGACGCACTCACCGGGTTGTTCGGGCCGGGCGCAGGTGATGCCGCGACCGGAATCCAGCCGACCGACGCCGGGTTGCCGGCCACCCCACCGGCCAATCCTCCGCCGCCGGCCAACGGGCCCGGAACGCCGCCGCCGACGGCGGCGATACCGCCGCCGCCTGACGCGTCGACCGCGCTGTCGCCCGCCAAAGCCGCTGTGCTGCAAGAGATCCAAGCGGCAATCGGTGCGGCCAGAGATGCGCAGAAGAAGGGCGACTTCGCCGGCTACGGGTCGGCGTTGCAGCGCCTGGACGAGGCGATCACGAAGTTCAACAACACGAAGTAGCGACGCGGCTTCGCGGCGGTCAGCCGCGCGCCGCGGCCGCTCGCACACTCTTGGCCGCGAGCGCCCGCGTTTTGCCATTGACACGCCGGGTCCGGCGGCATTTTGGGGACTTTCGCGGCGTCGGTCAGCCGCGCGACGCGGTGCGGAACCTCTCGCGGTAGGCCTTGGGCGTGACGCCGAGGTGGTCGACGAAAACCCGGCGCAGACTCTCGGCGCTGCCGAACCCGGCCAACCGCGCCGTCTCCGCGACGCTGCGCCCCGCGTCGAGCGCGGCCCGGGCGGCGTCAATGCGCACCATCTCGACGTAGCGGGCCGGCGTCGTCCCGAGTTCGGACTGAAACAGCCGGGTCAGCTGCCGGGTGCTCAACGAGGCTCGCGCGGCGAGGGTGTTCACGCTGTGGTTGTCCGCCGGGTTGGCCGAGATCGCAGCGGTGACCTTGCGCAGCGGAGACTGCGGCGGCGGTTCGGCCTCGACCAGCACCGAGAACTGCGACTGGCCGCCCGCACGCTTGAGGTAGACGACCAGCCAGCGGGCCACGGCGCGGACCAGCTCTGTGCCGTAATCCATTTCGACCAGCGCCAACGCCAAATCGATCCCCGACGATATGCCGGCCGAGGTGAAGACGTCGCCGTCACGGACGAAGATGGCGTCCGGTTCGACGGT
This sequence comes from Mycobacterium paragordonae, assembly GCF_003614435.1. Taxonomy (NCBI): domain Bacteria; kingdom Bacillati; phylum Actinomycetota; class Actinomycetes; order Mycobacteriales; family Mycobacteriaceae; genus Mycobacterium; species Mycobacterium paragordonae. The sequence goes on from NZ_CP025546.1 coordinate 1,650,316, forward strand.
GATGTCGGGATACGCCCGGGCAAACAGCCGGACGTCATGCCAATGCGTGGTGGCGCGCCGGCCCTGCAGCAGCCCGGCCTGCGCGAGAATGAACGATCCCGTGCAAATGGAGGCCAGCCGCCGGGTCCGGCCGGCAATCGATCTGATGGCCTTGACCAGCGCGGGGTCGATCGGGCGCCGGGGCAGGTCATCGCTGCCGGCGACCAGCACCGTGTCCGCGGACTCGATGGAAGCGATGGCGTCGGTGACGCCCAACCGGGTCCCGATCGAAGTAGTGACGTCGCGGCCGTCCACCGACGCGATCCTGAGCTGATAATCGGCGCCGGCGCGGTTGGCTTCCGCGAACACTTCGCCGGCTCCCGCGACATCCAACATCGTCACGTCGTCGAAGACGACGAGCACGATCACACGTGCAGACCCCACCCGTCCATTCTGGGGCCATGTCGCTTTCTGTGGGAAAGACGGCTCAAACGCCTACCGCAGACCGGGGTGGATCGCCGCAGACTGACCGCATGAACACTCAATCGATAGAAACCATCGCCGGCATCGCCATCCCGGACACTCCACTGGTCCGCGAGGTCACCGACTACATCCGCGCCGCCGAAGACGATCTGCTCTTCGACCATTCCCGGCGGGTGTTCCTCTTCGGTGCCCTGCAGGGACGCCGGCTGGGCCTGCAACCCGACCTCGAGTTGCTGTACGTAGGGGCGATGTTCCACGACATCGGCCTGACCGAGCGCTACCGCACATCGATGCTGCGCTTCGAAGTCGACGGGGCCAACGCGGCGCGCGACTTCCTGCTGGAACGCGGCTACGACCCCGCTGACGCACGAAAGGTGTGGCTGGGCATCGCGTTACACACCACGCCGGGCGTTCCGGAGTTCCTGGACCCCGAAATCGCCTTGGTCACAGCGGGTGTCGAGACCGACGTGCTGGGCATGGGTCGCGATGACCTGGCTCCCGCGGCACTGGACGCGGTGACCGCGGCGCACCCACGGCCGGACTTCAAGAACCGCATCATCGCCGCCTTCAACGACGGCATGAAGCACCGCCCGGACAGCACCTTCGGCACCATGAACGACGACGTGCTGGCGCACTTCGACCCGACGTTCCAGCGGGAGAACTTCGTCGACATCATCCTGGGCAACGGGTGGGCCGAGTAATGGACATCTACGAAGCGCTCTACACCACCAGAATGATGCGGCGACTGCGGCCGGATCCCATTACGCTCGACATCCAGGCCCGCATCCTGGACGCGGCCGTGCGCGCCCCCAACGGGGGCAACACCCAACGCTGGCACTTCGTGGCCGTGGACGACCCGAACCTCATAGCTGAGTTCGCCCAACTGTTCCGGGCGGCCCGCGCCATCGAATACGAGAAGTTCAGCACCGGGACCGGACCGATGGTGGCGCCGGCACCCGGCGCGGACCCGGCCGCCCACGCCGAGACGATGCGCCGCATCAAAGGCTCGGGAAACTATCTGGCCGACCACTTCGAAGAAGTGCCTCTGTTGCTCTTCGTTTTCGCCATCGACGATCTCGGCGGCGCCAACATCTTTCCCGCCATCTGGAGTGCACTGCTGGCCGCCCGCGCCGAGGGCGTCGGTGGAGTCATGACGATGGTGCTGCGCAACTTCGCCGACAAGGTGAACGAGATGCTGGGCGTGCCCGTCGAGCAAGGCTGGAAGATGTCGGCCATGCTCACCCTCGGCTACCCACTGGGCAGGTGGGGTGTCGCCGCCAATCGGCGCCCGGTGCAGGAGGTTTCGTCGCGCAACCACTGGGATGCGCCATTCGGTGTCGAAGTGCCGCAGCCGTTGTGGCCCGCGGCTTGACCTAGCGAAAGGACGACTCGTGACCACATCAGTTTCGATTAACCGCCGTAATGCCAACGAGGTCAGTATATTTCAGGCCCCGTCCGGCTTGTTCGACAATCTGCAGAAAGTGCTCGTCGACCTGATCGAGTTGCATCTCCAGGGCAAGCAGGCGCATTGGAACGTCGTCGGAACGAACTTCCGGGACCTGCATCTGCAACTCGACAGCCTCGTCGACGTCGCGCGGGAAGCCAGCGACACGATCGCCGAAAGGATGCGCGCCCTGAACGCGGTTCCTGACGGGCGTTCCGACACGGTCGTCGCCACCACCACCGTGCCCGCGGCACCACCGGGGCTGGTCAACGTCGCCGACACCGTCGACATCATCACCACCCGCATTCACGCCGTCGTCGGCACCCTGCGCGCCGTGCACGACGACATCGACGACGCGGACCCCACCACCGCGGATCTGCTGCACGCCATTATCGACAACTTGGAGAAGGAAGCATGGCTACTCAAGGCCGAGACCGAGACGGCATAACCGACCGCGCACTGATTCGGCACGGCATCTTCCTGTTCCTGATCGGACTGCTGACGGGCACTCAGGAGCGGCGCTTCACGAACATGCGCATGGCGCTGTCCGCGCACCTCGAAGGGGTGATGAACGGCACCTTCCTGATCGCTCTCGGTGCCGGCTGGGGACGTATCCGGCTACCCGGGCGGTGGGCGATGGTGGCGCGGTGGACGCTGCTCTACGGGACCTACGGCAACTGGCTATTCACCACGCTCGGAGCTGCACTGGGCACCGCTGCCGCGAATCCGACTCTGTCACAGGGGCATTCCGGCAGCCGCGGCCAGGAACGGTTCGTCCTGTTGGGCTTTCGTGGCATGCGGTATGCCTTCCTGACTTCCGTGGTGCTCATCCTCGCCGGGCTGAGCCGCCGGGAGGAGGTGTGATCATGCGCCTCGTAGTCGCAATGACCGGCGCGACCGGTGCCCCGATCGGAATTCGTCTCCTGGAAGTGTTGAGGGAGTTGGGGGTTGAGACGCACCTGATCCTCAGTGACTGGGCCCGCGCAACCATCAAGCTCGAAACCGATCGCAGCGTCAACGACGTCCGCGGGTTCGCCTCACACAGTTACAGTGCCCACGATCTCGCCGCCGGAATCTCCAGCGGGTCGTTCCGCACGGATGGCATGGTTATCTGCCCGTGCAGCATGAAAACGCTGAGCGCCATCCGAATCGGCTTCAGCGACAACCTGATCACCCGTGCCGCCGACGTCACGTTGAAGGAACGCCGCAGGCTGGTCCTGGTGGCCCGTGAGGCGCCACTCAGCGAGATCCATCTGGAGAACATGCTCTTCGTGACGCGCGCCGGCGCGGTGATCTTTCCGCCGACGGTGTCCTATTACGCCCGGCCCGCGTCGGTTGAAGAGATGACCGACTACGTCGTCGGCCGCGTCATCGACCAACTCGGCATCGAACACGACCTGATCACGCGCTGGAAGGACGACACGAATCATGAGCGACGTGAGCCAAGATCTGCGTAGCTGGCTGGCTACGCTGGACGCCGCCGGCCAGTTGCGCCGCATCGTCGCGCGGGTGGACTGGAATGAGGAGATCGGTGCGATCACTCGGGCCAACCTTTCGCTCGGCGGCCCGGCATTGCTGTTCGAGAACATCGCAGGGCATGAAAACACCCGATGCACCAAACTCCTCACGTCGGGGATCGGGAGCCGCCGTCAGATCCAGCTGATGCTGGGACTGCCGGAGGACACCGGCGACGCTGCCATCGTGCGGCATCTCAAAGATGCTTTCCGGCAACCGATTCCGCCGCGGATAGTGGATAGCGGGCCGGTGAAGGAGAACATCGTCGTAGGCGACGACATCGACCTCTGGCAATTTCCCGCACCGAAATGGCATGCGGCGGATGGGGGTAGGTACATCGACACGTTCTGTGGCGTGGTCACCGAAGACAGGGTGACCGGGCGCGACAACATCGGCGTATATCGCGGCATGATCGTCGGTCGGGACAAGATCGCCAAGCTGATGGTGCCCAGTCAGGGCTGGGGCGGCCATGCGCAGCAGTACAAGCCGGAGCCGATGCCGGTGGCCGTCGTCTACGGCTGGCATGACGTGTTGCCGTTCTGCGCCGGTAGTCCCTTCCCGAAGGACGTGTGCGAGTGGGACATGATGGGCTCCCTGCTGGGACGGCCGGTCGACTTGGTGGCGTGTGAAACCGTGCCGCTGCAGGTACCGGCCAGCGCCGAGATCGTCGTCGAAGGATTCCTCGACCCCGATCCGGCGACCTTCATGGACGAAGGCCCCTTTGCGGAGTATCCGGGTTATCTGGACGGGCATCCCGCGCCCGCTCCCGTGCTGCGGGTCACCCGGATCACCCACCGCAACGACCCGGTGTTGCGCGGTACGCCCGAGGGCATCCGGCCCGGTTTCCTCAACGAGGACGCGATGGTCAACTATGCGCGCTCGGCGATCGTGTGGAACATGTTGGAGGCCAATGGGATCGGCGGTATCACCGACGTGTGGATGTCGCCGGTGTCCAATGGCACCCACATCGCGGTCCAGATCCGCAAGGCCTACCGCGGTCACGCGCAGCAGGTTGCCGCGGCGCTGTGGGGGAGCGGTGGATCGGTGTGGTTCTACAAGCACGTCATCGTCGTCGAGGAGGACATCGACATCCGCGACCCCGCCGCGCTGGATTGGGCGGTGGCGTACCGGGTAAACGCCGGCCTCGGGGACATCGCCTGCTATGGGCCTACTCTCGGCTCACCGCTGGATCCGTCCACGCCGCCGCAGAAGTCGAACTCCGGCGGAGGGGAGTGGACCCGGGTGCTCATCGATGCCACCCGCAGTTGGGACTTCGAACCGAGGCCGGAGTGGGGTGGACGGCATTATCCGTTGCTCAACACGATCGATCCCGAGCTCGAGTCGATCGTCGCGGCCCGATGGGAGGAATACGGGATCGGCATTCCTTATCTGGATGATCGGCACCGGGAACTATTGACGATGCAGCGGCTCAGGTCCCCTTCACGTTCATGATCTGCCGCAACGATGTCACCACCTCGACCAGGGGTGCGGCGTCGACCATGACCTGGTCGATGTCCTTGTAGGCCTGCGGGATCTCGTCGATCCACTCCCTGCCGTGCCGGTATTCGATGCCCAGCATTGCCTCGGCCAGGTCATGCTCGTTGAACAGTTCCTTGGCCTTCGTCCTGCTGAACCGGCGGCCGGCCCCGTGCGGAGCCGACCACAGACCGTCGGCGTTTCCCTTGCCCCGCACGATGTATGAGCGGGTGCCCATCGAGCCGGGAATGATGCCCAGCTTGCCTTCGGTGGCATCGATCGCGCCCTTGCGGGTCAGCCAGACGGTTTCGCCTTGGATGGTGGTCGGCACCGTGTAGTTGTGGTGGGTGTTGATGCGCTCGATCTCCACGCGCTGTGCCTGAGCCCCGATCCACTCCGCGAACACGTGGATGAACCGGTCCATCATCTCGGCTCGATTCAGGTAAGCGAAGCGCTGCGCCCACTTCAGATCCTTGATGTAGCGGTCGAATTCGGGTGTGCCCTCCTGCAGGTAGGCCAGATCGCGGTTCGGCAGCCTGATCGACGGGTCCGCCGCGCACTGGTCCAGGGCGATCTTGATGTGCCGCTGCGCGATCTTGTTGCCGACGCCGCGGGAGCCGCTGTGCAGGAACAGCCAGACGGTGTCGTCAGCGTCCAGGCATAGCTCGATGAAGTGGTTGCCGCCACCCAGAGATCCCAACTGCTGCATCCACTTCGGGCTGTGCGACAGGTCGACGTCGAGCTCTCGTTGCAGCTTGAGGAGCTCGTTGTGCTTCTGCGCGGTGAACGAAAACCGTTGCAGGGTCTTGTTGTAGTTGCCGGGGGAGAGCGGGATCGCGTCCTCGACGAGTTGTCTGAGTGCCGACAGCTCGGGACGGTAGTCGCCCCCGAAGGTCGCCGACAGATCGTGCTCGGTGAAGCGGGTCTTGGCCGCAACCATGCCGCAGCCGATGTCGACGCCGACCGCCGCCGGGATCACCGCGCCCCGGGTGGGGATGACGGTCCCGACGGCCGAGCCCTTGCCCAGGTGCGCGTCGGGCATCAGTGAGACGTGCGGGTGCACGAACGGCATCGACGCGGTGACCTTGGCCTGCTCGACGGTGTTGCCGGCGATGTCGGTGGCGAAGTTGAGCAGCTTGGGCCCGAGCTGTTCGGGCATGACGGTCTCCTAGAAACGTGGGTCGGCTGGTGAACGGTATTCCCCCTGACGTGGCGTTTGCAACGGAATTTTGGCCGGGGTCGGACTATCGGCGCTGGTGAGGACGCGATTTGGAGAGGTCCCCGGGCGTTGGGTAACCTTGCGTTTACCGACGCGGGGTGGAGCAGCTCGGTAGCTCGCTGGGCTCATAACCCAGAGGTCGCAGGTTCGAATCCTGTCCCCGCTACCAGCGGAAATGGCCCTCAGGCGCAAGCCTAGGGGCCATTTTCATGCCCATTGGGAACACTTTTGGGAACATTAGCGGCGTTAACGATCGATCGAGCATCGGTGGAACACGGCTCCTGGAAGCATGGACAGCCTCGTCGCTCAACCGTCTGGACCTGCAGGCCCGCTGAAGTTGACGATCGCCGCTGGAAGCGGTGGGTTGTGTTTTGAGCTGGTTTAGAGGCGGCCGGCCGTCACGCGGGCTTGCCATGTGTGAGCACGAACTCCGTGATAGTTACTGTCGCGTTGAGAGCCAACCGTGCGTGTCTAGCAAGCGCCACGCTGCGCGTTGATTTGCCATGGCCGATGCCGAGCTCATTCCGCAACTCGGCCAGCGACTGCACGGTGGTAACGAGAGTTCGGAGGATCTGCTGTGAGCTCTCGCTGCCTCGTGCGCTACTGGGCACCGATTCGGCTTTCAGTTCAAGCAACGCCGCGACCTTTCGGTAGAGCTGGGGAATGTCTTCCTTCGGCTGATGATCAATTTGGGCGCTATCGAGGATGAGTCTGAAGAGACTCTCGATCAAGTTCTTCGACGAGGAGATCGCGGCAGGGGGGTCGGACGCGAGCGTATCGCGGATACGACTCAGATGTTCTTCAAGAACACCCGGATCCGTTAAGACGGCGCGTCCGCTCAAATTGAGGTCGGGCTTCGTCCCGTGAAATGAATCCCGCCGACGCCAGCCATAGACGGCGTGGCCACTGATCCACTCTGCCGGGTACAGCTCGTATCCGTCTCGCTCAAGTGCCGCGTTAAAAGTCTTGAGCAGCCTCCCAACCTCTCCTTCATCCATGCGGACGACGGGATGCAGCATCTCCGCGAGGAAGCGAAGGACCAGATCGTCCTCGCCAGACTGCAGACCGAATCGGCTATCGGTAAAGATCCAGTCGTCTTCCCAGTCCATGGGGTTGTTGACGCGATGTTGCCAGATGTCTCCGGCTGCATCCTTATATCGGGTGTCGTAACTTTCAATGTTTGAGAGGTCATAGATCCGCGCAAGGAAGTCTGGCTCCTCAAGCCGTCCTGACCACGAGACCGATTCCAAGGCAATCGAATCGAAGATCTTGCGCCGCGTGATCTCCGAGATCCGCTTTTGTGACAAGCCCCTCGTGGTCCCTTCCGCCGTAGCCATGTCCCAGCCCGGTAGCTGAAGCAACGGGCCCGATCGCCGTAACCGATGATAATCGGATCACTTCGTTGTCAAGCTGATAAGGGGTCACGGGATAGCGGTCAATCCCGCGGTTGAAGTTGATCGGTCAAATTAATCGAGGTTCGATCCGATGTGAATGACGGAATTGCGAGCCTCGCGGCGGCGTGGCGGCCACGCTGAGCGCATTAAGGCACTTGGTATACCACCGCAACCCTCAGCGGTCATAACTGGGAAATAATCACGGATCGCCTACCTGCTCCCGACGTCCTAGATATGACTGCCGTCGAGACGTCGATGTACGTAAGACAATGTCGCGAAGAGATCATAGAAGTCGATCAGCTTCTCGGTGGCTCCGTAGCGAGTGGTATGGGCCCGCGGGTTACGGAAATGTCCATAGATACCGATAAGCAGGTTTTTGAAGCCTTTTTGCTCGCTGACGTCACTGTCTGACAGATAGTTGTTGATGAACAGCACTGGCCGGTGTTTCGCGGTGCCGAACGCGGCGTCGAACAAGTCCTGTCCGTCAAAGACGAGTCCGGTTTGTTCCCGGATACGTTGCGCCACACCTTTGGTCGCTTCCGACATCGCATGGAAAAGATCCCGGGTTATTAGTTCCTCGTCGCAATACTTAAGCAGCTCCGCATGCGTATCGCGGCGGTGGAGCTCAACTTGCAGTTCGCCAGCGAGCTTCGCTGCAGCAGATAGAGTAGTGGCTTTGGTCCCGGTGGCGAGCTTGCCTTCCTTACTTATCCGATAGCCGAAGATGACCAGAACTCCGTCGAGCTGGTCTCGTAGTTGCATCCAACGTCGTTCGTTGCCAACGTAGCGGCTGGGGTGCATCGCGCGGGCGATAAACGCGCCCAGAACGTTGCCGCACGCCTGCTTGACCTGGGCGTTATGCAGCGCCACGTACAGACTTGTGCGTTTATTCACCGAGCGATCTCGATTGCTGATGCGTACAAGCTGCAAGAGGTTGTCAATTTCGACATTGCTCAGACCGGGATGGTCTGTCTGTGCGAGCACATTGGCAACGGCTTCAGTCATTTGCGGGTCGAAGACAGGGATCCGTACCGTTTTGGATGTCGCCGTCATCGCGGGTACTCGTAGGCCATCTCGCGCTCGAACTCAAGCTCTCGGTTGACACACTCTGTGAGTCCGTCAAGGAACGCGGCTACGCCTCGCAACGATTCGTGGAATGTCGGCACGTCGATGAAAGCGTAGTTTTCCAGCGAAGGCTTTCCGTCGGTGCGCTTGTGATAGCGAAGTTCTTGTCCGTCCGGGTCCAGCGCAGTTAACTGTCCAACTAGCTTCGTCACTGTTGATAGATCGCTAGCCGCTGCCTCAATCGACAAGATCTCTTTGATCGATGGCAAAGCTGCGGTCCACAGCTTGACGAGATTGTGCGTGTGTTTGAGGCGGTCGTCGAAGGTCTCGTGGTGGAGCCGGCCTAGCAGTTCCAAGAGGTGCTTCAGCTGAAGCTCGATTCCGTGGCGCCAGTTGGAGGCGAACGGATAGACGAGCAAGTCGCGGTCCGATGGGTCATTGATCATCTGCTTATAGAGCACATGAGCTGAACGTCGAAAGCCTTCCATGCGCCCGTAGGCGGTGCCCCAGCCGGCGTCAAAGTAAGCAGCTGACCTCCGGTCAGGACTACGGCAATCGAGGGTGTGCTTGGCAGAGGGCCAAGGCATGGCGAGACTCATGGTAAAACGGTAACGACTTGAACCGACAATGCGGTATTGGTTTTCGACGCACGACTCCTAGCGGGACTATCCGGTCAGCTCTACCGTGCTCTCGCCAAACTCGGCCACAATTCGCAGGCTCCCGCCCAGCGCCGCCACATAGGACTGCAGCGTGCCCAGCTCGGTGTGCGACAGGTCCCCGCTCTCCAATTTCGATATCCGCGCCTGAGATACGCCCATAAGGGCAGCGACATCAGCCTGGCGGACGAGGCCGTGCGCCTTACGTATGTCAGTGAGACGTTGGGCCTGGACGGCGTCATGCATTTCCTTGCGGGCGGCCTCGGCGCGGGACGGATCCAGTCGCCCCTGCGCGATGGCATCCGCTCGAATCTCACGCCAGTTTCGTGCCACCTTCAATCACCTTCCTCGGTCGCGAGCCACTTCTCGTAGCGCTGCTCAGCTATCGGGATGTTCTTGTCGTACCAGCTTTTCCAGTTGCCTGCCTTATCGCCACCAAGCAGCAGGATCGCTTGTCGCTCAGGATCAAAGATAAACAGGATTCGGATGCTCGTGCCGGCTGGCCGCAGCTCCTTCATGCTGTGAAACTTGGATCCCTTGACCTTGTCCACCGTTGGACGGCCGAGGGTGGGCCCTTCGAGTTCGAGCAGGTCGATAGCGCCGGTAACGGCGGCTACCGCTTCATCGTCAAGCGCGAAGTACCAGGTCTCGACCTCGTCTAGCAAGATCACCTCCCAGGACGTCGACACTAATATAACTCCAGAGTTATATACAATAGTTCCGGGCGCAGACCGCTCACGCTGGGTCGTTTCCGTCGTTCCACGCGTCGCCCAGGAGAAACTCGGCGGCCTGCTCCGCTGCCTCGCGATCGTCGTTGCCCAGCACGTGGGCGTAAGTCTCCAGGAAAAATCCCACATTGGCATGCCCGATGCGCTCGCTGACCACCTTTGGGCTGACACCGGCCCGCAGCGCACCGGTGGCATAAGAGTGGCGTAAATCGTGGAAGGTGATCCGTGACAACCCTGCAGCGGCCGCCAGCCGGTCGAACCGCTGCCGGATGGTGTCGGGGTGCGGCGGTCGACCGTCCGGGTAGGTGAACAGGTAACCGCCCGGATGGTATGCGTCGCCGAAGAATTCACGTTCACTGTCTTGGAGTTCGCGCCAACGGCGCAATGCCGACACGGTGGCACGGTCGATCGCAATGGTCTGATCCGCGTTACGGGTCTTGCCGCCGGCCTTATCGACTGCCCGGCCGCCGACCACCACGCGATTGTCATGGACGGTGATGAGACCGGCATCCACATCGACGTCCGACCACTTCAGGCCGCACACCTGGCCGCGGCGAATACCGGTTGTGAGTTCGAGCAGGAACAGCGCTGCGAACCGGTCGTCGCGGATCGACTTCAAGAATGTGCGAATTTCGTCAGCGCTCCACACCGTCCGGCGCGTGCGCGGACGACGCGGTGGTTTCACATTGCTCGCCGGATTGTCGGTGAGGTATTTCCAGGCCACCGCGTCGACGAGCGCCCGGTGCAGGAAGGCGTGGACGTTTCGGACTGTCTTGGGTGCCAATCCCGGCGAAACCGGTTTGGGCACGATGCCTACCCGATAGCGTCGCACCGCGGTGCGGGACGCATGGATCGTTGTGCCGCAGGCCTGCGACAGCTGTCGTGGTGTGGGTGGTGCGCCGGCAGCATTGCGCTCGGACCAATAGGCATACATCACGACGTCGTTGTCGCGCTTGACTCGGCCCTCGGTGAGCAGCTTGGCGTAGAGCTTCAGCAGTTGAGGCTCGTCGAGTCGCTGTAGGCGCTCCGCGCCGATATGGGGAATGACGTACGTGCGTGCGTAGTCGCTCCAGCTGCGCCAGGTTGTGGCGTCGAGTGCTGGTTCGACAGCGGCGAGCCATTCGGTGAGGAACTGCGCGACTGTGCGGGTCGAAGGCTTGACGACTCGGCCGCGGTCAGCATCGCGCATGGCTTCTCGGCAGGCCTTCCAGGCCTCGCGCTCGGTCTCGAAACCGCCCTTGGTGATCCAGGGATATCGGCCGGTCGCGGGGTCGCGCTCTGGGAGGCGGAACTTGTAGTACCACACCGAACCGCGCTGATGGACAGTGCCTTTCACGAGGCCACCAGCTCGCGCAACCCGGCGGTTACCACGTAAATCCGGCCGCCGAGACGACGAACGGGCAGCTCGTCGGAGGCCACCAGTCGGTAGGCGGCAGCCCGGCTGATTCCCAGCAGCTGCGCTGCGTGGGGGACCGCGAGCAGCAGGGGGAGATCATTGAACACGTTGCTTTCCAAGATAATTCACCACCTTTCCACAATTTTGACGGAATTTTGCACGGGCGGACGGCCCCTGTGGACTTGCGGGCTGCACTGTGGACAAAAGCGCGCAGCTTCGGTTCCGTCGGCCGCAGTGACCGTGATCGTGCGAGAATGTGCGTCCTCGCATTCACCACACCAAGGCACTGATGGTGGAGACCAGCCTGGTGGCTGCCACGGATGCGTGAGACGCCGGGCAAGCACGCGAATGGGATCACGCGCCCCATTTGGGTTTCGAATGAGGTGGGTGTCGACGGCAACTGAATACTGACCACTGCGCGGCAACTGAAAATTGACCAGCTTCCTGGAGAGCCTTGGCTATGGGCCAAGGAGGAAGCGAGTGTTGAGCGTGGAGGACTGGGCAGAGATCCGGCGGTTGTGCCGGTCGGAGCAGTTGCCGATTTCGGAGGTTGCGCGGGTGTTGGGGATTTCGCGGAACACGGTGAAGTCGGCGTTGGTTTCCGATGGCCCGCCGAAGTATCGGCGTGCTCCGGTGGGGTCGGTGGCGGACGCGGCCGAGCCGAAGATTCGAGAGTTGTTGGCGGCTTATCCGCGGATGCCGGCCACTGTGATCGCCGAGCGGATCGGATGGTCGTATTCGATCCGCACTCTTAGTGAGCGAGTGCGGGAGCTGCGACCGTTTTATCTGCCGCCGGATCCGGCGTCACGCACGACTTATGTCGCTGGGGAAATTGCGCAGTGCGACTTCTGGTTCCCCGACGTGGAGGTGCCGGTCGGATACGGCCAGGTCCGCACCGCCACACAGTTGCCGGTGCTGACGATGGTGTGCGGATATTCGCGTTGGGCATCGGCGTTGTTAATCCCGACCCGCACCGCTGAAGACCTCTATGCCGGCTGGTGGCAGCATCTTTCGATGTTGGGCGCCGTCCCGCGGGTGTTGGTATGGGACGGTGAAGGCGCGGTCGGGCGTTGGCGGGCCCGCCAACCCGAACTCACCGGGCAGTGCCACGCTTTCCGCGGCACCCTGGCCACCAAGGTGCTGATCTGCAAACCTGGCGACCCCGAAGCCAAGGGTGTGGTCGAACGCTTCCACGACTTCCTCGAGCGGGCCTTCTTGCCGGGTCGGGCGTTCGGCTCACCGGCGGATTTCAACACCCAGCTGCAGGACTGGCTGGTGCGGGCCAATCACCGCCAGCACCGCGTACTGGGGTGCCGTCCCGCCGACCGGATCGAGGCCGACAAGGCGGCGATGCTGGCCCTGCCGCCAGTCGGGCCAGTGGTTGGGTGGCGGACCTCGACCCGGTTGCCGCGGGATCATTACGTGCGCTGCGACGGCAACGACTACTCAGTGCACCCGGTCGCGGTCGGTCGCCGCATCGAGATCACCGCGGACCTGGGCCGGGTTCGAGTGTGGTGTGGTGGCGCCCTGGTCGCCGACCACGCCCGGATCTGGGCCAAACACCAGACGGTCAGCGATCCCGACCACGTGCAGGCCGCCAAACTGCTGCGGCGCAAGCACTTTGACGTCATCGGGCCGCCATCGCACGTTGAGGTAGAACAACGCCTCCTGAGCGACTACGACACCTTGTTGGGTCTTGACGGACCGGTGGCGTGATGGCAGCCAAGACCACCACCGGCAGCCGCGACGTGACCGCGGAACTGGCGTATCTGACCCGGGCCTTGAAGGCCCCGACCTTGCGTGAGGCCGTCGAGCGGCTCGCCGAACGGGCCCGCACCGAAACCTGGACCTACGAAGAGTTCCTGGCAGCATGTCTGCAGCGTGAGGTGTCCGCCCGAGAATCCCACGGCGGTGAAGGACGCATCCGGGCCGCCCGCTTCCCATCACGGAAATCGTTGGAGGAGTTCGACTTCGAGCACGCCCGCGGCCTCAAACGCGACGTCATCGCCCACCTGGGCACGCTGGACTTCGTCACCGCCAAAGACAACGTGGTGTTCCTCGGACCACCAGGAACCGGGAAAACCCACCTGGCGACCGGCATCGCGATCCGCGCTTGCCAAGCCGGCCACCGAGTCATGTTCGCCACCGCGTCGCAATGGGTCGATCGGCTCGCCGCCGCCCACCACAGCGGAACCCTGCAAGCCGAACTCGTCCGCCTCGCCCGCTATCCGCTGCTCGTCGTCGACGAAGTGGGCTACATACCGTTCGAACCCGAAGCCGCCAACCTGTTCTTCCAATTGGTGTCCTCCCGATACGAGCGGGCCAGCCTCATAGTCACATCGAACAAACCGTTCGGACGGTGGGGCGAAGTATTCGGCGACGACGTCGTCGCAGCCGCCATGATCGACCGCCTCGTCCACCACGCCGAAGTCATCGCACTCAAAGGAGACAGCTACCGCATCAAAGACCGAGACCTCGGCCGCGTCCCCACCGTCACGGCCGACGACCAATGACCCCAGCTGGTCAATTTTCAATTGCCGACAACTGATCAGTTTTCAGTTGCCGTTGACAGTGGGCGGCGAGATCCGCGGCCGGCCAGCCGCGTGCCAGGGCGGACTCGATGGCTGGCAGGAGACTGTGCGCGTCGCACTCACCTAGCCGCCACGAATCGCTCACGGCGTGCACGATTTGTGCTGCGGAGTCACCCGGTTCGGATGGGGATTCGGTTGATGGATTTAAGGGGTCCCGACTTGGGACCCCCGTAGGGTGCTTCTCTGACACCGCCCCCGTCCCACTGCGGGACGGCCCCCGTACCAACGCGGGACCAGGCGGTATCACCTCGGGACTGGGGGGTCCCGGATCGGGACTGGGTGGAAGATGTGGTGCTCGAGGGTGATTCAGGTAGTAGCGGGTGGAGCGGCGGGCACCGGAATCGTGGAATTGTGGCCGCCGCGACATGAAGCCTCGCGTCTCTAGAAAGCTCAGCGCGCGCAAGACCGTGCTTCTACCGGCGCCGGATTCAGCCATCAGCGTGCGGATCGACGGATAGCACGAGAAATTCTCATCCGCCTTATTTGCCAGTAGGACGAGGATGAACTTCGCCACCGGTTGGGCGATGTCCGAGTCTTTCGCCCACGCGAGGGCTTCCCAGCTCATGTTGACGCACTGCTAACGGGATGCCCACCGTCAGCCGTTTCGGCGGGCTGCGCCGAGTGGCGATCCGTGACGCGTCGATTCATGTCTAGACGGTAAGTCCGCTCAGGTGCCTAGCGCGACGGTCGCGCAAATATTTTCCATCGAGTTTTGCTGCTACACAGGTGAATTACCGCCAATTCCCGCGACGGGGTGAAACATCGCGAAACGTGCCGCTTCGCAACGGCATTCCGCGTGTCGCGGTGCTGACGCCGACGAGACGGCGGATCTGCTGCTGGGTGGGCCGGGATTAGCCGAATGCGGCCCCCGGCCCTTAGCGGACACTGAGTTAGCTTCGGGGAGTCCCGCCCTAGCCATTGAGAAGGCGCGCTTTCCTCAACGAAGTCAGCAAGCGCTGAGCGGCGCGCAGCGTCGGTGCATGCGCCGCGGGGTTCAGTTGTCCCGAGTCCGCTGCGACGGCCAGCGCCTCCAGAACAGTGCGGCATGCTCGCGGCGACTTCAGCACGATCTGGGCGGCCTCGGCGGGGCTGGGCGGAATCTGCTTTGTCTCGATCCGAACACGCTCCACGATCCGCTCGACGGGTTTCTCAACCACTTCGACCCGCACGGCGACAGCGCCGTTTTTTGCTGCTCTTCGCTCCTCATAGGCTGCTCGCCGGCACTGCTGCGAACACCAGATGGAGGGACGTCCTGGCTTCGGCGGCCAAGTGCTATTCGGTACCTCCGCGCCGCATCGCGGGCATCGTTTCGCGGGCATGGGAACAATGGTAAGTGCACCCTACGTAGTTAGATACGGACGCAATTGCGTTATCGTTTCGTGACCTGAGTGCAAGAGGTGTGATGTGCAGAGAAACGGTCAAGTTAGGAGGGCCTAAGTGCCGGTGGCGAAGTATTGTTGTGACCGGCAGATCGCGGTGCTCGCGCGGACGCGCAGCCGACAAATCTACGGCCAAGACCGGGCTGGTGTCGGTAACGTTTGCCAGGTCATGAGTAATAAGGACGGTGCCGGCCTTCTTCCCGCGGAGACGCGTGCCCGTGTCCGCATCGATCAGCAACTGACCCAGGCAGGCTGGAAGGTCCAGGACAGAAAGGACCTGAATCTGTTCGCGGGACAGGGCATCGCCGTCCGAGAGGTCGTGATGAAGCCCGGGCACGGACGGGTCGACTACCTGCTGTACGTGGACAAGGCCGTCGTCGGCGTCATCGAGGCCAAGCCAATAGGAACACCGCTTTCAGGCGTGGAGTGGCAGTCGGCCATGTACGCCGACGGACTCCCGGCTGATGTGCGACTCGCCGCCAAGACCCGGAACGGCCGGCTGCCGTTCGTGTTCGAGGCATCGGGAGTCGAGACACACTTCACCAACGGCTTCGATCCCGAGCCGCGGGCGCGCCTTCTTTTCAACTTTCCCAGGCCGGCAACGTTGGCACGGAACCTTCGTGACGCCGATGCCTCTCCCGAGCGTCCGACGTGGCGCGCCAAGGTTCGCGATCTCCCAGCCCTCGATACCGACCCGCTGCGTCCAGCGCAGGTCAATGCGAGTAGCGGGATCGAGAAGAGCCTCGCCGATCAGCAGTTCGACCGATCGCTGGTACAGATGGCGACCGGGGCCGGCAAGACCTACACGGCGGTTACCGAGTCGTACCGATTACTGAAATTCGGTGGATTCAACCGAATTCTCTTTCTCGTCGACCGCAACAACCTCGCGGATCAGACGCTGGCGGAGTTTCAGAACTACCGCACGCCCGGTGACGGCCGCCGCTTCACCGAGCTGTACAACGTGACCAAACTGTCCAGTGCCGGACTACTCGGCTCGAGCAAGGTCGTCATCTCGACCATCCAGAGGGTCTACAAGTTTCTCAATGACGGCGAGGTCAGCGACGCCGATGATCCCAACCTCGATGAGTTCACCCCGGAAACCCCTGTCACTGTCTCCTACAGCGAGGCACTTCCGCCGGAAACGTTTGATCTGGTCATCGTCGATGAGGCGCATCGAAGCATCTACGGAGTCTGGCGCGGTGTCTTGGAGTACTTCGACGCCCACCTCATCGGTCTAACCGCCACGCCAGGCAAGCAGACATTCGGATTCTTCCGCCAGAACCTCGTCTCTGAATACACCTACCCCGAGTCCGTCGCCGACGGCGTCAACGTGGACTTTGACATCTACCGGATCCGTACCCGA
The DNA here is from genome assembly GCF_003614435.1 of Mycobacterium paragordonae. Classification (NCBI taxonomy): domain Bacteria; kingdom Bacillati; phylum Actinomycetota; class Actinomycetes; order Mycobacteriales; family Mycobacteriaceae; genus Mycobacterium; species Mycobacterium paragordonae. The sequence continues at coordinate 1,667,004 of NZ_CP025546.1, forward strand.
ATCAGCGAGGAAGGGTCTCGGATCGAGGCCGGGACGCTCGTGCCGAAAGTGGACCGCCGAACACGAGAACAGAAACTCGAAACCCTTGACGAGGATTTGGATTACCGCGCCGCGCAACTGGACCGCGACGTGACCGCCACCGACCAGATCCGCACCGTTCTAGAAACTTTCCGCGATCGGCTTTTCACCGAGATCTTTCCGGGACGTTCCACCGTGCCAAAGACATTGATCTTCGCGAAGGACGACAGCCACGCTGAGGAGATCGTCACCGAAGTCCGCGAGGTGTTCGGCAAAGGCAATGACTTCGCAGCGAAGATCACTTACAACGCCCGCAACGCCAAAGAACAACTCCAGGCGCTGCGGACGAGTCCGTCGCTGCGTATCGCGGTGACCGTCGACATGATTGCGACCGGAACCGACGTCAAACCGCTGGAATGCGTGTTCTTCATGCGTGATGTCCGCTCCGCCCAATACTTCGAGCAAATGAAAGGTCGTGGCGCACGCACGATCACGTCCGCGGACTTCCGCGCAGTTACCCCAGACGCGGAAAACAAGACCCGGTTCGTAATCGTCGATGCGGTGGGGGTGACAGAGCATCCCTTCGTCGAGCCGCCACTGAATCGGCAGAAGTCGGTCAGCCTCAAGAAGCTCCTCGATAAGGCCGCCGCACTCACGCTTACCGAGGACGAAGCGGCAACTCTGGCGTCGCGACTGGCGAAGCTCGAACTTGCGCTGACCGACGAGGAACGGCAGGAACTCGACGAGGTCGCCGGCCAACCTGTCCGCGATATCGCCAAGGCGCTCGTGGACGCTGTCGAGCCGTCCACTGGATCGGCCGAGGCGATCGAGCGGGCTATCGAACCGATTGCCGCTAACCCGGAACTGCGCAACCGCATACTCGAACTTCGCGCCGCCCACGATCGGGTCATCGATGAGGTCAGCAGCGACGAACTCGTTGATGCCAGGGGAGTGGTTGACACGGATCGCGCTCGATCGATCGTGGAGTCGTGGCGGGCCTATCTCGATGAGCACCGCGACGAAATCACCGCTATCCAAGTGGGCTATGAGGCAGGCGAGCAGCGAATCGACTTCTCCTACATTCAGGGACTCGCTGTCCGCATCGCTCGGCCGCCGCACAATTGGACTCCCGACATTATCTGGAATGCCTATGCCGCGATCGACGCGCCCAGGGTCCGTAAGTGCCCCACGCACACCCTCACCGATCTCGTTCCACTGATCCGCTACACCATCGGCGTCGACGACGAACTCGTTCCCTACGGTGAGCGGGTGCGGGAGAAGTACGTGGCGTGGTTGGCGCATCAAGAACAAGCTGGTGTGGCGTTCAACGACACCGAGCGATGGTGGTTGGACCGCATGGTGTCGGTGATCGCCAACTCGGCCGGGATACGCGTGGAAGACCTTGACGACGCGCCTTTTGTCGAGCGCGGAGGAACCGATGGGGCGCTGCGTGATTTAGGTGACCGAGCTGGCGATCTGATTGAAGAGTTGAACGCGGAGCTGACCGCGTGAACTGGCCGGTCCGCCCGCTCTCCGAAGTCGCGGAAGTACGGCTTGGTCGCCAGCGTTCGCCGAAGAACCACTACGGCGACTCGATGCGGCCATACCTACGTGCGGCGAATGTGACGTGGTCTGGACTCAGCCTTGACGACGTCAAGTCAATGAACTTCACCGATGAGGAGCTGGCCACGTACCGCCTCAAGCCCGGAGACATCGTTCTAGGTGAAGCGTCGGGTAGCCCTGGCGAAGTCGGTAAGCCAGCGATCTGGTCCGGTGAGATTCCGGACTGCGCTTTTCAGAACACCTTAATTCGAGTACGTCCGCGTGAACATGAGCCCAGGTTTCTGTTGCATTACTTCCGCTATCAGGCCCTCGTGGGCCGATTTGTCGAGCATTCCCGAGGCGTCGGCATCCACCATCTTGGGCGGGCTCGGTTGGCGACATGGCCGACGCCTGTGCCGCCCATCACGGAGCAGCGGCGCATTGTTGATCTACTCGAAGACCACCTCTCTCGCCTCGATGCGGCACAGGAACTTGTTGGTAGACAGCGGATTCGATTGTCAAGCCTGTCAGCACTGTGCGCACATCATCTCAGCACTACCAACGACGGGACTTTGCAGACACTCGCCGACATATCCCAATTCATCACCGATGGCGATCACAATCCACCAAAACGTGTTCTCGACGGGGTTCCTCACGTGACGGCGAAGGGGGTACGCCCAGACGGAACCATTGATCTGACTGCAGGAACGTACGTTTCGGAGGAAGGTTTTGAGCAGACCGCTCGGCGCTATCGGCCAGTCGCCGGTGATGTCCTCGTCACCTGCGTCGGCACCATCGGGCGGATTGCGGTCGTTCCGGATGGCGTGAGATTTAGCGCAGACCGAAACCTCGCAGCTATACGCGTGGACGAGGGCGCGGTAATACCCGGATACGTCGCACTCGCACTCCGCGGCACTCGCTCGCAACTCGAGATGGCACGGGCGTCCGGCTCGACCGCACAGCCGCACCTTTACCTGCGAGACCTCCGGGCTACTACGATCCGTGTGCCGGAACGCACAGAGCAGGCGCGCATACTTGCGTCAGCTGCCGCGTATATCGACGGCATTGCTGCTCTTCAAATTGAACTTGCGAAGACGACTCGCCATGTCGATCGTCTCAAACGGGGTTTGCTTAGTGCGGCGTTTTCTGGACGCCTGACCCGTGCGGCGGGGACCATCGGTGAGTCGGGAAGCCGCGGCGCTGGGTGATGGTCACTCCGCTCGGCAAGTGCAATGACGTGTCGGAACCCACTGGAATCATCGGGGAGGGTTCCGGTCGGTAAGGGCAGAATTGCTTGGAGCATCTGCGCTGTACGTGGTGACGACGTTCGGGAATATTAACGAAGGAGGTAGTTGCGATGATCACGGAGATCGAGCTCCATCTTGTTGACGCTTCCACTCCCAACGGCGAGGTTCCGGTAAAGGACCTAGCCGCCCTCGCGACTGCCTTGCAGGAGTTGACGACTCGAATCTGCCGCGAAGTAGTCAATACGCCTGGACCCGGCCGCACGAAGCAGTTCATGGAGGAGCTCGCACAACTGCGGCTTCGTGCGGTTGAGCCCGGCAGCACCGTGCTCCGATTCAGCAAGGGCCCGACTGACAAACTCGACGTTGACTTGCCTGAACAAGCCGCGGCGGATGACCGCTTGTGGGAAATTGTGCGGGCTATAGGCGAGGATCGTCGCCCCGATTGGGCGACTGACCTGATCGCAGAGAGTGTCGGCAAGTTGGTCAACGCCATGCAAGCAGCGGCGCCGACCGTAATACTCGGCGCGCCTTCGCGGCCGGAAGTACGGATTGCACCGTCGACAATGCATGTCGAAACGTGGACACCCACGCGTATCCGCACAGATACCGTCATAACCGCCGCTGGCCGACTCGAGAAGGTCGATCTACGGTCGCACGATTTCCGTCTCCGCGAGGATGTTGATAACTCGGTCGAACTCAAGAGCGTCGAAAACGATACGGTCGCAGCACAGCTGGTTGGCCAGTGGGTGGTTGCGCAAGGAACCGGGATACAACTCGCGTCAGGCCGGCTTGTCGCACTCCAAAATGTGCGTGTGCTTCCAGCGGACGACCCTAGAGCCGATTATGTTGGTCCCAAAGTCGTTACTCTCGAGGAGATTTTGGCCAGCGCTCCCGGACCGGACCCGGATGGTGGGCTCGACCTCACCAACGACGAATTCGCCGCATTCCTTGAGGCACTGCGTTCGTGAGCGAATTCGCGGCGACGTTAGTCGACACCGATGTGTTCAGTCTGATTTACCTTCGTAAAGATAGCCGTGACGCGCGCGTCGCTAGCTGGCGCGAATACCTCACTGGGCGGCGTGTACTCATTTCGTTCCAGACCAGGGCTGAGGTGTTTGCCGGTGCGCGAGGCGCCGGCTGGGGCCAGCGGCGCATGGCCACGGCGATTGAGACCCTCGACCGGACGCCCACCATTCGCCGCGACAACGAAGTCGTAGATGCATACGCCCTTCTTGTCAGCGAATGGCGAAGGCTTGGTCACGCTCTGCGCGCCAGGGAGCACAACGGCGATCGATTGATCGCTGCCTGTGCCGTCGCCAAGCGGCTAGATCTACTGGCCGGCGACGGGATCTACCAGGGCGCACCAGATCTTTTCGTGGACAGTTGATTAGAAGGGCAAACCCGTTGTCTGATTCCCGGCGCCTGGTCGACAAACTCTGGGCGTACTGCAATGTGCTGCGCGACGACGGCGTTGGTGTCATTGAGTACACCGAGCAACTCACATACCTGCTGTTCCTGAAGATGGCACACGAGCGGGCAACCAGAAAGCTCAACCCGCAGCAGATCGTTCCCGACGAGTACTCGTGGCAGAGGCTTCTGGATGCCGAGGGAACGGACCTCGAGGTCGAATACACGAAGATTCTCGTGGGGTTAGCCCAACAGCCGGGCACGCTTGGCACAATTTTCCGCAAGGCGCAGAACAGGATTCAGGATCCCGCCAAACTCAAACGCCTCATCGTGGATTTGATCGATAAAGAGAACTGGTCGGCTTCGGGCACAGATCTCAAAGGCGATGCGTACGAGGCACTTCTTTCCAAGGGTGCATCCGACAAGGGGTCGGGAGCGGGTCAGTACTTCACCCCGCGTGACCTCATTCGGGCCATGGTCGACGTCATCGACCCCATACCTGCCGACGTGGTCGTCGACCCGGCGTGTGGCACCGGCGGTTTCCTTCTGGTCGCCCATGAGCACGCCGTGCAAGGGGCTGAGAACCTCACCCCGACGCAGCGCAAGCACCTGCGTGACAGTTTTGTCACCGGCTACGAACTCGTCGATGGGACAGCGCGTCTGGCCGCGATGAACCTACTGCTGCACGGCATCGGAACGGCCGACGGCGACTCACTGATCGAAGTTCGTGACGCGCTCATTTCTGACCCAGGCCGACGCTGGTCGGTGGTATTGACTAACCCGCCATTCGGCCGCAAATCGTCGCTGACGATGGTCGGCGCGGATGGTCGGGAAGTGCGCGAGGACATCGAGATTGAACGGCAGGACTTCGTCGTCACGACAAGCAACAAGCAGCTCAATTTCCTGCAGCACATTATGACGATTCTCGACATTAACGGCCGGGCTGCCGTCGTCCTCCCTGACAACGTTCTTTTTGAGGGCGGTGCTGGCGAAACGTTGCGGCGAAAGCTGTTGGCCGACTTCGACCTACATACAATGCTCCGCCTACCCACCGGCATCTTCTACGCCCAAGGTGTGAAGGCCAACGTGCTCTTTTTTGACAAGAAGCCGGCCTCCGAGCAGCCGTGGACCACCAAGCTCTGGGTCTACGACCTGCGCACCAACCAGCACTTCACGCTCAAGCAGAACCCTTTGCGTCGCCATCACCTCGACGAGTTCGTCGACTGTTACCTCAGCGGAAAGCCCCGTGACGAACGTGTCGAGTCGGAGAGGTGGAAATCGTTCGCTTACGAGGACCTCATTGCGCGCGACAAGGTCCACCTCGACATCACCTGGTTGCGTGACGAGTCGCTCGACGATGCCGACAACCTGCCGGCGCCCGAGATCATCGCCAGAGAAATCGTCGAAGACCTCACCGCTGCGCTCGCGGAGTTTGAAGCGGTTGCAGCGGCCCTCGAAGCCACTGCGAATGGAGAAGCTGCCCTAGCTGTCACGGACGAGCGCGACCACGAAACGTAGGAATGCCCGACCCGACAATAATGTGGAGGACCAACTTCGGCCGGTCGCTACTTTTGAGCCCAATCACGCTTGCACACTGCACAGCTGCGAATCGTCACAGCCCAAGTCGGATCTCCAGATTCCGGCTCGCGCAGACTGTGGGTGTCAATTTCGCCGCAGCCCGGACAGGCGCATATGGCGGAGAACGCATCGCTCTCGTCGCCCAACTGAATCTGCATGAGGTGCTTCGACTCCGCCTTTGTATAGCGGCGTTGCAGAGGCCGGTCTCGCGGCGGCACATCACGAGCGGCCACGATGGTCGCTACAAGTTCTCGAAGGTCGGCGTCGGCGGAATCTCCTAGCGGTTGGAGCCTGCCCTTCCGGTCCCGGTGAATCTGCGCTGCGCGGGCGTCGAGCATGACGGCGAAGGGTTCCGCGACTGACCAGTCGATCGTCAAAACACTGCGATGGAGCGCTCCGGCGTAGATGGCGTCGAGATGTTGAGTCTGTTTCTTGAAGCGCCCTCGCATGTCATACCGCAGAACTAAGACAATGGCTTCGTCAGCCGCCGGTGCGCACGCCAATGCTTCTTTCGCGGTGGCGATGACGGTGGAGGCAACCGCGCGTTGATAAAGGTCGTGAATCGCCCTGGAAATCCCGGAGGCTCCTGACCTTGGAAACGAGGATGCAGGTATGCCGAAGGAACAGTCGTCTGGGAAGCCCACGGCGCGTCGCTACAGCCCGGAGGAAAAGGCCGCTGCGGTGCGGATGGTCCGAGCCCTGCGCGCCGAGTTGGGCACCGAGCAGGGCACGGTGTCGCGGGTGGCTCGCCAATTGGGGTACGGCGTGGAGTCGGTGCGTTCCTGGGTGCGCCAAGCCGACATCGACGACGGGTACGCTCCCGGGGTGTCCAGCGCGGAGTCTGCCCGGATCAAGGAGCTGGAACAAGAGAACCGAGAACTCAAGCGCGCCAACGAAATACTGAAACGCGCGGCCAGTTTTTTCGGGGCGGAGCTCGACCGCCAACACAAGAAATAGTGGACTTCATCGACGCCCACCGCGAGGAGTTCGGGGTCGAGCCCATCTGCACCGTCCTGCGATCTGCAGGGGTGTCGATGGCCCCGAGCACCTACTACGACACCAAGACCCGCGCCCCGTCAGCCCGCGCCCAGCGCGACGCAGAGCTTGGGCCGGTCCTGGTAGGGCTCTGGGAGGACAACTACCGGGTATACGGGGCCCGCAAGCTGTGGAAAACGGCACGTCGGGCCGGCCACGACGTCGGCCGGGACCAGGTCGCACGGCTGATGCGGGCCGCCGGCATCGCAGGGGCGCGGCGCGGCAAACGCGTGCGCACCACCACGCCGGATCCCGCCGCGGCGCGACACCCCGATCTGGTCGGGCGCAAGTTCACGGCGAACGCGCCGAATCAGCTCTGGGTGACGGATCTGACGTTCGTGCCGACCTGGGCTGGGGTGGCCTACGTCTGCTTTATCGTCGATGCCTTCAGCAGGATAATCGTCGGCTGGCGAGTCGCCACGCACATGCGCACCACGATGGTGCTCGATGCGTTGGAGATGGCGCGTTGGTCACGCGGAAACCTGTTGGCGGGCTTGACATGTCACTCCGATGCGGGATCGCAGTTTACCTCCATCCGATACGGTGAGCGGCTCGCCGAGATTGGCGCGGTCCCCTCGATCGGGTCGGTCGGGGACAGCTTCGATAACGCTCTGGCGGAGACGGTGAACGGTTACTACAAGGCCGAGTTGATCTACGGGCCCGCCCGCAGCGGGCCGTGGAGGACCGTCGAGGACGTCGAGCTGGCCACCCTGGGCTGGGTCTACTGGCACAACACCAGCCGCCTCCACGGCTACCTCAACGACATTCCACCGGTCGAGTTCGAAGCCGCGTTCTACGATGCACAACGGACCGACCAACCACTGATCGGAATCCAATAGCCCGAGTCTCCGGCAGAACCAGGGCGATTCATCGACTTTTTCTATTTCGCTCCGTGGCCGCGTGCTCGCCGCCGTGTGCACGACCCCCTCCGTGATCTCTGGTCCGGGGTATTGCACCACCACGGTCACATAGTTGCCACCAGGGCCGACCCCTGCGTCGATGCACGTAGATTGTGAAGCATTGTCGGCCAAGGCCGCATCGACGGTGGCGATGACTTCATCGGAATCGTGCGCACACAACAGCTTCCATCGTTTGAGATTCTGTTCGTGGACCAGGTCGTTTGCGGCTCGTTCTGCGGTGTCGGTCGTCCACAACCGGCGCCATCGACGCGGCGTGTCTGGGGTAACCGGGGCTGTTAGGTCAGGAAATTCTTCACGGTGCAGATTGGTGAGCAAGTCGGCTGCGTGGGCACTGTCGGCAGCCAACTGCTTGGCGCGGCGTCGATCGAGTGCATAGTCCACCATCAGCATGACCCCGCTCGCTAGCTCAACTCCGAGCCGGAAGGAATCGGCGACCGTTGCGGGGGGACGCTGATCTGCCACTTTGTTGACGGGTTTGGCCTGGTTGCGGTGACTGGGCCTTGGCCTGCTTGTCGCTGACGCGCTGAACGGACCAACACCCGAACTGAGACCCATTCCATTGCTGCCGACATGAACGCGAGCTGCACGGGGACCGACACTGGCTCTGAGGCCGGTTGGGGAAGCCCGTAGGCGCACGCCCGGAGCGATACGCAGGCTCAGGCCGAATCCCATACCTCCACTTTTGCATCCCTCGGCGACAAGCAGCGGCCGCGGCCTGGAGTTAGTAACTGATTATGGGAACAAATTTGGGAACCAAACTCCGCGAAACCACCCCAAATCAGCGCAACACAGCGCAACCACCCGAACGTCAGACCCCATCTGACCAGCACAAATGAGACAGCCCGAACACCCGAAAATCCCTGGCCCGTAGCTCATAACCCAGAGGTCGCAGGTTCGAATCCTGTCCCCGCTACAAATGTCCTGTCTCGGGACATCGTTGACAGGTGTCCCGAGACATGGTTTACACCTCGTCCCGGTTTTCTGGGCTGTTTCCGCATTTCACGCCGCGTGGTTGGTAGTCGCGGGTGGGGTCGAGGGTGAGTTTGCGGATGAGGTGGCCGGTGCTGCGGTCCAGGACGCGGATGTCGAGGTCGTCGATGAGGACGGTGACTTTGGTGCCGGTGCGTCGTTTGCCGAGGCCGATGTGGTGTAGGCGGCTGTTGTGGCGCAGGGTGATGACGCCGGCGGCGTCGATGACGTCGGTTCGGATGCGGCAGTGGGCCGGGATGAGGTAGCCGCTCGGTGTGGCCTTGAGGCGGGCGTTGAACGCCTGTTGGGGGGTGGTTCTGTTGATCGCCCGGTGGGGGCGCTCGGTGTTGTAGTAATTGGTGAATTCGTCGAGTTGTTGTTGGAGTTGGGCCAGTGTGGTGGCGGGATGGGCTGTGAGCCATCGCTTTTGGGTTTGGTGGAAGCGCTCGACTTTGCCGCAGGTCTGGGGATGGTAGGGCCGGGAGTTGAGGTAGCGCACGCCTAGTTCGCCGAGGGTGATTTCTAGGGAGGTGCGTCCGCCGCGGCGGGGCGCGCCGGTGAAGATGGCGCCGTTGTCGGTGAGCACCGAGGCGGGTGTGCCCCAGCGGGTGAAGGCGGTGGTGAAGGTCGCGGTGACGTCGGGGCCGCTGATGGTGCGGCGGGCCACGCTGGCGATGTCTAGGCGGGAGTGGTCGTCGATGATGTTGAGGATTTCCGCACCGCCGCCGTGAGCGAGGTGCCAGTGGGTGGTGTCAGCTTGCCAGCATTGGTTGGGTAGTTCTGCGGCAAAGCGTTTCCAGGAGGAGCGGGGGCGCTTGTGGGGTTGGGGTGTGATGAAGCCGCGGCGCTGCAGGATGCGCCAGATCGTGGAGATGGCAGGCACGTTGGTGATGGTGGGGTCGGTGGCCAGGTGAGAGGCGATGGTGTCGGCGCCGGCGTCGAGGCCACGTTTGGTCAGGGTCTTGCGCAGTCGCACGATGCGATCCTCGACATCGAGGGCGACGGCGTGCGGGCTGTGGTGTGGCCGGCGTGAGTGGGGCAGGAAGGCGGCGTCACCTTCGGTGTCGTAGCGTTTGCACAGTTGTTGCACCCATTGCCGGGAGACGTCGTAATCACGGGCGACATCGCTTTTGCTGCGACCTTCCAGGACCACGGCGGTGATCACGAGCTGCGCCTTCGACATGGCTGACCTCCTGGCTTGCCGAGGTGTCAACTATGTCGCGAGACAGCTGCCAACTATGTCCTGAAATCACACACTGTCCCCGCTACAAAGTGGGATGGCCCTCAGGCGTAAGCCTGGGGGCCATTTTCGTGGCGGCCGGGGACACCCTGGGGGAGAGGAGACATGTCTTGGCAGCCTTTGCCGCATCTCTAACAATGTCGTCTTGTAGTTGCTATTACGATCGCGATTGATGACTGAACGAGTTCGTGGACCTGTGTCGCCACAAGCGCAAGCCGGCGCGATTGCCCCGCTTGACGTCGACGGCTCCGGAGTCCTCCCCCCGGTCGATGCCAGAGTGCGTCGACTTTTTGGGCTGCTCGAGCGCTTCGCGCCATTTTTGGGATCACGGTGGGCAGTCGAGTTATGGTGCACGCCACCGGTTCTCGAGTCGAGTCTGCGCATGCCGCCGGGTGTGTCCCCGGGCCGGCCGGTAGAAGCGTATTGGGATGGGCATCGGGTCGCTGGTGAGGAGTGGGGCGAGGGACCGCCGATTTATCTGGTCCATGGGTGGGGCGGCCAGCGCGCGCATCTGGCAATCTTCGTCAAACCGCTGGTGGAGGCGGGGTATCGAGTTGTCGCGTTCGACCTGCCCAGCCACAACGAATCTGATCCAGGTGAGCTCGCGCCCGGACGCACCACAGCCACCGAGTGCGCCGACGCGATTGCGGCCATGATCGAGACCCACGGGCCCGCCCACGCGGTAGTAGCTCACTCACTCGGAGCAAACGCGACTGCGTTGGCGGCGGCGCAGGGCGCACCCGTAGGGCGCTTGGTCCTATTTGCGCCAATGGGCGATTTTCCCCTCTATCTCGACTGGTTCGCCGCACGCCATGGCTTCGGTCGCCGGATCCGCGCGGGTCTGCACCGCCGGCTGGAAAAGCGAATCGCCATGCCGCTGGAAGAGACGAACATGACGCGGATCGGTCGGCGAGCCAACTACCCACCACTGCTCCTGATCCACGACCCCGACGACCCGGACAGCCCCTATGCCGCCACCGAGCGACTGGCCGCGGCGTGGCAAGGTGCACAATTTCTGACCACCCAAGGGCTCGGCCGCTTAGCGCATTACCGAATCCTGCGCCACCGCCCCGCTATTCGCGCCGGAGTGGAATTCATAGGTCCAAGCAGCTGATCGGGCCCATCCTGCAGTGGCGACGTCATGCTGTGGTCAGCCGGATGGAGAGTCGAATCGGGCCGCGTAGCGAGCTATGGGTAGACCATGTCGTGGGGCCCACGGGTTTGATCTGGCTGACGTGTTCGACGAGTTGTCGTAGCACCGCGTGCGCTTCCATGCGCGCCAGTGGTGCGCCCAGACACATGTGGGCGCCGTAGCCGAAGGCAATGTGGGAGCGTGGGTTGCGGTTGGCACGGTACTGGTCGGGTTCGTCGAAGACCGTTGGATCGCGGTTGGCCGCTCCGAACGACAGCAGGACGCGTGAGCCGTGGGGAATGGTGACGTCACCGATTTGATAGTCGGCGCGGGTATAGCGGTAGAGGTTCTGGATAGGGGTGGTGATGCGGAGTTGTTCTTCGATGGCCACCGGGATGAGATCGGGCCGCGCACGGATCATTTCGTATTGATCGGGATGATGGGCCAGGGTGTCGAACATGCCACCGAGGAGGTTGGTGGTCGTTTCGTTTCCGGCGATGAGTAGATGGATCGCAATGAGCAGCAGTTGGCGGTCGGTGAGGCTGCCATCGGTGTTGTGTGCCACGAGCCGGCCCAGCACAGTATCCGAGCCTTTGAGGCTCCCTGCGGCGAATTGCTTGACGAAGTAGCGCTGCAACGCGGCCATTGCCGTCATTGACCGTGCGGCACCGATCAGTCCGGACAGCGTCGGAGTCACGTCCATGACTCCGACGCCGCGTTCCGACCATCGACGGAAGTCGCCGACATCGTCGTCGGGCACGCCGAGGATCCGTGCGATCAGGCGTATCGGCATTGGTATGGCCAACCGCTGCACAACGTCGCATCCGGGGTTGCTCAGCACATCCGCGACGAGTTCTTCGGCCAGCTTCTCGATGATCGCCTGCCAGGAGTTCATGGCCCCCTTGCTGAATCCCGGCTGAACTTGCTTGCGCAGGCGGGTGTGCTCCGCACCGTCGGTGAGCACCGCCAGCGGTGCCGACATTCGCAGTCGGGTGACTCCTTGGGTGCTCGTGACCCGATCAGTGTCGCGCAGCGCGGCGCGCACGTCGTCGAGCCGGCTGATGATGAAGGTGGCGCGTTTGGGGTTGTAGTGCACGCGTCCACTGCTGTGCAGTGCCCGGTAGGCGTCGAAGGGGTGTGCAGCGGTGATGGGGTTTTGCGGGTCGTAGTCGGTGTTGACCGCGCCGGTCCACCCGTCGTAGCCGCGGCGGCGGGTTCGGATGGCGGCGGCCACATTCATCTTCACGGCATGGCCAAAGAGCCTGGCGCCTTCTGCTGCTCCCTGCATGGTCTGCCTCGCCGACATGCCGACCTATCTGACCGGTCCACTGTCGCGACCGACGTCCCGCCGCGATCGGAGCTGAGTGGCGACGATGCAGGTCATCAGGTATCCGACGTAACACAGCCCGAGCGCGTGTGCGTGTCGTCGGGTCCGAGGAATAGCCGCCAGGATGCCGAGCGTCGTTTCGATGCCCCCGTTGATGTAGGTGAAGGCGCGCGCGTGCCGGGGGAAACCGAGGCGGTTGAATGGCTCGAACACTCGTGGCGCCAGGAAATGCGCCAGGCCGACGCTCACCGCGGCGGCTGTGCGCACGGGGCGGCTCTGCCGGCGCCGGCTATCAATATCGCTCATGCCGGCTACCGGTGACGACACATACCTGACGCATCAGCGTCTCCATCTGGGCAGTCGAAGCTACCGTAATTGCGAGATTGTTTTTCTCGTAAATAGTGCCACGGTGGGGCGCCGGTGTACAGGGCGGCGGGCTTAGGGTCGTGTGGTGAGCCAACCCCGCCGGGGACGACCGCGAAGTGCCGCTGCGCACGAGGCGATTCTGGCGGCGACTCGCTCGCTGCTTGTTGATGTCGGCTACGCCGGGGTTTCGATGGACAAGGTGGCCGCAGTAGCCGGGGTCGGCACGCAGACGGTGTATCGGCGCTGGCCGTCGAAGGCGCCCCTGGTGGCCGAAGCCGTCATGCAGCAATACCCCCCTGCCGACTTCACACTTCCCGACACCGGCGATTGCGTCGATGACCTACGAACCTGGATGCGCGAATACGCCGCACGCACGGCAGCGCCGGAAAATGTCGCACTGATCCGGGCACTCGCCGCGGCGGCTGCCGAAGACCTCGACGATCGAGACAGCCTCTACCGGCAACTCACCGGTCGTGTGCACCAAGCGGTGCAGGACCGGTTAGCAAAAGGGATAGCTCTCGGTCAGATTCAGGCCGGCACCGACATCGAGGCTGTCGCCGACGCGCTGATCGGAGCGATCCTGTACCGAGTACTCAGCTCGACAACACCCGTGAACGAAACGCTGCAACGGTACGACGGGCTTATCGACACGCTGACAAGCGGACTCACTCCGCGCTGAACGGGGTGCGCGGGCAGCTATCAGGACTGCCCGTCGCCGCCGTCGTTCGTGGCAGAGTTGCCCCAACCTGTGCCACCGAAGCCGCCGACACCGACAGTGCCGCCATGACCTCCGGCGTTGGGGAAACCGCCATTGTTTGCGCCGGGGCCGCCTGCCCCGCCGCCAGCACCGTCAGTGCCGCCGCCACCGGTGAACGGGAACCCGAGGGTCTCCAGGCCACCACCCCCACCGCCGCCGCCGGTGCCGATTCCACCGTTCCCCGCCGCGCCCCCGGCGCCAAATATGGCGGCGTAGGACGCGGAACCTCCGGCGCCTCCGGCTCCTGCGGCACCGCCGGCGAACGCGGCCCCTCCGCCTCCCCCGCCACCTCCGGCGCCGGCTGCTTGCAACACGGCGGTGCCGCCCGCGCCGCCGCCCCCGCCAGTGCCACCCGACCCGCCCGCCGGTGCGCCGGCACCACCGCCGCCGCCGGTGCCGCCAACCGCTTTGGCGACGGTGTTGCCGCCGGTCTCAGTTGTGGCGGTGCCGCCGGTGCCGCCGGTACCGCCGATGCCGCCGGTGCCGCCGCCGCCGGCGAAGGCGCCGCCAAGCCCGGCATGGCCGCCATCCCCGCCGGCGCCGCCACCACCCCCGCCGCCGGCGACGGCAGCAATGAGGTTGGCTGCGTCGGTCTGAGCCGTACCGCCGAGGCCGCCGGCGCCGCCTTTGCCCCCGCCGCCTCCACTGCCATTGACTCCGCTGCCGCTGGTGTTGCCGCCGGCCCCACCGGCACCGCCGTGGCCACCTTGGCCGCCGTGGCCGGCGTAGTCCTGGGCAAAGGTGCCGTCGTTGGCGCCGCCGGTACCGCCGATACCTCCGGCTCCACCGGTGCCGCCCGCGCCGCCGTTGCCGGCTTGCCCGTAATACCCGCCGCCGGGCCACACCCCGGCGCCACCGGCCCCACCGGCACCGGCGGCACCGCCATCGCCGCCGATTCCCCCGGCTCCGGCAATCGGTCCGCCGTTTCCGCCGCTGCCGCCGTGGCCGCCCGTGCCGCCGTTGCCGCCGAGACCGCCCACCCCGCCGGTCCCGCCCAGCAGGGCGTGGTTCGCGCCGCCGGCACCACCGTCACCGCCGGCCCCGCCGTGGAAGCCGCTCCCACCGGCCCCGCCGGGCGCGGCGTTGTTGAAGCCGGTATCGCCGCCGCCGCCTGAGCCACCCGCTCCGCCGGCACCGCCGGCACCGCCGAACAGGGAGAACAATTGCTGGTTAACCCCGCCGGACCCGCCATTTCCGCCGTGGCCGCCAGGCCCGTTGTTGATGTTCACCCCGCCGCCTCCGCCGGCCCCGCCGGCTCCCGGCGAACCCCCGCCAAGGAACCCATTGGCCCCTCCGGCTCCGCCGTTTCCGCCGGAGCCGCCGAACAACGGGAACCCCTTTCCGCCGGCACCGCCATCACCGCCGTGGCCCCACAAGCCCGCCGATCCACCGTTCCCGCCGGCCTTCCCGATCCCGCCGGACCCGCCGTTGCCGCCGTTGCCGATCAGCCACCCGCCGTCGCCGCCCTTCTGCCCGGTGAGCGGCGCCCCATCGGCTCCGTTGCCGAACAGCGGGCGACCCGTCAGCATCTTGACCGGGTCGTAGTTGAACACCCCGGTGGCCTGAATTTGACCGACCAGTGACGTCAGCGGGTCGGCAGCGGCCGCCGCATTGGCCGCCTCCGCCGTCGCATACGCCCCGGCTCCCGACGTCAACGTTTGAACGAATTGCTCATGAAACAGGGCCGCCTGCGCGCTGAGCGCCTGATACTGCTGGCCGTAGGCGCCGAACAACGCAGAGACGAACGCCGAAACCTCATCCGCACCCGCCGCCAGCACCGCCGTCGTCGAGCCCGACGCTGCCGCCCTGGCAGCTTGCAGCGTCGACCCGACACTGGCCAGATTTGCCGCAGCCGCATCCACCAGTTCCGGTGCCACGCTTACAAACGACATGGTGTCCTACCTTCATCTCAGCGCTACAGGAATCGACAACCGCTAGGGCGTGGTGCCCTGCTGGAAGATGCCGGCGAGGTTGTGGCCGATGTTCTCCATGCCCGACACGAAGTTGTACGCAAGCCCGGCACCCAGATCGCCGACGTTGGCCATGCCCGAAACAGCGTTGCCGAAATTCGAGAAGCCCGAGGAGATTTGGCCGGTGACGTTGAAGCCCGAGGTGCCAAAGTTGAGGAACGGGAACGGGTTCGTGTTCTGGAAGCCCGAGACGAAGTCGCCGGTGTTGTAGAAGCCGGAGCTGGCACCGAGGCCCGTGTTGAAGAAGCCCGATGAAGGGGCGGTGGTGGTGTTGAAAAAGCCTGGCGCCGAGGGGATGTCGAATTGGGTGACCGTGACGGGGGCCGTTGTGATGCTGGGGACGTCGATGGCCGGCGCGTCGAAGGGGAAGATGTTGACGCTCTGAATAACCACCGTCGGCGTCAAGGGGCCCGGGGGGATGGTGATTGTCGGCGTGTCGAATCCACCCAGGTTGATGGGGGGAACGGAGAAGCTGTTCGTCGATATGACCGGAGTGTTGTAGCCCCCGGGCGCTCCGATGGTGATGATCGGGGCGTTGAATGACGTCAAACCGATCGTTGGCAGGTTGAAAGCGGAGATGAAGCCATTAGAACCGAATTGAGTTATCTGGTTACCGCTGTCATTCATTGAGAAGTACTTTATTGGAACCCCTGGGTCACCGATGAGAATCGGCGGGATGAAAACGTTGGTGAGATTGATATAGGTGCCGAGCCCGTCCAATTTCCCGAATGTCTGGGCCGGGTCGCCACCAACTTGGAAGTTGGCGGCAAGCGGAAGATACATGGACGGTAGTTGTACGAAGGGAAGGTTGAACTGTCCGATCGATATCGTGGGCGCCGTGAAACCGCCTACTGATATCGGTGGTGTCGTGAACTGCGGAATATGCACGCTCGGAAGGTTGATTCCCGGAATCGTTATCGTCGGGGCCGAGAACCCGCCGATGTGGAAGGAGGGGATTGAGAACTGCGAGTTGTTGATGATCGACGGTATGACCATCTTCGGTGCGAAGAAGCCGCTGAGGTGGGCGGACGGGATGTGGATCGGGGGCAGGGTGAGGGCGGGCAGCCCGATTTGAACGTGCAGACTTCCCTGGAAATTGCCGGTCATGAACATGCCGTTGTCAAAGTTGCCGCTGATGAACATGCCGTTGTTGAAACTGCCGGTGTTGAATGCGCCGGTGTTGACGTTGCCGGTGTTGTAGGAACCGGTGTTGAAGCTGCCGAGATTGAAGTCGCCCGTGTTCACCCAACCGGGGTTGAAGGAGCCCGTGTTGTAGCTACCCGCGTTGTAGGCGCCGGTGTTGACGGCACCCGAGTTGAAGAAACCCGTGTTGAGATTTCCGGCGTTGAAGAACCCGGTGCTGGCTAGGCCCGAATTCGCGATGCCCGTGCTGAAGTCTCCCGAGTTGAAGAAGCCGAAGCTGCCCTTGCCCGAATTGAAGAACCCGACACTGCCGTCACCGGAATTGAACAGACCGAAACTGTTGGCGCCCGAGTTCAGCTGAATGCCGACCTGGTTGTTGCCGGTCAGTCCGATGCCGATGTTGTGGTCACCTCTGTTGGCGATACCGATGTTGAAGTTGCCCAGGTTGGCAATGCCCTGGTTGTTGCTGCCCAGATTCCCGAACAAGAGGTTGTGGCTGCCGACGTTTCCGGAGCCGATGTTTCCGTCGCCGATGTTTCCGGATCCGAAGTTGGAATTGCCGAGGTTCGCGTTGCCGATGTTCCCGAAACCGAAGTTGCCCATGCCGAGGTCGTTCATGCCGGCGTTGGCCAGGCCGAGGGCGAAGTCAAGTGACCGTGTGCTCGCGGCGGGTAGGGCCGCGGCGGCGGCGGATGCGCCCGCCTGCCCTCCGGTCAGCTGACCCAGCATGCCGGGCAGATTCTGCAGCGGCCCGGCGATCGGCAGTAAGGCGGCAACAGCGCTGGATGCGTCGGCGTAGTAGGCCACCATCGCGGCCACGTCCTGGGCCCACATCTCCGCATAGTCGGCCTCGACGGCTGCGATGGCCGGGAAGTTCAGGCCGAACAGGTTTGTCCGCGCGAGCGACGACACCACCAGGCGGTTCAGCGTGACCATGTCGGGGTGCACCGTCGCCGCCTGCGCCTTCTCGAACGCGGCCACCATGGTGCGTGCCGCCGAAGCCGTCTGATCGGCTTGCGCGGAAACCGTTGTGAGCCAGCCGACGTAAGGCGCGGCGGCCTTCATCATCGCCTGCGATGCCGCGCCTTGATAGGACGCCTCAGTCAACGTCGAGGTCACCGAGTCGAAAGACGCTGCAGCCGAACCTAATTCCGCGGCCAAACTGTCCCACGCCTGCGCCGCGCCGAACAGGGGCTCGGCTCCCGCACCCCCGAATATTTGGGCCGAGTTGATCTCCGGTGGCAACACTAGAAAACTCATCGCCTCAAACCT
The DNA here is from genome assembly GCF_003614435.1 of Mycobacterium paragordonae. Taxonomy (NCBI): domain Bacteria; kingdom Bacillati; phylum Actinomycetota; class Actinomycetes; order Mycobacteriales; family Mycobacteriaceae; genus Mycobacterium; species Mycobacterium paragordonae. Next base: position 1,684,927 of record NZ_CP025546.1, read on the forward strand.
TCCTTCTCCCAGCACCTTTGGCATGCGGCTCGCTGCGAGACCGCACCGAGCGTCTACAGGGTTTCGCGCTCGGCGAGCGGGGTAAAGGGGTCGAAATACCCAATCAGCGGAACAGCCTGCGCTGGGCCGGCAGTGTGGGTATTTATGACGACGCGCACCAGTGACAGACTTCTGTCCATCGACCGGCTTTAGGAAGTGATGACTTGGATGGTCTTGAGATGGCCACCGCCGAGCGCACGGACCTGGCTGATCTTCTGGAGACTCTGACGCCCGGGCAGTGGGAGGCGCCGTCCCTTTGTCAGGGCTGGCGGGTACGGGACGTGGTCGCTCACGTCATGAGCTTCGACGAGGTCAGTCTTCGTGGCATGTTTCGCCGCGCCATCCGGGGCCGGATCCTCCACATCAACCAGGTGGGTGTTGACGAACTCGCATCTCTCACTACCGAACAGCTCCTGCACAGGCTGCGGGCTCGTCTGAGGCCACAGGGGCTCGCCACTCTTCTCGGGGGCCGGCTCGCCCTGCTCGACGTCACCATCCATCATCAGGACATCCGCCGTCCGCTGGGTATGCCCCGCCAGATCCCGGCCGAACGGCTGCGGTGGGTCCTGGGGGCCTGCTTGTGGAGTCCCGAACTGCCGGCGTGGCGCCTCGCCCGCGGTTTACGCCTGACCCCAACCGACCTGGACTGGACGCACGGCTCGGGACCGGAAGTCACCGGACCGGCAGAAGCCGTGCTGGTGGCCATCACCGGCCGGCGAAGTGCCATCGGGGAGCTGGCCGGCCCAGGGCAACCGGTGCTGGCCGGCCGGCTCACCCGCTGAGCCCAGTCGGGGCGACCAGCGCGCTTCAAATCATCTGACGTGAAACACTATTGAGCCAGATGCAGACTCGCGGCCCCGTTGCGTGGGTAGTTCTGCCAGGCCTGCTGCTCCAACAGGCCCAGTTCGATTGCCAGGAGCGTCAACTGTGGGCGACGCCGGCGCCCGGTCTTGTCACGGATCCGATCCAGGTGCGATCGCACGGTCCGCAGCGATATGACCAAGGCTTGGGCGATTTGCTGGTCTGTCTTGCCGTGGGCGAGCAAAGCCAAAAGCTCCAACTCCCGTCGGCTGAGCCGGTGCGCCGGCCGATCCCGCTTCGTCGACGCCACCGCCGGCGTCGAGCCGGCTGCCGCGAGCCCGTCGTGGTAGCCCGCAGCGATCGCGCGGTAGCCCGCCGCCGAGGCAGCATCGGCGGCCTCCCGGTACAGCGTGACGGCATCCATCGCATCGCCGCGGTAGGCGGCGAGATCAGCCGCCGCCCCCACGGCCAGGGGATGGCGGTCCGGCCCCAGCGCGGCGCTCACGCAGTGGTCGGCCTCGGCTTCGGACCCGACTGCCAGCAACGCGGGCACCACGGTGCTCACGACGAAGGGGTCTTTGGCCAGCACGGGCACGCGTGTCAGCAGGGTTCTCGCCGCATCAGCAGCCGTCTGGGGGTCCCCGCCCCGGGCGACGGCCAGTTCGACGCGGGTAGGGCCGCAGATGCGGTGCCACCAGCCGTCGCGGGGCCCAAGATCTTCCAGTAGCGCCTCGGCTTCGGAAAGCCTGCCCTGCTGCAGCCGCACCCAGGCCAAGAGTTCACGCCCGAGGAAGGACGACATCCCGGTGGGAACGGCTTCGGAGGCGTCGAGCACAGCCAGGGCGGCCGCCTCGGTTTGATCGATGTCGCCCAGGAATCGGCTTGCCACCGCCTCGATGAGCGACGCCAGCACCTCGGGCGCCGGGCCGACGTTGAGGGCGCGGGCGCCGCTGCGGATGAGGTCGACGACCGACGCCAGCTCGCCGGCCCGCATCGCCAACGCCTTCTGAAAAACGCTGATGATGATGCCGGCGCCGAATTCTTCGGGCAACCTCAGGCGCATCGCCTCCGCGACCCCGCGGTCGATCACCGCAATACCCTCGTCGCGGCGCCCCAGCTCACACAGCGCCGCACCACGGTAAATCAACGCCGCGGCGCGGGCAGGCTTGGCATCGGACGCCTCGGCGAGCGCCAGCGCGCGATCGGCACACGCGAGACCGGCCGCGCCTTCCAGGTTGGAGTCGTGCCACATCGCCAGCCGCGCGTACAGCAAGGCCAGATCCGGTCCTGGCAAGGCGTTTTCGAGTATCAGACGCGCCCGCTCGAACGCATCGAGAGCAGCCTGATGCTCACCAAGGGCCAACTGCACGGAACCCAGGACGATGAGAAGCTTTGCCGTCAAGGCGTTTCCGGCTTCTCCCAGCAGCTCCACCCCCTCTTGCAGCGGGGCGATCGCGGCCGCCGGGTCCCCACTGGCCAGCAGCATCCGACTCCGCTCGCACAGCAAATTGCTGCGCTCAACAGGATTGACGACGTTGACCAGTGCGTGGTCATACAGCGTCGCCGCCTCGGCAAACGCCCCCGCCCGCGACGTCATCTCAGCCGCCTCGGCGCACAGCGGCGCGGCGTCGGCCGCGCGACCGGCGGCCAACAGGTGACGACCCCGCTCGATCACCGGCGCGGGCGGCACCGTTGCCGCGAGCGCGTCGGCGGCGCGGCTGTGCAACGTCGTGGCTTCCCAGACCGGCACCGCGTTGCGCACGGCCTCGTAGGTGAGAGCGTGCCGGAACCGCAGCCGGCCGCGGTGGACCGGGTCGGTTTCCACCAGCCGTGCGCGGGTCGCGGCGGTCAGCGCAGCCCACACCACCGGGGCGCGCAGCCCGGTCAGCTCCGACAGCAACCCGGGATCGAAGGTGCTGCCGAGCACCGCCGCAGCCATCACGACGCGCTGGTAGTCCGGCTCGAGGTGATCGAGTCGTCGTAAAACGCCCAGCGCCAACGTGTTCGGCAGATGTAGCCCGGAAAGCTCCGAGCATTGCCACGCTCCATCACGCCGAAAGACGTGCCCTGATCTGATCGCCGCTTCCAGCAACTCCTCGACGGCATACGGTACACCTTCACTGCGGTGCACCAGCATGTCGACCAACTCGCTGCTGACACGCTCGACCTCGAGTCGAGCGCACACCAGGCGCTGGACATCTCGTCGGGCCAGTGGCGACAAGTCCACCATGCTGGCCAGCCCGGCGCGTCGCCACCCGTCGAGCATGACGCGCACCGGGTGGGTCGCACCGCCCTCGTCCGAGCGGTCCGTCACCACCAAGAGCAACGGAAGCTTGCGGGTGCGCCGAGCGACGAAGTCGATCAGCGCGCGCGTGGATGCGTCAGCCCAATGCACATCCTCGACCACCAACAGCGCACCCGACTGGGCCGCCACCGTGCGCAGCACCGTGACCACGCCCTCGAAGAGCTGCAGCCGGATCGGGGCACCGAACAGATCGTCGATCGGGGGCACTCCGTTGGACAGTTCCGGGACGATCGCGCCCACCGCGCCGGCCGCCGGCCCGAGCTTTCGTCGAAATTCCGCCACATCGGCTGTCGTCAGGTAGGTATCGATCGCTTCGCAAAAGGGCAGAAAGGGCAATGCGAGCTCCAGCTCGCGGCACCCACCCCACAGCGCAGCACAGCCGCGCTCCTCGGCCCGGCGGCTGAGTTCACGGGCCAGGCGCGTCTTGCCCATTCCGGCATCGCCCGCCACCACACGCACCCGGCCCGTTCCCCGCCGGGCATCGTCGAGTGTTTCCTCCAGCGCCGCGAGGTCTGCATCCCTCGCGATCAGCGGGGTCACCGGAACCCGCCAGACTTAACGCTCAGCAGCACGGCGAGAGTCGCGATGGTCTTGTGCATGCCAAATCCCTTCGTTGCACTTCTGCCCGAATGCGCAGTGCGGGTTGGTCAAGCTTCAACGACCTACCGGGCTACCGATCCCAAGATCGCGGCGATGGGGCCGGGTACCCGACCGCTAACTCCCGCCGACACCAAGTCACAGTCCAGGTAGCTCACAATCATCGTGCGTGCGAATGTAAATATTCGACACGAATTTAATAGGGGTGAAGTGTGAGCCGGGCAAAGCGTCCGTCGAGGGTCAGCCGGCTGTCGCCGGATGCCGTTGAAAGCGGCTGGCACCCGAAACGACTTGCACTGCCGTTAGTGCCGCCGCGCAGCGGGCGCTCCTGACGACGTGACCGAGTTGACCACGCCCAGCACCATGTCGAGGGTGGCCTGTTCTGCCATCTCCCGCTGCTCACTCGATTCATGTTGCGCGCGTTCAAGATCGGCGAGCAGAGCGAAGACGACGGTGATCAATCCTCGAGTGCGCAGCGCCCGCAGACTGTCTGGCCGGGGTGGGGCCAGGGCTTCGAGGCGTCGCACGATGAGGGTGGTCGCGGTCCAGTCGCGCCGGCCCGTGAGGTCGACGCCGGGGTAGTCGCGGATCTTCTCCATGAACCGCGCGTGGAAGCCGGGAGCGCAGGCGCGCTGATGGTCGAAGACAGGCCCCAGCAGCGCCTGCAGCAGCCCGCGGGCGGTGAAGTCGCGCTCGGCCTCCAGCGCGGCGAGCCGTTGCAGACGTTCCGGTTCGAACACGCTCTGTCGTGCCTCGATGACGGCGGAGATGAGTTGTTCGCGGGTGCCGAAGTGGTATCGGATCGCGGCGCTGTTTCGCTGTCCCGCTGCCGCCACAACCTGGCGCAGCGACACCGCGGGACCCTGTTCGGCGATGAGCCGTTCGGCGGTGTCGATGAGCGTCACGCGGGCGGGTTCCTTGCTGCCCTCCTCCACGTCGCAGAATCTACCACGAATGTATTGCAGAGTTAACCCATATGTATTAACGTCGGCCGGCGTAAAGGCGGTTGCCGCCGAGACTCTGTCGTGAGGTTTCTTCGATGCCTGAACTGGGCCACATCCCCACCGATGCGGCGGCGATCACGCGCGACCTGATCGAGCGGTTGATCGGCACCCTGAATCCCGGCGTCGGGGTGCGCGACCTCCGCATCCGCAGGGTGTGGCAATGGGGCGAAGGCGACGCGGTATCGACATCGGGACGCGTCGATCTGGAGCTGACATATGACGAGGCGGGTGCCGGTCTGCCGAGGCAGGTCGTGCTGAAGCTCGCGCGCCCCGACCTGCCGGCATATCCGCTGTACCGCAACGAAGTTCAGGTGTACAGCCGTCTTCGGCCGTGGCGCTTGGTTCGGACGCCGCAGTGCCTGGGGGCGTGGTTCGATGCGGCCACCGGAAGTTTCGGCCTGGCCCTGGAGGACCTCACCGCCCGGGGCGCACGGTTTCCGTCCGTGGCGTCGTCCCCGTCGTTGACAAGCCTGGAAGATGCCATCGGTCAGCTGGCGGGGTTTCACGCGTGGCACTGGGGAGCCCGTGCCGACTGGTCGGCTCCGGAGCTCAATTGGGCGCAGACGCACGTTGCGGGTGAATTGCACGATCTGTTCAGCCACCCCGATCTCGTGCCGGCGATGATCGCCGACGAGGTGGCCGGCAACCTGCACAAGCGGGAATTGGTCCAGTCGGTGGACGAGACCGTGGAGTCGTTGTACGACAAGGTTCAGCTGGTGCAGCGCCACCAGTCACAGTTGCAGCAGACCCTGTTGCACGGCGACTGCCACGTGGGCAACACCTTCGTGCTGCCTGATGACTCGATGGGATTCGTGGACTGGCAGCTGAGCGTCCGCGGCTTTTACATGCACGACCTGTCCTATCTGATCGTCACGGGACTGGATGTCGCGCAACGGCGCGCGCACGAAAGACGGCTCGTCGAGTTGCATCTGAGGCTGCTGCGCGGTCACGGCATCGAGGATCTGCCCACGCCCGCCGAGGCGTTCGAGGAGTACCGCCGTGCCCAGGCGTGGAACACCTACATCGGCTGGCTCACCTGTCCGGTGGCGAACTACGGCTGGGAGATCAACGTGGGAAACCACATTCGGCTGCTGACCGCGTATCGCGACCTGGACAGCGGTCGCGCCATCGAAGCGATTCGCTGAGCCGGGCTGCCCGGCTCACTCCGCCACCGAACTCGCATCGCCCGTCATCCCCAGCCGCTCGCCCAGCCACGGCAGCGTCACCGCGAAAGCTCCCGCCGCCGACGGCCAGTCGTGCTTGCCCGGCAGCGCCGTCAGTTCACACGAAATGCGGCTGTCCCGAGCGGCCTCGCACAACGCCTCCGCCGCATCCTGTCCGACACCGTCTTGATCCCCAGAAGTCCCCGGGACCGCGAACAGGCCGGACATGCCGGTGTAGGGACCATGCCGGCGGATCGCGGTCCTCGGGTCGAACCGCCGGTACGCCTCGGCGTCACCGCCGAAGAGCCGGTCGATCGTCTGTTCCTGCGTGCCCGCGTTCGGTCCGATGTCACCGCCGATGTCGACGAAGGCGCGGAAAATCTCGGGATGCATGACCGCCAGGTCGACGGCGCAGGTGCCGCCGGAAGAGAAGCCGACGACACCCCACTTCGGTTGTCCGCCAAGGCCGAACATATCTCCGATCTCTGGGATCACCTCCGCGACAAGGTGCTGCGCGGCGTTTCCGCGGGGCCCGTCGACGCATTCGGTGTCGACGGCGAATCCGCCGGTGGCGTCGGCGAAGACGGCGATCGGGGCCTCACCGCGGTGTGCCGCGGCGTATGCATCAAGGGCGTGGGTGGCATTGCCCACGCGAATCCAGTCCGCCGGAGTGCCGAATTCGCCCCCGATCATCAGGATCGCCGGAAGCGGCTTTCCGCTGAACCAGGCGGGCGGCAGGTAAACCCATTCGCGGCGGTGCGAAAACCCCGACATCCGACTCCCGGTGGTCACCGCCACCAGCTTCCCGCCTTGTACCGCAACGCTTTTGCGCTGCATCGCGTAGGCGGCCTTGATGTCGACCTGATTATGAAGTGGCCTGTTGGTGAGCTGGCTCCACGCGGCATCGACGGTGGGGAAGTAGCCCAGCCAGCCGTTGATCGTCAAACCGACGCACAGTAGGCAGAACGATGTCGCGAATACCGACGCATTGCGCCGCCAACCGCCGGCACCGCGCCAGCCGGCGACGACCGTGGTGGCGGCCAGCCCGAAAAGGAAGACCCACAGCCAGAGTTGCCAAGGCGCGGGCTCGCTGGCGATTCCCAGCGTGTCGTAAGTCCAGTGCGCCACCGCAACGGTCACCACTCCGGCGGCCACGCCCACGGCGACGAGGCGCTTTCGCCACCCGAGGGCATAAAGCAGCGCCGCGACGGTGACGATTTGCACCATGGCGGGAATGATTCCGTGCATCAGCGAGAGGTGCGGCACGTCGACCCTTCAATTCGGACAGACCGAGAGAGTTACCCGCAGTTAGAGCCGGAAAACGTGGCGCGCGGCACTGGGAGTTCGAGGTTCAGGATGACCTTGCTGTTCAGCCCTCGGCAAGCCAGCTCGATTTTGGAAACAGACTTCGCGAAACCACCAAATCAGCCCAACACGGCGTAATCACCCGAAGCGTGATCCGGCTTCGTGCGAGTTTTCGCTTTGAACGCCGCGTGGTTCGCCGCGGGGCGCGCGGTTTCTACGACGCGGGAGAGTTCGCGTCGCGGCGTTGAGGGCAACGGGTCCGCGCCGTCTGGTGCCCAACCGACTCGCAGCAGCATCTGGGGATGCCCTCGGCCGCCCAGCACCTCGTAGCGAACGGCGTCGCGGGTCGCGGGGATTTCCAGCGGCTCGGTGATCGGGCAGGTAGCCAGTCCCATCGCCGTCGCGGTGAGCAGGAGCGCACTGGTCGCCTCGCCAGCGCACAGCTGGGCGAGACGGTCGTCGGATGCGGTGCTGAGCACCAGGATGGCAGCGTTGTCCTCGGAGGGTGAGGCACCGGGTGGCTGCGCCAAGCCAGGCGCCGCGAAGATACGGCCAGGTATCGTTGCGCCGCAGTCATGTTCGGGGACGTTGCGGGCGGGAACACCAGCTCGCGACCCGTATCGCCCACTCCACCTGGTGAGCTCGATGAGGTAATCACGGTTGGTTGCGTGAGCCTGTGCAGCTTGCTTGGCGATGTCGTGCAGTTTGTCCCTGGCGTCGACCGGGTGCAGCATGACACCCATTCGAGCCGCCAGGGCAACCATCGAGGCGATATCAGCCGCGGCAACGGGGCGTGGGCTGTAGATTCGCCGATCGGTTCGACGCTGCGTGATCGCCGCCGCCAGAGATATGTCGGCACGATCGGGGGCCTGTGGGTACACCTCGATGGTGGCGAGGTGGTCAGGATCGGCCGGATCTGGGTAGCGATGCACGACGGCCCGCCACCCCATCGCTGCCAACGCGATGACGCAATGGTTAAGTGCTGCACCGCAACTCACTATCAGATCCCGGCCATCGGGGTCGGTAGCGGCAAGTTGCAGGCCTGGGTCGGCATACAGGTGCAGACCGCTCTGGTCCACCCGCCAGCGCCACGGCTGCGTGTTATCAATAGACGGTGCCCGGGTCGCCAGTGCGAGGAGTGCACGGATCGCCTCAGCATCCAACGGTGGGGTGGGCATGGCAGCGGGATCCGCTGCGGCTTCGGTATCAACGCCGCCCGCGACCGCGTTGTCGAGATCACACCGCAACGCCTCACCGCATTCTCGATGACCTTGGTTCTTCGAGCTCACCACGACCGCCTCCTGACTTCCTCTTCGGCTCAAGGCTTTCGACTGCTGCCGGCTCATTGGTGATCCGACGACTCTTGCTCCAAGAGCAATTTTAATGAATAATATCCTTTAAATAAAGGGTGAGCAACTGGTGGCATGCAGATGGGAGGTGCTGGTTGTGGACGAATTGACGACCCTGGATGCGGGATTCCTGAAAGCCGAAGACGCCGACCGGCACGTGAGTTTGGCGATCGGTGGTCTGGCGGTCATCGAGGGACCGATCCCGGACCGTGCGGCGCTGCTGACGACACTGGCGCAACGGATCCGCGCCTGCCCTCGATTCGCGCAACGGCTACGTACGCGTCCGCTGGATCTCGGTGCACCGCAATGGGTGGACGATCCCGACTTTGATATGGGCCGCCACGTTCGGCGCCTCGCGCTACCATCGCCCGGAGACGACCAAGAGTTGTTCCAACTGGTCGCCGACGTCATTTCCCGGCGTCTGGACCGGGATCGACCGCTGTGGGAAATCTGGATCATCGAAGGCCTCAGTGACAACCGGTGGGCAATGCTGACCAAGATTCACCACTGTATGGCCGACGGAATCGCCGCCGCCCACATGCTCGCCGGGCTATGCGATGACGGCATCGACGAGAGTTTCGCCAGCCGCATCCGCGCCACCAAAGAGTCGCAGGAGCAAGGGCTTTCGGGCGGCATACGGGGTGTAAGTCCACTGAGCGCCCTCGGTGGGGTGTGGAGAGCCTCGGCTGCCATGGCGGCGACCGCGGCCCGCACGGCGATGGGTGCTGCCGAGATTGCCGCTGGGTTGCTGCGCCCGACCACGACGTCTCTGAATGGGCCAATCACCACATTGCGCCGCTACAGTGTGGCGCGGGTACCGCTGGCCGACATCGCGCAGGTGTGTCAGGCATTCGATGTCACCATCAATGACGTTGCGCTGGCTGCGATTACGGAAAGCTTTCGCAACGTCCTCATCGCACAGGGTGAAACGCCCTCGCCCGATGCGCTGCGCGCATTGGTGCCGGTGTCGATGCGCTCCGCGGAGGGGTTCGCCATGGCCGGCAACCGCGTCTCGGTGATGCTGCCTTACTTACCGGTCGATGAGGGGCACCCCGTTCAGCGGCTGCGGATGGTCCATTCACGATTGCATCGCACGAAGTCGCACGGTCAGCGGCAGGCGGGTCACGCATTCGTGTCAATGGCCGATCGCATTCCGTTTCCGCTGACCGCATGGGCGGTCCATCTGGTGACCCGGTTACCGCAGCGTGGTGTCACGACATTGGCGACGAATGTTCCCGGCCCTCGTCAGCCCCTGAAACTCATGGGCCAGCGGGTGCTCAGTGCATTCCCGGTGCCGCCGATCGCGATGCAGTTGCGAACTGGGGTGGCGATGTTCAGTTATGCGGACGACTTCTTCTTCGGTGTCCTTGCCGACTATGATGCCCTGACTGATATCGACGCCATGACGCGCGGAATCGAGCTGGCGGTGGCACGACTGATGACAATCGGCAAGCAGCACAGGCGATTACGTGGTCGCCGTGGACTGTCGCTGATCGTTGACGGCTAGCCGGACCACGACCGTGGGAACGCGCAGCTGATGCGGTGATCGTCCGCGGTGCATACCGCACCGGCCTGCAGGCATGCGGGCCATGGCCTTTGGGGATGAATGGTCATATCGCGTACCGCAGGGTTTGCGAACACCTCAAGGAAATCGACCGTACGGGTGGGGTGGTACTGCTGACGGCGTCTCGCGATGTCAAGTTGCACGTCACCGGCCTGCGACCTCGATGATGCCATGGGCGCCGCGCTCGGCGTCGACCATCGCGTGTGACACGAACGGGTAGCGACCGGGCTGGCCGAAACTCATTTCGACGAATCCGCCTTGGGCCGCGAACAACCCGAGGGCCTGGGCACCGCCTGCGCTCGGGCTTCCCTTGCCGCCAAGCCGGTAGTCGCCCTCGGACCATACAGTGTCGAACTGACCCCCGACGACGTGGAACGAGGTGCCACGATTCGGTCCGGCTGCGAGGACCCAGATGCGAACGCGCTCGCCCACCCGCGCGACCAATGGTGCATGGTCGTATTGGCGGGCATAGCCGTTGAACACCACCAGGTCGGGCTTGTCCGCGACGACCTTGTCGCCGTCGGCAACTTCGCCGGGCGCGCCGAGGTACATCTCGGACTGGACGATCACATACTCGCGATCGACGCGCGGCAGGTCCGGCGGGTCGATGACAACCGCCCCGAACATGCCGTTGGCGATATGCAGTGACATCGGCATCGTCGAGCAGTGGTAGAGCCAGATGCCCGCCCGCGTCGCGGTGAACCGATACACCAGGCGCTGACCGGGCTGGATGGTCCGCATCGGTTCGTCGGGGGCGAGCGCACCCGCGTGGAAGTCGATCGAATGCCCGGTGGTTCCGTCGTTGACAAGGGTGACCTCGAAGACGTCGCCGACCTTGCCGTGCAATGTGGGGCCGGGTGCGGTGCCGCCAAACGTCCAGAGCCGCTGGCTGATTCCGGGGGAGACCTCCCGTTGGACCTCGTTCACGGGCAGCGTCACACGGTGCTCGGGCGTTGCCGGCGGCAGCGCGGCGTCGCGTGCGGTGAAGCCCGGCGCCGGGTCTGCGCTGAGGCTGCGCGCGATATCGCCGGCGGAGATCGGTGCGGGATGCGGCGAGTCGTGCGAGTCGTGGTGGGCCGGGTGGGCGGGGGGCATCGGTGCACCGGTGACCCGGACCGAAAAGGTCATGCCCATCTGCCGGTGTCCGGCCACCGCGCACCAGCCGTCGAGGCTGGAGCCGATCACCCCGGCGTCGAGAACGGCCGACTCGCCCGGCGCGATCCGGCCGGTGCGGGTGCCGTTGGACAGCACCAGGTCGTGTTGGTCGGTGCCGGTGTTGTCCAGGGTGATCTGCAGTCGATCTCCAGCCGGAATCTCGACCGCGTCCGGCACGAAACGCATGCCCTCGATGCGGACCGAGACCATGGTGGTGTGGCCCGTGGCGGCCACCGCCACCTGCGGCGGGGTGCCGAATCCGAGCGACGCCGGGTCCGCGGCGACGGCGGCCGCAGTCGTCAGCACCACGACCCCGAGTCCGGCGGCGGCGACGCCGAGCCGGCGCCGCGGTGGTGCCATTTGGGGTTGGCCTGGAGCGGAAGGCTTTTCGCGATCGCGGTGTACCCGCCACACCGCCCGAACCAGCAGCGGCAGGAAGGCCGCGTAGGCCACCAGCACCAGCATTGACGCCGCGACCCGCACCAGACTGGGAGTCGGAAGGACGCAGAGCGGCAGCCCGGCGTTGGCGACGGTGAGCCGCCAGGGAGCCCCCCGCTCGAGTTCGGCTCCGGCCGCCAGCGTTGCCTGACGCCCACCCATCACCACGGGCGCCAGGTAGGTCAGTGACCCGAGTAGCACCTGCACCAGAAAGCCGGCCAGCACCGGCGCGGTGAGTTCGCCCGCCGCCGCGACGGCTGCCGGCCAGGTCGGCGAGATCGCCAGTGCGACGGCGGCGAAAGCCAGCGACCCGAACAGCCAGGCGACGCCGGCCAAGACCGACAGCGTCGCAAAGTCGTTGGGCCGCTTGCGGCGGATCTCGTCGAGGTGCGGCCGCAGCACCATCCCCGCGGCACCCAGATACCCGACGACACCCAGGCCGGCGATCGGCGGTGAGCCCATCACCGCACCGCCGGCGGCCACGGCCAGCGCGGTGAGCAGCATCGGCAGGCCGCGGCGAGCGGCCACTTCGACTCCGTTGGCCATCCGGGTGCGCAGCATCGTCGGCCACAGTGTGACGAGCGTGCCCAGCACCGTGAGCGCCACCCAACCGAACAAGTTCAGCGCCGCATGTGCGATGACGAACCGCTCGTGGATATTGCCGGGGAGCGCCGGATTCGCCATCGCCACACCAAGTCCCGCGCCGATCGCCAGACACCCCGTCGCGGCGACGTAGTAACGCACGGTGACGCCGAAGCGGGCGGGTAATGCGGTGCGCAGCTGCCGTAGAAGTGTTGCCCCGTGTGCGAGGGCGACGACGGCGACCACGACACCGCCCGCCAATACCATCGGCCACCACCGGCCGAGCATTCCGACGACCACAGTGACGGCGCCGGCGTTAAAGGCACTGAGGCGCAACGCTTCCGCCGTATGCTTCGGATCGGGCGGCCGACGCAGCAACGCATCGGCGAAATGCCGGCTCCAGATCAAGATGGCGTTTCCGGCCGCTCCAAGCGCCAACAGATGGATCAGCAGCCAGCCGGACAGCGGAAGGAACCGATGCGCGGCCGCCACCGCGACGAGCGCAACGAGCCAGGCGAACACGACCGCCCCGACACGCAGATGCCATCCCGAGCGATTCATGCCGGCACCCGACCGGCCGCACGCGTCGCCGAATACCCGGCGACGGCGATGAACCCCAGGACAGCCACGATGTTCAGCACGCCACCCGCCTGGAGCGCCCAGTTGATGCCGCGCGCGTCACCGACCGCCAGTCGCAGCAGCAGCGACAGGTGCAAGAGCGCCGCCGGGCCGTACATCAATTGGGTGTAGGGCAGCGGGCGACGTAACACAGCGGGCAGAATCACGGGTGCGTGCGCCATGATCATCGACAGCACAAAGCCCAGCATCACCGCGTGCACCACGGCGTCATAGCCTGCGCCGGAACGGATTTGGCCGACCAATAGCCAGATAGACGCCGGCACCAGCAACCACACGTAACCGGCAAGCAGGCACACCGCCATGTATCGGGTCAGGCCCGTCGCGCGCACGGTGTGGCGAGCGACGTCGAACCGGCCCAGCCACACCACCGTCGCCAGCAGCGCCGCGCCGAGGATCGGGTAACCGGGTCCCTGCCACAACAATGCGGCGACGGTACCGGCGACCATGGCCACCACGACGACGATCAGCAGCGTCTCGGCGGGGGTGCCGAGCATCGTCACGCGGGCCAGCTCGAGGCGCTCTCCGACGATCGTGAGGATGAGAAAGCCCGACAGCCAGGGCAATACGTTGGGAACCGGCACACCGCCCAGCCACAACAGCGCCGCTCCGGTCGCCAACACCGCGCCGGCCATCTGCAACACGATCGCGACGTCGGCAGATCGCCGCCACAGTGACACGTATACCCCGAGCAGCACCGCCGACCCGGTGAGCAGCAGCACAGGGCCAAGGTTTCGGGGTGCCGGGCCGACCAGCAGTATCGCGCCGACGCCGAGGAATGCCGGACTCAGATAGGCCCACCATCGACGCGCGGCCACTGCGCGCTCCAGCGCAATCACCGTTCCGGCGAACCCGAGTACCAGCAGGACGCCGTGCACTTCGGCCAACCGTATCGTCGTGATCGGTGCGGGCAGGCCGAGGAGCACCAGCGCCGCATCGAGTCCGGCGAGGAGCGCGAACCCGCCGGGAACCAGGAGTAGCGATCGGGCCGGGGTGTGTCGGTCAGTCACCATGTCGCACAACGGGTTCGGGCATGAACAGCCGGCAGGCGCCGGGTTCGGCGAATGGAATGAGGTCGAGCCCCCGGCCGCTGGGGGCGCCGAGGCGCTCCAGCATTCCCTCGACGATGCCGAGGTGGACCTGACAGACGACGGTGGGGTAGCGGCGGGCGGCGTCCAGCAAGGGGCAGCGGCGTAGCGCGATGCCTCCGATACCCTCGTGGGCGCCCGGGGTGCCGCCATCTTCGTCGTCGGGCGCGAAGCCCAGGCGGGTCAGCGCCGCGAGCACGGACTGCCGCGGATCGCCGCCGGCCCGATTGCCCTCGTCGACGAGTTCGTGTCCCCACTCGATGCCGGCCGCCCGCGCATCGCGCTCGGGGTGGACGCTGGTGCGCGCCAGATGACCGGCCAGTGCGGTCGCCAGACCGGCGTAATCGCGGACCGCGACGGTGGGGTCGGCGGCCGACACGCGGTACAACGTGGCCGGACGTCCGCGTCCGAGCGCCGTTGCGGCGGAGCGCTCCACGAGCCCGAGTTCAGCGACCGCGTCGAGGTGTTCGCGAACGGTGTTGGGATGCAGTTCAAGAGCGCTGGCGGCTTCGGCGACCCGGACGGGGGAGTGTGCGCGCACGTACTCGAGCACCCGCAGCCGCTGCCCGGACAGCGCCACCGGGGCCCGGAGCACCGGTGTCGGAGCGGGGCCCAAAACCGCCAGGTCTTTTTTCACGGAATTTATTGTAGTAAATTAGGGGCGATGCAGATAGGGCAATGAGTCACCTTCGCTCAGCGAGCTTCTGGGACTCAACGGAAAGGAACCAACATGTCAGGCACCGACGTGATCGTCGCTTCCACGGCCGCTGACGCCGATGCGGCCGAAGCCATCAAGGGGCATCACGCGCAGCTCGCAGGGCAGCTTGCGGTGCTCACCGATGCGATGCTGTGGGCGGTCGAGCGCGGTGCGGCCTTCGAGCCGCCACGAGCCGCTGCCCTGGTCTTCCTGACCGGCGAGCTATTGCCGCACGCCGCCGCCGAAGAGGAGCGCCTCTACCCGGCCGCCACTCATTCGGAGCGCGTCCGGCCGCTGGTCGAATCGATGATCGCGGTGCACCGCATCATCGGCTCCCTCGTCGAGCGCATCCGCATAGAGCCGCCGGTGCGGGCAGCCGCGTGCGGTCACGCCCTGCGAGTGCTGTTCGACGCACACCTTGTTGACGAGAACGAGCGGCTCTTGCCTGTCGTGGCTGCCGATCCCGACGTTTCCCTCGTCGAGGTGACCCATGGCATGCACGAACTCGTCGGACGTGCGGACTCCGCCAACGATGCCGAGCCATTACACAGCTGCGGCTGTTGTGAATCCGACGCTGACGATCCGGTGCTCGACGTTCGCGAGGTGCCGCACTCGATCCGGCATGCCACCGTGTTCGGCGCGTTCGATGCCGTTCCGGCCGGCTGCGCACTGGTGCTGATAGCTCCCCATGATCCGATCCCGCTGCTGCGTCAACTCGACCACCGTGCCGCGGGCCGGCTCGAGATCCAATACGAGCAGCGCGGGCCGGAGGCCTGGCGGCTGCGACTGATCAAGCGGTGAACGGCGGCCGGCTTCACCTCTAAAGTTCGCGAGACAAGGCCGCACGAGGGCACGCTTCGATGGCCTGTGCGACAAGCGTCTCCTGCTCGACGGGGACGGGGTCGGTGATGACCACGGCGTATTCGTCATCGTCGAGTGCGAACACCTCCGGGGCGATATTCACACAGAACGCATTGCCCTCACATCGATCGCGGTTTACCACGACTCGCATCAAAATCCTCCTTACACCCGAGCCGGGACGTCGTACGGGGCGGCGCATCGCAACAGCCAGATCTCACCCGCCGGCTTGCTGGCACACCCACCCCTCGGGGGCGCGGCCGGTCACGATGAACCGGGTCAGTTCCGCGCTCGTATGTGGTGGCAGTTCTGTGTCCGCGTTCGGATAGATGACCGGCTCCTCTTTGGAATTGTGCTGCAGCAGTTGATCCAGCAGCTTTATGGACATATCCCTGAGCCGTGAATAGTCGTGTCCGTCGGCGAGCAGATCCGTCAGTGCGTCCATTGTCTGCCACAGCTGACCGTGTTCGCGCATCATCACAAAGATCGGCATCACGACCCCGGCGTCGCGCAGCGGCGGAAACAGGAACACTTCTTCGAGATAGATGTGCCGGCGCAGCGCTTCCAACGTCCCGGTGAGCGATTCGGTTTGCACGCTGCCGCAATCGAGCTTCTCGATGAAGGCCTGCAGCGCAGCGTCGATTTCGCGGTGTTCCCGCGTCAGCTCGGCCGACAAACTCGGACTGGACATCTTGTGCACCTCTGCGTCAGCCCGCGTGACGGACAGGTTCGCTCTCGTCGAGCTCGGCATCGACACTGATCGTGGCACCGGCGAACAATCGCGAAACCGGACACAGGCCGGCAGCCTCGCCCACCACGGCCGCGAACGCCTCCTCGTCCAGGCCCACGACACGAGCCCTGACCTGCAACCGCGACGCGGTGATCGTCGGGACTCCGTCGACCGCATCCAGGGTCACGGTGGCGGTGACATCGAGTCGCTCTGGCGGCGTGTCGTTTTCACCTAGTTTCAGGGCCAATGCCATTGAAAAGCACGATGAGTGCGCTGCTGCCGCCAGCTCTTCGGGGCTGGTCTTGCCGCCCGGCTGCTCGGTGCGGGAGGCCCAGGTCAACGGCAGCCCATCCAGGGCTCCTCTACTGCCCTGCGACAGCTTGCCTTCGCCAGACGCCAACGGCCCTACCCATGTGGTCCGCGCGGTCCGATCCGCGATGCTCATATTGCTCGACCCCTTTTCGCAGCTGGGCAGTATTTATACAAGTTGTACTTGTGTAAACTCTAGACTGTCACCTTGGGCATTGGCCAGGTCTATCGCGAGGCAGCGAGCATGCAATCGACGGCAGCGATTCCTCGCCCCGTGACTCTGTCGCGACCTTGTCCGCCGAACTCAGTCACTCCACCATGGTGTCCGGCACGGCGCACCTGGTCTTCTCCTGTGCCGCAACGCCGTTCGTTATCGGGAGACAGCCGTGGCAGCCGGTGCTATTATTAATGAATAATATCCTCTAAATCGGCTGGCGGGACGGGACGAGAGGACATGCGGGTGGGCAAGCACGACAAGGGCGAGGCCGGACAAACGCATCACGCGGGTCGCAATCGGCAACGCCAACGAGTTCTGCAACTGGTGCGCGAACACGACGAGCCGGTCGACGCAGACGAGCTGGCCGCGCGGCTGGGCCTGCACACGACCACGGTCCGTTTCCACCTTGACGGGTTGTGCGACGAGGGAGTCGTGGAGCGCAGCCGGATCACGCGAGCCGGTGTGGGTCGTCCGCGCACCGGCTACCTCGCGGTGCGTGAGCGGCTGGACTATCGAATCGTGGCCGAGATACTGGCACTGGAGCTGGGCGACACGGCCGACAAGCGGCGCCGTCGCGTCGAAGCCGCCGGCCGGCGCTGGGCTGAGCGGATCCCCGATGGCGTCTTGTACGAAGACACTGCGGGACAACGTATTCCGGACGAAGTCGGGCCGGCGAAGTTCGTTGAAGCGCGAGCGGCATTGATCACCACGGTGTTCGACCGGATGGGTTTCGGTCCCGAGCTGACCGCGGCCAGAAAATCGTCCGACGGCAACCAGCGGACCATCCGTCTGTACCGCTGCCCCGTCCGCGATCTGGCCCGTGATCACCCGGAAGTGGCGTGTGCCCTGCACCGGGGGTTGCTGCAGGGACTTGTCACGAAGTCGGCAGCGCGCGGGGGGAATTCGGCCGTTTCGGAGCCGCGGATGCATGCCGAGCTCAAGCCCTTCGTCGAGCCCGAACTATGTCTCGCCAGGGTGATCGCGTGTGACTGACATGTGCGCCCCGGTTGGCCCCGCGATGCCACGTTCAGGTTCCGGGCATCAGATGGTTTGGTGACGCCCGAAGAATTCATGATCTTCGTTGTAACCGCCGTACCCGCTGCCAAGGTCGGAGTAGTTCGCGACAAACTCAATGCCCTTGAGCCACTTCACATGCCGAAAGCCATGCTGCAGCTCATTGCGAAGCCGCAGCGGCGCCCCGTGGCCGTAGGTTAGCGGCTCCGTTCATGTCGTAGGCCAGCATGCTCAGATGGTGGCTCACCCCATTTCGCCGCACCCGACCAGCCCCGGATGCAGAAGTGCTGGGTGATCTGTTCGTGGTAGGGCAGGCCGTGCAAGTCCGCCAGGGAGAACTCGCTCGGATGCTCGACAAGGCCGTAGACCTGGAGGCACCAGCCCGCAACCAGTAGCGCAAACCCGATGGGAATCAGCCACAGGGTGCGCAACGAATGACGCGGTGTGCCGGGGCCGCGGCTACCCAGGGAGTGTCGGAAGCGGGTTACGTTGTCGGTCATGGGCGCTCACGCTCAGTGTGGTTTATACAAGACTGCTTGTGTAAACTCTACGCCATGACATATGTAATTGGGGAGCCGTGCGTTGATGTGATGGACCGGGCCTGCGTCGAGGAATGTCCGGTCGATTGCATCTACGAGGGTGGTCGCGCGCTCTACATTCATCCTGACGAGTGCGTGGATTGCGGTGCGTGCGAGCCTGTTTGCCCCGTCGAGGCGATTTACTACGAGGACGATCTGCCCGAAGAGTTGCGCCCCTACCAAGCGGACAATGCGGCGTTCTTCTTCGCGACGCTTCCTGGCCGTGACGACCCCCTGGGGTCGCCGGGCGGAGCCGCCAGGATGGGTGCCCTCGGCGTCGATGCACCGTTGGTGGCCAGCCTGCCCCGGCGTGACCCTGAGCGATTATGAGTCCAGTCGAAGTGCGACGCGAGGAGTCCTCGGGTCGGCGTGGTGATGTGCTGCGGGCATTGAAAGCGCGATCAGGCCCGATGAGCATTACTGAGATAGCCAAAGTGCTTGATGTGCACTCTAATACAGTCCGTTTCCATCTGGACACGTTGGTCAGCGAGGGCCGGGTTGAGCATGTCGCGCCAGATCGCAAACGGCCTGGGCGGCCACCGCTGATGTTTCGCGCGATTCCACAGATGGATCGCAGCGGACCACGTCATTACCGGTTGCTCGCCGAGATTCTCGCGTTGACTCTCGCCTCCGGTCGCGATGCCAGTGGCAAGGCACAAGCCGCGGGTCGTACGTGGGGGCGGGAGTTCACAACGAGCTCGCCGCGGGGGAAAAGATCAAGCATCAACGGCTCTGTCAACCACCTCGTAGAGGTCCTCGACGATTTCGGGTTTGCGCCCGAGCGCCGCAGATCCGGGGGAGAGCACCAGATCGGCTTGCGCCACTGCCCATTCCTCGAACTCGCCGAGACCCGACGCAAGGTAGTCTGCTCGATCCACCTGGGCCTCATGCAAGGAATTCTCGAAAGCCACGACGCATCAGTTGCTGTCGACCGACTGGATGCGTTCGTCCAACCCGATCTCTGTCTGGCTCACTTGAGACCGCAAGGGAACTCTCGGTGAGCCCAGTGGTCGCCGCCGCCTTGACCTCGTAGCCACTACGCCCAAGTCGGCCTCGAAGTGGTCAAATCGATCGCGCTGGCCGTTGTGGGTGTGCTTCTCCTGTCGGGACACCCGCCGACGTAACGGCGTCGTCGACTCTAGGCCGGGGATCGGCCGGGGATCGGCTGGGCCGCCAGGGGCCGCCGAACGCAGGACATCTTGGCTTCGGCGGCGCCGTTTAAGATAATGCGATTTGCCGATAACGGGTTTTCGTCGGCACTAGGCGGGAAGTTGATATCAGTACGGGCGCGGCTCCTAGAGGGGGAGGTGACGTCGATGTTCGACACAAGGAAACGACCGGCATGACCGCGTTGAGAACCGGTGAGGGGTTGCCCGACGTCGTGGTCACCGGCGTGGCGTCCACGACGTCGCTCGCGCCCGATGCCGAGGAGACCTGGCAGCAACTACTGCAGGGCAGCAGCGGAATTCGAAAATTGGACAAGGATTTCGTGACCGAGTTCGAGTCGCCGGTGCGTATCGGCGGTCCATTGCGCGAAGACCTGGACGAGCAATTCGGCCGCGTCGAGCTGCGCCGGTTCGCGTTCATGCAGAAGTTGTCCGCCGTCGTCAGCCGGCGCTTGTGGGAGCAGGCCGGCTCGCCCGACGTCGACACCAATCGGCTGATGGTGTCGGTCGGCCTGGGCCTTGGCAGTACCGAGGACATTCCGCTCTGGCACAACATCTGGAAGGTCAAAGGCCTGAAGGCGATCTCGCCGATCTCGGTGCAGAAATACATGCCGAACGCGCCCGCCGCCGCGATCGGGCTCGACCGAGAAGCGAAAGCGGGCGTCGAGACGTCGGTGATGGCCGACGCGTCGGGCACCGCGGCAATCGCCCAAGCGTGGCAGAGCATCGTCCTCGGAGAGGCCGACGTGGCGATCTGCGGCGGTGTGGAGACCGTGATCGAGGCGGTTCCCATGGCCACGTTCTGGCAGCTCGGCATGCTTTCCATCAACAACGACGACCCGACCGGTGCCTGCCGCCCGTTCGATAAGCACCGCGACGGCATGGTGCTGGCCGAAGGCGGCGCGATGATGCTGGTGGAAACCGAGGAGCATGCCAAAGCGCGGGGTGCGCCGATCCTGGCCCGATTGATGGGGGCCGCCGTGACGTCGGACGGATGCGACGCCGTGCTGCCGGACCCGGCCGGCGAGCGTGCCGGCGATGCTATCGCCCGTGCGATCCACCTGGCTGGGCTGACGCCGTCCGACATCGACCTCGTCAAGGCGCATGCCGCCGGCACAACGTTCGGAGATGCGGCCGAGGCGCGCGCCATCCGCCGGGCACTCGGTGATCATTCGCCCGCGGTGTACGCGCCCAAGGCGGCGCTGGGCAACTCCCTCGGCTCGGCCGGCGCGATCGAGGCGGTGCTCACCGTCCAGGCGCTGCGCGACCAGATCGTGCCGCCCACACTGAATTTCACCGAAGCCGACCCCGACGTCGACCTCGATGTCGTGGCCGGTGAGGCCCGCCGCGGCAACTACCGCTACGCCGTGGCGGAATCGTTCGGGCTGGGCGGCAACAACGTCGCGGTGGTGTTCGGCGCGGCCTGATCGCGGCCTGACTCAGCTGCGTACCTCGACGTCGTCAACTCTGGTGACGTCCTTATCGCCCGGGCCATGCGCCCGCCCGATGTGCGCTTCGTCACGCATACGCTTGACCATGTGCGGATAGTGCAGCTCGAAAGCCGGCCGCTCCGAACGGATCCGCGGCAACTCGGTGAAGTTGTGCCGCGGCGGCGGGCAGCTGGTCGCCCACTCCAGCGAGTTCCCGTAACCCCACGGGTCGTCGACGGTCACCACCTCGCCGTAACGCCAGCTCTTGAAGACGTTCCACACGAACGGGAACATCGACAGGCCCAGGATCAGGGCCCCGACGGTCGACACGATGTTCAATGTCTGGAAGTTGTCGGTCGGCAGATAGTCGGCGTAGCGGCGCGGCATGCCCGCGTCGCCCAGCCAGTGCTGCACCAGGAACGTGGTGTGAAAGCCGATGAACGTCAACCAGAAGTGCAGCTTGCCCAGGCGCTCGTCGAGCAGCCGCCCGGTCATTTTCGGGAACCAGAAGTAGACGCCGGCGTAGGTGGCGAACACGATGGTGCCGAACAGCACGTAGTGAAAGTGGGCGACCACGAAATAGGAGTCCGTCACGTGGAAGTCCAGTGGCGGGCTGGCCAGCATCACACCGGTCACACCACCCAGCAGAAAGGTGAGCAAGAAGCCGATCGAGAACAGCATTGGCGTCTCGAAAGTCAACTGGCCCTTCCACATCGTGCCGATCCAGTTGAAGAACTTGATTCCGGTCGGGACCGCGATCAGGTATGTCATGAATGAGAAGAACGGCAGCAGAACGGCACCCGTGGCGAACATGTGGTGTGCCCACACCGCGACCGACAAGCCGCCGATCGACAGCGTCGCGTAAACCAGCGTGGTGTAACCGAAGACCGGCTTGCGGGAGAACACCGGAAAGATCTCGGTGACGATGCCGAAGAACGGCAGAGCCACGATGTAGACCTCCGGGTGGCCGAAGAACCAGAACACGTGCTGCCACAACAGCACTCCGCCGTTGGCCGGGTCGTAGATGTGAGCGCCCAGGTGGCGGTCGGCGGCCAGCCCGAAAAGGGCGGCGGTCAGCAGCGGGAAGGCGATCAGCACCAGCACCGACGTCACCAGGATGTTCCAGGTGAAGATTGGCATTCGGAACATCGTCATGCCGGGTGCGCGCATGCATACCACGGTGGTGATCATGTTGACCGCGCCGAGGATGGTGCCCAGACCGGCGATGATCAGGCCGGTGATCCACAGATCGCCACCGGCACCGGGAGAGTGGACGGCGTCGCTGAGCGGGGTGTAGGCAGTCCAGCCGAACTCGGCCGCGCCGCCGGGAGTGATGAAGCCCGCAAGCACGATCAGCCCGCCGAACAGGAACAGCCAGAACGAGAGGGCGTTGAGCCGCGGGAAAGCCACATCGGGTGCGCCGATCTGCAGCGGCAACACCAGGTTGGCGAAGCCGAACACGATCGGGGTGGCATACAGCAGCAGCATGATCGTGCCGTGCATGGTGAAGAGCTGGTTGTACTGCTCGTTCGACAGGAACTGCAGGCCGGGTGCGGCCAGCTCGGTGCGCATCAGCAGCGCCAGCAGTCCGCCGATGAAGAACATCGTGAAGCAGGTGACGACGTACATGATGCCGATCAGCTTGTGGTCGGTGGTGGTGATCAGCTTGTAGACCAGATTGCCGGTGGGGCCGAGCCGGGCCGGGAAGGGACGACGTGCGGTGAGCTGGGCAGCCTGGGGCTCCGCGATCGACATGGCGGTGCGGATTTCCTGCTTTTGCCACTTCAAACATCGCCGGCGTGTTTGAACGCGAACGTAGTGGTTAGGCGGTTCGGGTGACTGCCATCGATCTCTACCTCGACCCGGTATGCCCGTTCTCCTGGGTGACCTCCCGCTGGCTGCTGGACGCGGCGGACAAGACCGGACGGCCGGTCGTGCTCCGGCAGATGAGCCTGGCGGTTCTCAACGAAGGCGAGGACGCGGACGAGGCGCATCAGCGCATGTTCGAACGGTCACGACGTTTGGGACGCCTGTTCGCCGCGGTCACCGACCGGCACGGCCCGGAGGCTTTCGCCCGCCTCTACGAGCCGATCGGCACCCGTCTGCATGTCGAGAAAGAAGAGGTCACGCCCGGTTTCGTCGCCGATGTGCTGAGCGATCTGGGACTCGAAGACTCACTGTCGAATGCCTTGGATGAGAACAAATACGACTCCAAATACGACGAGGCGGTCCGGCGGGCGCACGCGGCGAGCCAGGACGCCCTGGGCGACGAGGCCGGCAGCCCGATCATTGCGATCGACGGCCGCGCTTTCTTCGGCCCCGTCCTGACCGATCTGCCCGAACCTGACGACCGCGTCGTGCTGCTGGACGCGGTCGTCAGCGCCGCCGGCGTCCCTGCGTTCGCCGTCCTGCAGCGCCCGCACGGATAGACACACCGGGTTGGGCATCCACCAAGTCTTGCCCTAGACCCCAACCTGACACCTATTATTCGTCGGGTGTTCACCGGCGAACTGCGCGGAGCGCAGTGGCGATCCCAGGCGACCCGCCTGTGGGCGCCGACCGCCGTCGCGCTCATCGCCGCCGTGGTGATCGGACTGCAGGTCACGGCCAGCGGCGCCGGGTTCGTGGGTCCGCTGCGCAGCCTGGCCGGAGACTACTTCGGCACACCTACATCGGCCACCGTGCCGTGGGTGGGCCTTGGTGTGGCGATGGTCGGGCTGTCTGCCCGGTACCGGGTCTGGTCGTTGTCGGTGGCGGCGGCGCTCGATATTGTTTTCGCGGCGGTGCGGGTGGCGCGCGGGGGCGCGTTGACGCTCGGCAACGGTCCGCTGATCGTGCTGACCGGTTTGGCGGTGCTGGTCGTGTGGCGGCGCTGGGCCAGAGCTGAACAGTCCACGGCGTTGCGGGGAGTCGCGTTCGGTCTGCTGCTCATCATCGCCACCAAAGTCGGCGACAGCTGGTTGCGCATCACCGCGATTCTGCGACCGGTGGTGATGGACGAGTACGCGCTGTTGGCCGATCATGCCCTCGCGCAACCGTCGTGGCTGCTGGGCCGGCTCCTGCATCTGGGTGGTCCGGTTTTCAACGCAGCGCTGCACTGGGTGTACATCGAATTGCCGGTCGCGGCAATGGTGGTCGCGATCTATCAGCTGCGCAACGTCAGCATCGGCGGCTGGCCGCGGCACTTCCTGATACCGACATTCCTGGTGCTCGGCCTGATCGGGCCGCTGATCTACGTGTTCTTCCCGTTGGTGGGACCGGATTTCGCGTTCGGAAGCGCGGGCCGGGGATTCGAAGTCGGTGACTTCTGGCCGCACGCCGTGCCGCGGATCAACCTGTCGCCCAGGGCGATTGCGTTTGACGGGTCGACGCCGCGCAACTGCATGCCGTCAATGCACACCGCGTGGGCGCTGGCGGTGTTTTTGCACTCGCGTGGGGGACCACGGTGGCTGCGGATGGGCGGCGCGCTGTGGCTGGTCTGCACCGTCGCCGCCACCCTTGGCTTCGGGTACCACTATGGCGTCGATCTGCTGGCGGGCGGCGTGCTGTGCCTGACGGTGGAATCGGCGCTGCGGGAACCGGTGCGCGACCGGATCGGGTGGCGAATCGGCATGACGGCGTTCGGCGCCGCATTCCTGGCCGCGCTCTTGGTGTGTTGCCGCTACTTCGCGGAGGAGATGGCACGCTTCGCGGTGCCGTTCGGCCTACTCATCATCGGGGCGCTGGTGGCGTTCAGCGCCGCGTTTTATGCGACGTACTTCGCCCGGCCGGCCCGACCGGCGAAGGACAGGAGCCTGCCGGTACCCGGCGTCTTCGTCGGTCAGGGTTCGTCGGCCGTGTCCTGATGAACCGCGGCGATGCCGTTGATGATTCCGGCGAGTAGCCGGTCGAGGTGTGGGCCGTCGTCGAACGCCCGCTGGCCGGCGACCAGCCGCATGAACAAGCCGCTGACGAAATTCAAAGTGGCAGAGACCTGTTCGTCGACGGTCGCCGGGTCGAGGTCCCGCCCAGGTTGGGACCGGATCACGATGTCGCGCTGCACCTGCGCGAACAGCGCGATGTTCTCGTCGAACACCGTCGCCAGGTCGGGATCCCGGTTGGCTTGGAGGATGAGCTCGAAGCGGGCCTTAGTGCGGCTGAGGCGAGGCTCCTGCGCCGAGAGCATGATCAGCGCCGCCAGGGGCGAAATGCCGCCCTCGTCGTCCCCACGAGGCTCCAGCACCGCAGACAGATCGGCGAGGTCCAACTCGCACACGCGTCGCGTCGTCGCCAGTAGCAGCGATGCGCGGGTGCGGAAGTAGAACGACGTGCTGCCGGCGGGAAGGCCGGCCCGTTGGTCGACCTTCGGGTGACTCAGGCCCTTGGCTCCCTCGAGGGCGAGCAGCTGGATCGCCGTGTCGCACAACAACCTGCGGCGTTCGTCGGCATTGGCTTTGCGTCGAGTCACGATGGCCGGATCATACCGCTATTGCGCCTTTATCTCTAAGACTTTAGAGTTCTGCCCTATCATGAGCGATCTATCACGAATCAGCGACGAACTCGAGATTTCCGCTCTGCTGCACCGCTACGCGCGTGCGGTCGACAGCAATGACTGGGAGCTGTATCGGGCCCTTTTCACCGACGACGCGGTCATCGACTACACCTCGGCCGGGGCGATCGCCGGTCCGCGGGACGAGGTGATCGACTGGCTCGGCAAGGGTTTCGCGACGATTCCGTGGACCATGCACTACATCACCAACATCGAAGCCGACATCGACGGCGACACCGCCCGGGTCCGGGCGATGTTCTACAACCCGATGCACCTGCCCGGCATGGCCGAAATGAGTTCCTGCGGGGGCTATTACCACCACGAACTGATCCGGACCGAAGACGGCTGGCGCAGCCGCAAGCTACGCGAGGAGAACGTGTGGTTTGCCAATGCGCCTGGACAACAGGGACATTCATGAGCCAGGCGCAAACACCACCAGCACCCCGACCGCCCGAGGGCGACTGGCTCGGAACACCGTTCCTGCGGTTCACCCGCGAGGGCGCATTCGGAGTCTGCACCCTGGACCGACCGGAAGCGCGCAACGCGATGACGCCGGCGATGTACTTCGGCATCAAGTACGCGGTGAATCATGTCGGCAGCGACCCCGATCTGGCGGGGTTGCTCATCACCGGCACCGGAGACGTCTTCGCGCCCGGCGGTGACATGGGCGGGGGCGGTGCCGACAACTGGCTGACTTTCGGCGCGGCGCTCGGCATGGACGCCCTGCCCTTCGACACCCTGCGCCAATCCGCCAAGCCGGTGGTCGCCGCGGTCAACGGGCTCTGCCAGGGCGGGGGACTGCAAATCGCGCTGTGCGCCGACATGGCCGTCGTCAGCGACCGCGCCACCTTCCGGGTGCCCGAGCTCTACCGCGGCATCGGCGACACCTACTACAGCCAGATGCTGGCCCGGCTGATCGGCCCGGTCCGCACCCGCGACCTGATGTTCACCGGACGCACCCTCTCGGCGCCGGAGGCGCTGGATTGGGGGATGGTGGCGCGCGTCGTCCCGCACGACGAGTTGGCCGGGGCGGCAAGGGAAGTGCTTGCGCAGTGCTGCCGGACCGCTCCGGGCGCCCGCACGGTGATCAAGTCCAGCCTGGACAACTACCTCGGCCTGTACGACCGGATCGGCATGCAGTCCAGTCTCGGCGCCCCAGAATCGATCGAAGGCTTCATGGCTTTCAAGGAACGCCGATCGCCCAGCTGGGTGCACCCCTCATTGAGAATCGAGGGGCGGCTCTAGCGCAGCGATCACTTCGGCGGCGGCCCGCCGGCCGGCTTCGATCGCCCCGTCCAGATACCCCGGATGCTCACTGGCCGTTTCCGATCCACCCCAATGGATATCGCCGACGGGCACGCACGGCATCGGCACGAATCCCTCGGTGGTGCCCGGTTCGGGCAGTGCCACATAGCCACCCCCGACGTATTCATCGCAGTGCCAGGACTTCTCCTGCCAGTCGACCGGCTGCAGGACTTCGGCGCCGATGTGGGCCACCAGCGGCGCCAGCACGGCGTCCCGCCGCGCTCCGGCGTCCAGCGCGGACAGCTCTCTTGCATCGGGACCCCCCACCAGGACACACAGATGGCCGGGGCCTCTGGGCGCCGTGGTGTCGAAAACCGCGCTGCCAGGGTTGCCCAGTACGAGGAACTCCCCACCGCCGCGGTCCCGCCAGAACGGCCGGCGATACACGAAGACTGCCTTGTACACCGATCCCATATAGGTGTTTCGTTGCAGTGCAACATAATTGACGGGTAGCTCGGGGTCGAACGCGATCCGGGCAGCCACCGGCGGGGGCGCCGTGACGATCACCTTGTCGGCCCGCACGTCGTCCGAAGCCGTTTTCACCACCACCCGGTCGGCACGGGTGATTGAGGTGACCCGCTGACCCGTACGCACCCGCGGGCCAAGCTCCGCGGCCAGCCGCTCCGCCAGCGCCCCGGCGCTCTCGACCAGTAATGACTCCTGGGCGCCGCCTTTGGTCCCGAGGATTGTCGACAGACCACCCTGGTGGCGGATCATGTCCGCGGCGGCATGCACCGATAGCCGATCCAGATCGCCGGTCCACGAGATGAGAGCGACCACCTCCAGCAGTCGCCGGGCGGTGCGACCCGGCACTCTGCGCAGCCACCGGTCGAGCGTCGACGCATTCCACTTGGCCGGTGTTCCGACTCGTGCCAGTACGCCGAACCCTGCCATCGCCAAGGCGACGACCAGCATCGACGGCCCCATCGCTGAGACCCGGCGTGGACCGTCGATCACCGTGGGCAGGGCGCCGGTATGCATGGGGAACATGGTCACGCCGAGTTCGGTAGCCAAATCCTTGACACGGTCGTGGTCGTGGCCGATCCACTGCCCGCCGAGGTCGAAGCACGACCCCAGCGTGCTGGTCTGGCCGAGTACGCGCCCACCCACCCGATCGGCCGCCTCGAGGACGATCACGTCGACGCCCGCGCGGTGTAGCTCGCGCGCTGCCGTCAGTCCCGACAGGCCGGCGCCCACTACCGCAACCGTTGAGTTAGGCACTGTGTGTCTCCCGTCCTAATAAGTCGGTCAACCGACCGAATTAGTAAGCCACAGGCACCGCACACCGCGCAACACGTATCAACGCGCCCTCTTGACCGGTTGCGGGTCGGCGAACATGACCAGCATGTCCACGGCATGATCGAGATCGTGGCGTGCGCGAGCGGCGTCGGTGCTGGCGACGTACTGCACGATCAGGCCGTCCAGCACCGCCAGAGCCAACCGGCCGAGCGTCGGGAAGTCCACGGCGCACCGTTCGCCGGCGGCTCGCGCCGCCTGCTCGCACAGCGTGCTGACCAGGTCGGTGTACCGGTCGTACTGCAACTGGGCCAGTCCGCCCGCGCCTTCGGTGCGCACGGAATACATGGCCAGTTCATACTGCATGACCTGCAGTCCGATCTCACGCTCCACCAACTTGGTCCAGAACCCCGTCATGCCCTGCCGCAGCGCGTGCGCAACACCGCGGTCGGGCTGCAGGCCGGGCCGCACCGCCGCCACCACCTCGTCGATGACCGCCGAGATGACCGCCCGCAGCAATCGGTCCTTCGTCGGAAAGACGTAGTGCAGCGTGCCGAGTGGAATCCCGGCCTCGGCTGCCACCGCGCGCAACGTCGTGCCCGGAACCCCGACGTCGCTCAGTACCCGGACTGCGGCGGTGACGATCTCCTCGTGACGTTGCTCCGCCCGCACGTATGCCATTGGTGGCTCCTTCGGGATCGATAGTCGGACAACCGACCGAAGTGTACGGCGGTGAGCGGGGTCTGGCGCCCAACCCCGCGACGGGGTGGAATAGGCGTGTGAAGCGACTCAACGGTGTGGACGCCCTGATGCTGTACACCGAGACACCCGAGATTCACATGCACACGCTGAAGATAGGCATCCTCGACGTGTCAAAAATGGAGCAGGACTTCAACTTTGAGCTGTTCCGCGAGGTCGGTTATCAGCGGCTCATGGCGCTGGAGCCACTGCGCTACCAGCTGCTGGACATTCCGCTGAAGTTGCACCATCCCATGTGGGTGGTGAACGAGGACATCGACCTCGACTATCACGTACGTCGCGCGCAGGTGCCGGCCCCCGGTGGACGCCGCGAGCTCGATGAATTGATCGGCCAGATCGCAAGCACCCCGTTGCGCCGCGATCACCCCCTGTGGGAGATGTACGTCGCCGAGGGGCTCGCCGGCAACCGGATCGCCATCATCCACAAGGTCCACCACGTGTTGGCCGATGGAAAGGCCTCGGCGAACCAGATGGCCCAGGCCCTGTCGCCGCACCAGCCCGAGCCGCGGCGGTTGCCGCCTGAACTACCGACCCGCTCGCACCTGCTCAAGGAGGCCGCCAAGGATCACGCGGGCCTCATCCGAAAGCTGCCCCGTCTGGTCAACGAGACGGCGTCGGGAGTCTCCCGGGTGCGGCGCAGATCGAAGGAGCGCGGCGCGAACCCCGACCTCGCCCGCAATTTCGCCCCGCCGCCGTGCTTCATCAACCACCGAGTCACTCCCGGGCGCCGGTTCGCGACCGCACCGCTGGCGTTGGCCGACGTCAAGGAGACGAGCAAGCATCTCGGCGTCACGCTCAACGACGTCGTATTGGCCACGGTGGCCGGGGCGTTGCGCCGGCTGATGCTGCGCTACGACGGCCATGCCGACGTCCCGTTGATCGCCGGGGTGCCGGTGAGTTACAACCCGTCGCCAGACCGCCTGGACGGCAACGAGTTCACTTACATGACGCCCTCGCTGCCGGTGCATATCGAGGACGCGATGCAACGGGTGACGCTCACGGCGACGGCCACCAAGATCGCGAAGGAGAACCACCAGCTGCTCGGCCCGACCGTGCTGCCCGCCTGGATGTCCTACCTGCCGACGGCGTTGGCACCGCGCATCTTTCGCACCCAGGCCCGGCGGATGGAGTCGGGCAGCGTGATGAACCTGGTGGTGTCGAACGTGCCCGGGCCGCGCGAACGCGGCTGCATCGAAGGAGCGACGCTCACCGAGATCTATTCCGTCGGACCGATCGTGGCGGGCAGCGGCATGAACATCACCGTGTGGAGCTACGTCGACCAATTCGCCATCTCGGTGCTGACCGACGATCTCACCCTTGACGATCCGCACGAGGCCACCGATGCGCTGATCGACGCTTTCCGTGAACTGCGCAGCGCCGCCGGACTTTCCGACGCTCTCACGCCGGTCGAGGCCGCCTTGCCGCTGGCCGCGGCGCTGGGTTGACGGCCATGCAGGGGCAGGGCTGGCGCAGGCACGTCGTGATCCGGCTGGTGGTTGCGGCACTCGTCGGCGCTGCCGCTGTGCTGCTCATCGTGACCACCCGGGGATGGGCGTACGCACCGAGCCTGGGATGGCTCGCCTCGGCGCTGGTCTATCTGGTGTGGACGTGGATCGTCGTGTTGCCGATGGACGCCGAGCGCACGCGCGAACACGTGGTGCCTGAGGACCCGCCGACCGGCTGGATCATCGACGTGGTGATCCTGTCGGCCAGCGTGGCGAGTCTGGCCGGGGTGGCGCACCTGCTCGCCGCCGGCTCCAAGTCGGGAGTGGAGAAAAACGTCGCTGCCGGGATCGGGGTGGTCTGCATCGCCGTCGCGTGGTGCGTCGTGCACACCGTCTTCAGCATCCGCTACGCCGACGTCTACTACTCGAACTCGGCCAGCGGCATCGACTTCAGCGGCGCAGAGGATCCCCGTTTCCTGGATTTCTTCTACCTCGGATTCACCATCGGGATGACCTACCAGGTCTCCGACACCACGTTGCAGACCGGCCAGCTGCGTCGCATCGCGCTGGGCCAGGCGCTGCTGTCCTACCTGTTCGGGGCGGTTATTCTGGCCGTCACCATCAATCTGGTTGTTGGACTGAGTAATTCATGAAAGGACGGCGCCATGGCCGGTACCGGGCAGCCCGCGCGTCAGCAGGCTCGAGAGGCTCGCGTCATCGAGCACATGCAGAGTGAGAACGTGCAGGAATGGGACCGCACGATGGCGACGTTCAGTCACCCCCGCTACGAAATGCCGGACGGGACGGTGTTCGACGGCGCTGACGAGGTCATGCAGTACTGGATCGATGGCCGTGCGCTGGTGCCCGACCAGACCAACGAGCTGATCGAGCTCACCCACCTCGACGACGGGCAGGTCCAGATCGAGTTCTGGCTGCGCGGTACCCCGACTACGGCGGCAGAGCCGTTCGAGGTTCGGCTGTGGGCCGTCTTCGGCTTCGACGAGTCCGATCTGATCACCGGTGAGCGCGTCTTCGTCCAGCCGCCGACGGCCGACCAGATCGCGGGATGATGTTTCTGAAATCCATCTGACGGGAACGAGGACGTGTGCCGAATAGCGAGGAACAGACCGTGTCGACGTCCGGCGAGCGCGGCGGTCCGATCCGCAGCCTGATTCCGGCCCGCATCGACCGGCTGCCCTGGTCGCCGTTCCACACCCGCATGGTGGTGGCGCTCGGCGTGGCCTGGATCCTGGACGGCCTGGAGATCACCGTGGCCAGCGCGGTGGCCGAGACGCTGACCGAACCGCAGACACTGCACCTGTCCTCGGCCGCCGTCGGGTTCGTCGCCACCGTCTACCTGGCCGGTGAGGTTGCCGGGGCGCTGTTCTTCGGAAGGCTCTCCGACAAGCTGGGCCGGCGCAACCTGTTCATGATCACCCTCGGTGTGTACCTGCTCGGCAGTGCACTCACCGCGGCGACACTGGGCAACAGCCCGGGCTGGATCGCCTTCCTCTACCTGACGCGATTCATCGCCGGCATGGGCATCGGCGGGGAATACGCGGCCATCAACTCGGCGATCGATGAGCTGATCCCGGCCCGCTTCCGCGGCCGCGTCGACATCGCGGTCAACGGAACCTACTGGGCCGGGGCGGTGCTGGGCACCCTGGGCACGTTCGTGTTCCTGCGGGCGATCGAGCTGAGCCTGGGCTGGCGGCTGGCGTTCCTGATCGGCCCGGTCCTGGCGCTGGTGATTCTGCTGGTCCGGCGCAACCTGCCGGAGAGCCCGCGCTGGCAGGTCATGAACGGACGCACCGACGACGCCGAGCGCACCATCTCCCACATCGAGGAGGAGGTGCAGGCCACCGGAGCGACCCTGCCGCCGGTCGATGAATCCGCGGCCATCGAATTGCGGCCCGCCCAGGAGATCGGCTACCTCGCGTTGACGCGCGTGCTGTTCCGCGACTACCCGAGCCGGGCTGCGCTGGGGGCCGTGCTGATGATCAGCCAGTCGTTCCTGTACAACGCGATCTCCTTCACCTACACCCTGGTGCTGGGCAAGTTCTACGGCGTTCCCTCGGCCTCCACGCCGTTGTACCTGATCGCGTTTGCCGTGGGAAATCTGTTGGGACCCCTGACCATTGGGCACTTCTTCGACACCATCGGCCGGCGCAAGATGATCGCCGGAACCTACCTGCTGTCGGGGCTGCTGCTGGCGGTCAGCGCGGCCCTGTTCCAGGCCGGCGTGCTCAACGCGATCACGCAGACCATCGCCTGGTGCGTCATCTTCTACATCGCCTCGGCCGGTGCCAGCGCGGCCTACCTCACGGTCAGCGAGATCTTCCCGCTTGAGGTGCGCGCCAAGGCGATCGCGGTGTTCTTCGCCATCGCACAGTGTTTCGGTGCGCTGGGGCCGGTGATCTACGGGGCGCTGATCGGCGACGGCTCCAAGCCGCTGCTGCTGTTCCTGGGCTATCTGCTGGGTGCTGCCGTGATGATTGTGGGCGGCCTAACCGCCTGGTTCCTCGCCGTCGATGCCGAGGGAAAGTCGCTGGAGGACATCGCCACACCGCTGGCCGCAAGGTGAAGTCATACTGAGTGATCAACAACGGTTCCGGTGACGGGAGAGGGACGTCGGTGGTCTTTCGCGCAGACCAGGAGATAGGCCGCGATCTGGCTGCCGTGGACTGGGCGTCCACACCGCTTGGGCCGGTTGATGAGTGGCCACAGAGCCTGCGCACCGCCGTCGACATCCTGCTTTCGTCCCAGTTCTCCATGTGGATGGGGTGGGGCCCGGAACTCACCTTCTTCTGCAACGCCGCCTACCGTCGGGACACCCTGGGCCGCAAATATCCCTGGGCGCTGGGCCGGCCCGCCAGTGAAGTCTGGGCCGAAATCTGGGCCGATATCGCCCCGCGCGCCGATCGGGTCCTGACCGAGGGTGAGGCGACCTGGGACGAGGCGTTGATGCTCATCCTGGGGCGGTCCGGTTATCCGGAGGAGACCTATCACACCTTCTCCTACAGCCCGTTGCGCGATGACGACGCGCGCGTCGTCGGACTGCTCTGCGTGGTCAGCGAGGACACCGAGCGGGTGATCGCGCAGCGCCGCATCGCCACCCTGCGCGACCTGGGCTCGGACCCGAGTGTCATTCGCACCGAGCGGCAGATGCTCGATTTCGCCGCCGGCCAACTCGACAAGAACCCCTACGATCTCCCGTTCACCCTGACCTACCTCTTCGACGACCGGGGCAACGCAAGGCTTGCCGGAGTCAGTGGCATCGCGCTCGGGCACCCGGCGGCCCCGGAAACGTTGGCGATCGGCGGCGACTCGGTGTGGCCGGCCGGCAAGGCGGCGCAGGGCGACTGCGAGGTAATCGAACTCGACGGTCTGGCAGCGAATCTGCCCACCGGCGCGTGGCCCGAGCCGCCGAAGCAGGCCTTCATGGTGCCGTTGCTGCAGCAGGGTGGCCCGCCGGTCGGATTCCTGGTGGCGGGACTGAACCGGTATCGCGAACTCGACGACGGCTACCGCGGGTTCGTCGAACTGGTGGCCGGCTACCTCGCGACGGGGGTGAGCAGCGCCCGCAGCTACCAGGCTCAGCAGCAGCGCGCCGAGGAGCTCGCCGAACTGGACCGCGCCAAGACCACCTTCTTCTCCAACATCAGCCACGAATTCCGCACCCCGCTCACCCTGATCCTGGGTCCGGTCGACGAATTGCGCGGTCGCGCAAGCGATTTAGACGAGACCGCACGCCAGGAGCTGGAGCTGGTGCACCGCAACGGATTACGGCTCGCCAAATTGGTCAACACGCTGCTGGACTTCTCGCGCATCGAGGCGGGACGGATGCAGGCCCGGTTCGAGCCGGTGGACCTGGCGTCGGTCACCGCCGAACTGGCCAGCGTGTTCCGTTCAGCGATCAACCAGGTCGGCCTCACGCTCACAGTGGACTGCCCGCCGCTGGACGAGCCGGTGTTCGTGGATCGCCAGATGTGGGAGAAGGTGGTACTCAACCTGCTCTCGAACGCGTTGAAGTTCACCTTCGACGGCGAAATCTCGGTACGGGTCGCCCGTGACGACCGGCAGGCGGTAGTCACCTTCGCCGACACCGGGGTGGGTGTGTCGGCGGCCGAAATGCCGCGGCTGTTCGAACGTTTCCACCGCATCGAGACCACCCGTGCCCGATCCACCGAGGGCAGCGGCATCGGGTTGGCCCTGGTGCGGGAACTGGTCGGGTTGCACGGAGGGACCATCACTGCTGACAGCCGGGAGGGCGAGGGGACCACCTTCACCATCCGGTTGCCGTTCGGCACCGCGCATCTGCCACCCGACGAACTGGCCGAACCAAGCGACACCCGGGTGGCGCCGGGCACGGTTGCCGAGCCGTACGTGCAAGAGGCGCTGCGTTGGCTGCCCGGTGAATCCGAGACGGCGACACCGGTTTTGGAGGCCCTGCCGGCCCAGGGCGGGGGCACTGGCCCGGCGCCGCGGGTGTTGGTCGCCGATGACAACGTGGACATGCGCGAATATCTGGCGAACCTGCTGGGCGCGTCCGGGTACCAGGTCAGCGGCGTGGGCGACGGTGAGCAGGCGCTGGAGGCCATCCGCGCCCAGCTGCCCGACCTGGTGATCAGCGACGTGATGATGCCCAAGCTGGACGGGCTGCAATTGCTGGCCGCGCTGCGGGCCGACCAGCGCACGGCGGCGCTGCCGGTGCTGCTGCTGTCGGCGCGGGCAGGCCAGGAAGCCTCCATCGAAGGCCTGCTGGCCGGCGCGGACGACTACCTGGTCAAGCCGTTCGCCGCCGCGGAACTGCTGGCCAGGGTGCGCGCCAACGTCGAGTTGGCGCGAATCCGCAACTATCACGTCCGGTGGCGAACCGCGCTGGTGGATTCGCTGCAGGAAGCCTTCTTCGTGATCGACGAACACGGCACCGTGATCGAGATCAACGCGGCTTTCGCCGAAATCCTCGGCTACGGCACAGAGGGACTGCCGTACGAACCTCCGCACGCCTGGTGGCCGGACCCCGAGACCGATATCACCGCCCGTCGGCTGGTCGAGGACGAGTTCGCGAAGTCGCTCGGCGAATCCGAGGGCAGCTTGTCCATCCCGGTCACCCACCGCGACGGGCACCGGCTGTGGATCGCGGTCAACTTCAGTCACGCCCACGATCCTGATTCCGGGCGCCGGGTCATGGTCGGCACCTTCCGCGACATCACGGCGGAGCACTACGCCGTGCAGAGTCAGAGCGCGCTGGCGGAGCTGAATCAGCAACTGGTGCAAGCCGATACGCTCACCGACGCGTTGCAGGGCGCCGCCGAGGTGCTGCGCCGGGTGTGGCAGGCGCGGCGCGTGTTGGCGGTGACCTTCACCAGCGGCTCGTCCAATGGAAGCGCGCCGCACGTGGTCTGCGCCGGTGAGCCGGCCGAGTGGGAAGACCTCACGCCGCAACTGCAGCAGCAGATCGGATCGCTGCGCGAAACGGATCTGCTGAGCACCGTCACCGTCGATGCGGGTGCGGCCGGTATCGCCTCGCAGCATCCCCGCGGGCTCCTGGTCATCTGGGTCGAATTGTCCGAGCATCGCCGTTTCACCCGGGAAGATCAGACGCTGCTCGCGGTGCTGGCCGGCCGGCTCGGGCAGGGATTGCAGCGCGTCTATCGACTCGACGAGCAACGCGAAACCGCGGTGGCGCTGCAGCATGCGATGTTGGGGCCGGCGTCGCTGCCCGAAGGTTTCGCGGTGCGGTATCTGCCCGCCAGTCACCCGCTGCAGGTGGGCGGCGACTGGTACGACGTCGTCGATCTCGACGAGGATCGCGTCGCGTTGATGGTCGGCGACTGCGTGGGTCACGGTCTGGCGGCGGCCACCGTCATGGGCCAGCTACGCAGCGCCTGCCGCGCGCTGCTGCTCGAGCAGCCCAGCCCCGGTGCGGTGCTCACCGCCCTGGACCGATTCGCCGCCCGGCTGCCCGGCGCCCGCTGCACGACCGCATTCTGTGCGGTGCTCACCCAGGAGACGGGCGAACTGGTGTACTCGAGTGCCGGACACCCCCCGCCGATCATGGTCTACGCGGACGGCACCATGGTGCTGCTGGGCGAAGAACACGGACTTCCCTTGGCGTTGCGCCCGAATTGGCAGCGACCCGAGAGCCGCATCACCATGCCGCCGCGAGCGACCCTGCTGCTCTACACCGACGGTCTGGTGGAGCGGCGCGGGCATTCGCTGGATGACGGCATGACGCGGGCGGCAGACGTGGTGCAGACTGGCCGATCGCAGGCGCTCGAAGAGGTGGCCGATCGGCTCATGTCCCAATTGGAGCCCGGTGACGGGTATCCCGACGACGTGGCCATGCTGCTCTACCGGCAGCCCGCGCCGTTCTCACTGGAGTTCGTCGCCGACGCCAGCAATCTTGCCGACAGCCGGAATGCGTTGCGCGGCTGGCTGACCCGGGCGGGAGTCGAGCCGAATCAGATTCAGGATGTGCTCATCGCGACGGGTGAAGCAGTCGCCAACGCGATCGAGCACGGTCACCGCGACCGGCGGGTGGGCACCGTTTCGCTGCGCGCGACCGCGATCGTAGACCGGCTGCAGGTGACCGTCACCGACACCGGCGCCTGGAAGGCGCCGGCCCACACCGCCGACTTCAGCCGCGGACGCGGTATTTCGCTGATGCGAGTCCTGATGGAGGACTGCAGCATTGAATCCAGCGAAGCCGGCACGACCGTGTTAATGCATGCAAGGATCTCGTGATGGCTACACCGCTCACCTTGAACACCGAGCGCGACCCCGACGGGGCGCACCGCTTGACCGCGGTCGGCGAGATCGACCTGAGCAACATCGAGGTGTTCAAGCGGGCCCTTTCCGAGGCCAACGCGGGCACCCGCGAGCCCATCACCATCGATCTCAGCGCGGTCAAGTATGTCGACAGCGCCGGAATCAACGCCCTGTTCGATCAGGCCGACGCGGTCGATGAATTGCACGTGATCGTCCATCCGTTGCTCGTTCGGGTGCTCACGGTGAGCGGGTTCAGCAAGATCGCGAGCATTGAGGCCGCGGCTACGGCCGACTGAACTGCATGTCGAGGCTGCGCAGGTAGGTCTGCAACCCCGCATCCTGGACGGGAATCAGATGCGCCGGCGCGCCGGACTCGTTGTAGTGCGCGTGCCACATCCCGGGTGGCGTGGTGAACGCTCCGCCGGCCTGCCAGTCCACCCGAATCGGGTCGGCGATGCGGCCGCGGTCGTCGAGCCGGGTGCCCAGCAGCGTGTAGCACCCCGGCTGGGCGTCCAGGATCAGGTCCAGCGCGACCGACTGGTGGCGGTGCGGGCGCTGCTCCTGACCGGGCGGCAGCACCCCGAACATCGCCCAGAGCACGTGCGTCAGTGTCAGGGTCTGCTCCTGCTCGGCGTTGGCCAGCAGCACGCTGACCCGGTTCTTCTCGTTGGCGCCCGGTTGCGCCGCGATGTGCTCGAGTTCGGCGAGCACGTCCGCTCCGCGGAACTTGGTCGGGCGGAACCGCGGTTCGCCGGCCCGCACGCCGAGGTAACGGAGCAGGGGCTCGTCGTGCACCCAGTACATCGCCGCGCCGTCGGCGGCGTGGAACACCGCCCGCGCACCGGCCGGCAAAGTCAGGAAATCGCCCTTCTCCCAATGGACTAGGCGGCCGTCGACCGTTGCGCTGCCACGCCCGGACAGCACGTAGTACATCTGCGACGTGGCGTTCGGGCAGGTGTCGATCTGCTCGCCCGCGCGAATCCGCACGAAGTTCGCCAACAGCGCCGGACTGGTGGCCGCGCCGGTGTGCAGGCCGAGATCTGCCGACAGGTCCAACGGCACCACACCGGTCGGCTGATCCAGATAGATCTCCGGGCCGAACTGGGCGATCGGCACCCGGGGCGTGTGGCCGGATCCGATCGGGTCGGCGGCCTGCGTGTATTCGAAATAGCGGGCCTCGTCAGCCCAGTCCTCGACGATCGGAGCTTGGCGGTGCAGTGCGGTAGTCATGTCTATATCGTATCTATCTTGTATCTATCATGCAAGCCGATAGAGTCTGCGGTACCACTGAGCCGCAGAGGAGGGCCATGACGTTGGAGGTCACCAGCGGTCCGGGCGCGGCCAAGGACCGGGCACTCGACTACGTCAAGGCCAAGGTGCTGACCGGGGAGTTTCCCGGCGGGGAATTGATCAGCGAGGGTGAGGTGGCCACCGCACTGGGGATGTCGCGCACCCCGGTCCGCGAGGCGTTCCTGCAATTGGAGGCGGCCGGACTGTTGCGGCTGTATCCCAAGCGCGGAGCGCTGGTGGTGCCGGTCTCTCCGGATGAGGTGCGCGCGGTCCTCGAGGCCAGGGTGGTGCTCGAGGAGTTCGCCGTGCGGGCGGTGATCCAGCGCGGTCCCGACGCGTGTGCGGCTGTCTACGAACGGCTTTCGGCCCAGGTGCAGCGCCAGCGCGAGACCGCCGCTGCCGCCGACCTGCATGCGTTCCTGGAGTCCGACCGTGCCTTTCACAACGCCACGCTGGAAGCGGCCGGTAACGCCATCCTGGCCGGCTTCTATTCCACCCTGCGCGACCGGCAGATGCGGATGATCGGCGAATCGGCGCGCAATGCCCAACGGCTGGCCACCATCATCGACGAGCACGAACGCATCGCGGAGGCGCTCCGGGACGGGGACGGCGAGGCGGCGCGCCGGGCGGTCCGGGCGCATCTGGCGGGCACCATGCGGGCGCTGGGGCTGACCGGCGACGAGCAGTGGTCCTGATGCGGCGCGTCGTGGTGGTGGGTGGCGGCCTGGCGGGGCTGGCCGCCACGGTGTGGCTCGCCGAACTCGGCTATGCGGTCACGCTGCTGGAGAGCAACGGCAAACTGGGCGGGCGCACCATCGGTCTGACATCCGGGCACGGCGATGCGATCGAGAACGGTCAGCACGTATTGGCCGGCTCCTACGACTGCATCTTCCGCTACCTGGATTCGGTTGGCACGCGCCATCTTCTGAAGTTTCCCGACGAGTTCGGCGTGCGCTATCCCGGCGGGCACATCGAGACATTCGGCCTTCGGCCGCGCAACGCCCGGCGCATATTCCTCGGTCAGGTACGGGGCCTGGGGATGACGGCGTTGCTGCGGGCCGCGCCGGCGTGGGCCCGGCTGATGCGGGACTTGGTGCGCTTCGACGACGCGCTGGACGACATCACCGTGGACGAATGGTTCGATCGTCTCGGCTTTCCCGCGGCGGTTCGCCGAATCATGCTCAACTCCATGGTGATTGGGCTATTGAATGAGCTTCCGCAGTACGCGTCGGCCCACGCGTTCGCCGCGCTGTTGCGTACCGGCGCCGATCGGGTGCGTCGCGGCGGCGGGGCGGCCATGCGCATCGGCTATCCCACCGTCGACCTGGAAACCTTGTACCTCAACGGAGCTCGGCGCGTGATGGCCGAACGCGGGGTGCAGGTGCGGTTGCGGACCCGGGCGGTGGCGGTCGCGGTGGACGACGGTCGCGCGCGCGGAGTGCGGCTGGCGGACGGTTCGGTGATCGATGCCGACGCGGTGGTGCTGGCCGTGCCGTCGTGGAATGTCCGGTCGCTGCTGGATGAGGTGCCCGGGTCCGAGGACGTCCGGTTGGCCGCCAAACAACTCGAGCCGATCCCGATCATGAACGCCTACGTGTTGCTCGACCGGCCGCTGGGCACCGTGGCACCGTGGGAATCGTTGCTGGACAGCGATATCGGGTGGGTGTTCGATCGGGACCGGATGCATGGGCCGCGCCAAGACGGCAACCATCTCTACGCGCTGACCACCTGCGCTGCCTATGACCTGATGACCTTGAAGAACCCGGAGGTGGCGGATCGTCTGGTGGGCGCGCTGCGCGCCAGCTACCCGGCCGCCCGGGAGGCCCGGGTCCTCGACGTCACCGTAGTGCCCTGGCCGAAGGCCACGTTCTCGTCCCGGGTCGGCATGTCCACCATTCGCCCCGGCAACCGCACATCGTTGCCGAACCTGGTGCTGGCCGGTGACTGGACTCACAACGACTGGCCCACCACCATGGAGGGTGCCGCCCAAAGTGCCTCGTACGCAGTCGATCTCGTGCACGAGGCGCTGCGGTCCGGGAGTTGATCGCAGCCGGGCGCCGGCGGTATGAGATTCTGGGCCGCATGACGAAGCTGCGGGGTCGACGGGTGGCCATCACCGGTGGGGCCCAAGGCATCGGCCGGGCGATCGGTGAGGCGCTGATCGCGGCGGGCGCCGCAGTGGCCCTCGGTGACGTGCAGGAAGCCGCGGTCCGGCAGACCGGCACCGAGATCGGGTCCAAGGGCCATCACCTCGACGTGACCGACCCGGCGAGCTTCGAGGCCTTCCTGGACCAGGCAACCGCGGATCTCGGTGGGCTCGACGTTCTGGTCAACAACGCGGGCATCATGCCGATCGGGCCGTTTCTGCAGGAGAGCCCCAACGTCACCCGGCGGACCATCGAGATCGACGTGCTGGGCGTGCTGACCGGCACCCGGTTGGCCGGCGCCCGCTTCGCCGAGCAGGGATCGGGCCACATCGTCAACATCGCATCGGTGATGGGCACCCTGGCCTCCCCGAACGCGGCCACCTACTGCGCGTCCAAGTACGCCGTCGTCGGCTTCAGCGAGGCGTTGCGTCAGGAGTGGCGGGGCAACAGCGTCAAGGTGTCGGCGATCTGCCCCGGCTTCGTCCGCACCGAGTTGATCGCCGGGATGTCGGCGCCGGGACTGCTGGAGCGATTCCTCGTCGTCGACCCCGAGGACGTCGCCACCGCCGTGGTCGCCGAACTGGTCAAGGGTGCCTCCCGAACCGTGTTCGTGCCCAAGTTGGTGGGTCTGGTGTCCCGCGGGACGGTCACCCTGCCGGATGCGCTGGTCGATGCGGCATTCCGGTTGTCGGGGGGCAACAAGGTCACCGCGGAACTGGACCGCGAGCAGCGGGCCGCCTATCAGGCCCGTATCGAGAATCAGGAGTAGGCATGGGGGACAA
Organism: Mycobacterium paragordonae; assembly: GCF_003614435.1. NCBI lineage: Bacteria > Bacillati > Actinomycetota > Actinomycetes > Mycobacteriales > Mycobacteriaceae > Mycobacterium > Mycobacterium paragordonae. The sequence goes on from NZ_CP025546.1 coordinate 1,726,218, forward strand.
CGACACTCGCATCGAACTGACCGGGCTGCGGGGGGTGCCGGAAAGCGCGCTGAGCCAGGCCTTGGTCGCGACGCTGCCGCGCAACCAGGCGCCCGCACCGTGGGAGTGCCGCTGCTCGGCGCTGCTGTGGCTGGGACGCGGCGGTCGCGCCGCCGCCTCGGTGTTGCCGCCGGCGCTGGCCGGCAGCCCGGCGCTGGTCACCCTCGGCGCCTTCGTCCGCTACACCGACACCCCCGTCGGCGCCTACGACGAGGTGCTGGGCATCGTGGGTTCGCGCACCGGCCTGCGCCCGTGGGGCAACGTGGCCTTCATGTCGGTGGATTCGGAGTCCAGCCTGGTCGGCGGCCGCACCAACTGGGCGATGCCCAAGACACTGGCCCGCTTCGACGGGGAGTTGGCCGACGGCAACCTCATCACCGGCAGCAGCACCGCCGAGCCGTCGTGGACGGTCAGCGCGACGCCACGGATCAAGGGGCCGGCGCTGCCGCTGAAGGTCAAGGGCAGCGCGCGGCAGCAATTCTCGGACGGGCGCATCGGCGACTCGCTGCTGACGTTCAACGGCCGGATCCGCCCCGCGCTGGTGACCGTCGGCGTGTCATCGTCCGGCCCGCTGCCGACGTGGTTGCGTCCCGGACTGCACCTGGGCGCGTTCGTCGAAGAGGCGACGTTCACGCTGGGGGAGCCGCGGTTTTAGGGGTTCTAGTCCAGCTCGCCGTACTCGTCGAACCAGTGCGCGAGCTTGCCGCGGCGGCTGACGGCGCGGAGCCTGGCCTCGGCCGCGGGACGGGTCTTGCTGGTGGTGATGATCAGTAGCTCGTCACCGCTCTCGATGCGGGTGTCGGGCTCCGGGACGAAGGTGTGGCCGTCGCGGATGATCAGCGTGATGACGGCCGGGTCGGGCAGCCGCAGTTCCAGGATGGTGACGTTGTGCAGCCGCGACGGCCGCTGCACCGTCATGGTCAGCAATTCGGCGTCGAGCATGTCCAGCGGGGCCGCTTCCACCTGAATCTCGCGAGTCGCTTCGCGAGAGATCAGCCCCAGCATGCGCGCGATCGGCCGCAGGCTGGGGCCCTGGATGAGGGTGAAGACCACGACCAGCACGAACACGATGTTGAGGAGGCGGGAGCTGTCCGGCACGCCCTCCACGATCGGAAAGGTCGCCAACACGATGGGCACCGCGCCGCGCAGCCCCGCCCACGACAGAAAGGCCTGATCGCGCCAGGGCACCCGGAACCAGATCAGCGTTCCCACCACCGAAAGTGGTCGCGCGACCAGCAGCAGCACCAGGCCGATGACGATCGCCGGGATCACGTCGACCGCCAGTTCGCTCGGGTCGACCAGGAGTCCGAGCAACACGAACAGGCCGATCTGGGCCAGCCAGCCCACCCCCTCGGCGAAGGAACGGGTCGCCGATCGGTGTGGCAGACCGGAGTTCGCCAACACCACGGCCGCCAGGTATGCGGCGATGAACCCGCTGGTGTGGGCATCCCCGGCGGCGGCGAACGCGACCAGGCCGAGCCCGAACGTGGCGATCGGGTACAGCCCGGAGGCCGGCAGGGCGATGCGCCGCAGCCCGAACGCCCCGAGGTAACCGATCACCAGCCCGATCGCGGAACCGCCGACAAGTTCGTACACCAGGTCGGTGACGGCGCCCTCGGGTTTGAACACGAAGGGCACCACGCTGAACATCAGGACGAGGATCACGCCGGGCGCATCGTTGAAGCCGGATTCGGCCTCCAGCAGTCCGGCGAGTCGGCGCGGCAACGGCAGCACCCGCAACACCGAGAACACCGCCGCGGCGTCGGTGGAGGCGATGATGGCCCCGAGCAGTAATGCCAGCTGCCATTCGAAGCCCAGCAGCAGGTGCGCGCCGACCGCGGTGATGACCGTACTGATCACCACGCCGGCGGTGCCCAGGGTGACGGCGGGGGCCAGTACCTTGCGGATGTCGCTGAAGCGGGTGGTCAAACCGCCTTCGACGAGGATGACGGCCAAGGCTGCGGTGCCGACATTTCGGGCCAGGATCACGTCGTCGAATTGCAGACCCAATCCGTCCTCGCCGATCGCGACGCCGACGAGCAGGAACAACAACAGGCTCGGGAAACCCACGACCGTGGCCACGCGGGTACCGACGATGCTGGCCAGCAGCACGAGGCCGCCGACCGACACGGTCAGGTACAGCTGTTCCAAGGTCATGTGGTTCCAGTCCAAACGAGGCGATCTGGTGCGGGACGACGCCGCCGATATCGGCGTGCTGCCAGTAAATCAGCCCGCGCCCGGCGGCCGCGCGTTGCACAGCGGGAAGTGCCGGGTGTCATGGCATACGCAAAGATGGTCCTGTGGCCAAGCGGAAGTTGCGGATCGGGATTGCCGGCGCCGGCAATGTCGGCCGCTCGGTCGCCCAGGAATTGCTCGACGCCGGGCACAAGGTCCTGTTGATCGAGCGGCAGCGACGTAACTTCGAGCCGCACAAGGTGCCGGAGGCGGACTGGCTGAACGCCGACGCCTGTGAAATGTCGGCGCTTCAGGAAGCCGGCGCCCAGACGTGCGACGTGGTGATCGCCGCGACCGGAGACGACAAGGCCAACCTGGTGGTGGGGCTGCTGGCCAAGTCGGAGTTCGGGGTGCCCAGGGTGGTGGCCCGGATCAACGACGTCCGCAACGAGTGGTTGTTCGGCCAGTCGTGGGGCATCGACGTCGCGGTCTCGACGCCGGGCGCGATGGTCGCCGGGATCGAGGGCGCCATCGACATCGGGCACCTGGTGCGTCTGATGGGGCTGCAGGAAGGCCGTACCGCGCTGACGAAACTGACGCTGCCCGAAGACAATCCGTTGGTCGGGCAGTCGGTGGGCGAGTTGAAATTGCCGACGAACACCGCCCTGGTCACCGTGGTCCGCGGTGAGAACGTGATAGTTCCAGGGCCCGAAGATGTGCTCGAAGCAAGTGACCAACTGCTTTTCGTCGCCGACAACGCGCGCGAGCGCGCGCTATGGGCCGCGATCAACCGGGTCAGGCTCCCGTACGTTCCGCGATCCTGAGACCGGTACTAAACTTTCGTCATCATGGCGATTCGGCGCGCTGTTCTGCTCATTGCGGATATCGGCGGATACACCAACTACATGAGTTGGAACCGACTGCACCTGGCGCACGCGCAGCAGGCAGTGGGCGCGCTGTTGGAGGCGGTGATCGATGCCGGTGGCAAGGGTCTGAAGCTCGCCAAGCTGGAGGGCGACGCCGCGTTCTTCTGGGTTCCCGACGGCGACGCGCGGGTGGTGTGCGAACGGCTGCCGAAGATGCGGCAGTCGTTCCTGGCCCGTCGTGAGCGCTTCAAGAAAGAGGCGCTGTGCGACTGCCGCAGCTGCGAGCAACTGGGCACCCTGTCGCTGAAATTCGTGGCCCACGTAGGTGAGGTCGCCGAACAGAAGGTGAAGCGCTACGTCGAGTTGGCGGGTGTCGACGTCATCCTGGTGCACCGCATGCTGAAGAACTCGGTGCCGATACCGGAGTATCTGCTGATGACCGACGCCGTGGCCGAGTGCCTGGATGAAGCGATGCGCCGCGCGTCGATGCCGCTGACCCACGACTTCGAGGGCATCGGCGAGACGTCGACGTTCTACCTCGACCTCTCGACCGCCGAGGTGCCGGCCGCAGAGCCGCAGCGGGCTGGGTTGGGCAAGCTGTCGGCGCGGTTCAACCTGGAGATGAAGACGTTGCCGTTCCTGGTGGGTCTGAAGAAGCCTGCGGTCGGGTTCCGCAACCTCGGGCGCGGCGCCCCGGCGCAAATGCCGGCCTGACGCAGATGTCGATTGACTTACTTCGCGAGATGTTCGATCGGATGGTGGTGGCCAAGAACGGCGACCTGATCGAGCACTATTTCCACCCGGATTTCGTGATGTGCTCCGACGGCCTGACGCAAGGTTTAGCCGATTTCCGTGACAGTCACCGCAAGCTCTATGCCACATCCATCGCCTACTCGGTCGAGTACGACGAGGAGGCCTGGGTGCAAGCGGCCGACCGGGTCGCCGGCCGGGTGTGGATCACCACGTCACGTCCCGGCGAAGAGCCGACCCGGATAGAGGTGGTGCTGATCGCCGCGTACCGCGACGGGCGGATTCACCGCGTTTGGGAGACCACCTGGCCGAGCTGGCGCAACGTGGATGCGCTGGAAAATTATTGAGGCGCAGCCTGTTTCACGGTTTGGGTAGGCGCTGCATCAGTTCCGCGGCGGCATGGCGTCCGCTGAGCAGGGCGCCGTGGACCGTTGCGGGGTTGTCCGCGCCCACGGCCTCGCCGGCCAGGTAGAGCCGGTCGCCGATGGGCTCCTGCAACCGGCGCCGGTCGTCGAGACCCGAACCTGGCGCGTGGAAGGAATACGAACCCAACGCGAAGGGGTCGGTGGTCCAGCTCGACGACCGCACCTCGACGACGTCGGTGCCGAAGAGTTGCCGGGCGACCGGCAGGGCCCCTGTCAGCAGATCGGCTGGGGGAGTGGATTCCACGCTGCGGCCCCGGGACCCGGGATTGAACGCCAGGACGATCGGCCCGGCCGCGGCGGGCAGGGTGAACCACTGTGCCCACAAGCCTTTGTCCGGGCCTTTGTCGGGGCCGGAACTCAGGTACTCGTAGAAGCTGTTCTCGGTGTCCCAGGTCCGCTGCTGGAAACGGAAGTAGCTCTTGGACAGCACGCCGAAGCCCAGCGCGTTCACCGCATGCGTGTGTCCTTCGGGCAGCGGCGGATCGAAGGTGATGCTCGCGGCTTTCAGCACACCGAGCGGCACCGTGACGATCGCCGCGGGCCCTTCGAAGGTGTGCTCGCCCGCCCGCACTTGTACTGAATTCTGTTGGCGGGAAACGGAAGTGACGGTGGTGTTGAGCACGATCGGAAGGCCGTCGGCCAGCAGCCGCGGGATGGCGTCGTAGCCGCTGGTGATCACCGACTGCGGCCCGTCGGTGAACTTGCCCAGATCGAAGGTCGTGGCCGAGAGCTGGCCGGCGTCGGCGGCGTACTCGTCCTCGATTTCGGTGGTGACGTAGAAATTCAGTTCGGCGCGCTCGCGGTCGGTGAGGTCGCCGGCCTGGGCGGTGATGGCGGCGCCGAGCGATCCGCCGGTCACCTCGTCGCGCGCGTCGGACACCAGCCGGCGCCAGGTTTTGGGGTCGAACGTCATCGGCTTCAGCTGGGGATCGATCACCAGTTTGGTCGAGTCGTCGTAGTCCGTCGGCACGACGTCGGCGTGCACCCGCCGCGCCAACTCCACCAGCGGGTTGTTGGTGGTCCCGTGGATCCAGGACGCGCCCATCTCCAGCGGCACCCCCCAGTCGCGGGTGGTGTGCACCCGCCCGCCGATCCGGTCGCGGGCTTCGAGGACCCGCACCGGCCAGCCCGCGTCGGCGAGGCTGCGCGCCGCGCCTAGACCGGCCATTCCGGCGCCGATGACCAGGACCGATCTGGTGTCCGGGGGCGCGGTGGTGGCCGGCGCTTTGGGGCGCTGCGCCGGCTGGTCGGGTGTCGCGCAGCCGCCGGCCAGCAGGGTGGTGGCCGCTAAAAACCCTCGGCGGGATAACTCCGGCACGGTTTCGCCGTTATCTGATCGTGTTCTGGTTTGTGACGGACCGCACATTACGGTCAGGTAAAGTCGCGGGCAACTGGATGGCGGCAACGGAGCCGTGACCAAGGCGGGAGCGGCATGATTGCTGACAAGAGTGCTCGGATTACTACCCGTGAAAGACCGGTTCGGCAGCTGCCTGCCGAGTTGCCGGAGAGTCGTACCGTCAAGGTTCGCGCAGCTGACGGCACCGTTCTGCACGCAGAGGTGTTCGGCCCGCCCGAGGGTTACCCCATCGTTCTGACGCACGGTTTCGTCTGTGCCATCCGGGCGTGGTCGCACCAGATCGCCGATCTGGCCACCGACTATCGCGTGATCGCCTTCGACCACCGCGGCCACGGCCGCAGCGCGGTACCCCGCCGCGGCGGTTACAGCCTCAAGCACCTGGCCTCCGACCTGGACTGCGTGCTTGATGCGACGCTGGCGCCGCACGAGCGCGCGCTGATCGCCGGGCATTCGATGGGCGGCATGACCATTCAGGCCTGGTCGGAACGCTATCGCCACAAGGTCCGTCGCCGCGCCGACGCCGTCGCGCTGATCAACACGGCCAGCGGTGACCTGCTGGACAAGATCAAGCTGTTGTCCGTGCCGCGCGGGTTTTCGCCGGCCCGGGTGGTGGCCGGGCGGACCCTGATCAGCGCGGTCGGCGGTCTGCCGCTGCCGGGGGCGGTCCGGATTCCGAGCCGGTATCTGGTGGCGATGATGGCCGTCGGCGCCGGCGCGGACCCGGCGGTCGTCCAGCTCGTCTACGAGCTGTTCGCGCAGACCTCACCGATGGGCCGCGGCGGCTGCGCGCGGATGCTCATCGAGGAGATCGGCTCGCGGCACCTCAACCTGGAAGGCCTGACGGTGCCGACGCTGGTGATCGGCAGCGAACACGACCGGCTCACTCCGATCAGCCAGGCACGTAACCTCGCGCGCACCGCGCCGAACGTCGTCGACCTGGTCGAGCTGCCCGGCGGGCACTGCTCCATGCTGGAACAGCCCGACGAGGTCAACCGGCAGCTGCGTGCGCTGGCCGAGGCGTCCATCGAGCGCCAGGCCCGGGTCTCGCTGATCAGCTCATAACAGGGCGGAGACCTCAGCGGCGGCCCGCTGGCCGGATCTGACCGCTCCGTCGAAGTATCCGGTCCATTCGTCGGCGGTCTCGGTGCCTGCCCAGTGAATCGGCCCGACCGCTTGGCGCAGCACTTTGCCATACTTGGTCCACGACCCCGGCGGCACCGCCGCGGTTGGTCCGCCGGGGGCAAATTCTTCTGTCCCCCAACGGAAGTCGGTGTAGTCGAGCGGGTTGAGGGCCTCCTCGCCGTACAGCGAGGCGAAGCAGCGCAGCGCGTCCCGGCGGCGCTGGTCGGCGGGCAGCGAGTCGAAGGCGCGCGGGTCGACGAAGCCCAGCAGGACTCCGGGACCGTCCGCGTGCGGGCTGACGTCGAAAGTGATGAATACCGGGCCGTTGTCCAGCAGGGCCTGGCCGGAGAAGCCCTGGGCCCGCCAGAACGGCGTCTCGTAGGCCGCGTAGGCCTTGGTCAGCCGGCCCTGCGGCCAGTGCCGGGCGAGTTCGGTGTACTCGGGCGGCAGCGGGGGATTGAACTCGATGCCAGCCCGGTGCGCGGGTGGAATGGCGACGATGACGAAACCGGCCTCGGCCTGGCCCTGGTCGCAGGTGACCGTGACTCCCGACCCGTGCCGTTCGATGCGCCGGACGCGGGCGTCCAGCACCACGCGGTCGCCGAGTTCGGCCGCCGCCCGGTCGGCGATCTGCTGGGTGCCGCCGGGTATCAGGTCCTGCTGGGCGCCGTTCTCGGTGTCGAGGAGCCGGTTGAGTCCGCCGGCTGCGCGCACGTAGCGGGCGGCGTGCAGCATCGACACGTCGTCGGGTTCGCAGCCCCATGTCACCCGGGTCATGATCGCCATCAGATCCCGCGACGACGCGGTGGCGCGCACCATGCCCAGCCACTGTCCGAGCGAGACGCCGTCGAGTTGACGGGCCCGCTTGGCGTGCCAGGGCGCGGCGATCGGGACGGTGCGCGAGATCCGCTCGAACTGCCACTGCAGCCGGCCGATGTCGAGCAGCCCGACCAGCGAGAGCCGCGGGATGGTGCCGCTGTAGGCGCGGGCCGTGCCGCGCCAGTGGATCACGTTCTTGCCGTCGTGGTAGGTCGGAACGGTGGGCAACCCGAGCTCGCTGATCAGCTTGAGCACGGCGTCCTGAGTGGGTCCGACGAAGGAGCCGCCCCGGTCGATCGGCAGGCCGGCGACGCTGCCGCTGAACGAGCGGCCGCCGACCCGGTCGCGGCCTTCCAGTACCAGCACGTCATGGCCCTGTTGCGTGAGCTCCCGAGCTGCGGCGAGTCCGGCGAGACCGGCGCCCACCACGACGACGTCGACATTCCAGGGGGGGTTCGGCACGTGCTCCAGTGAACAGCATCGGCTGCCGGTTCCGTAGGGTGACTTGCGTGCCGGATCTCCAGGTGGGCGTGCTTTGAAGGTATTCACCGCTTTATACGGTCTGGGGGACGCGGCCGACCGGGCGCGCGAGTTGCGCGACGCCGGGGCCGCCGGGGTGGCGACCTTCGAAGGTCCCCACGACGTGTTCGCGCCGCTGACCCTGGCCGCGACGGTGGGTGGCCTGGACCTGATGACCAACGTCGCAATTGCGTTTCCGCGCAACCCGATTCACCTGGCACACCAGGCCAACGACCACCAGCTGCTCAGTGGCGGGCGGTTCCACCTGGGCCTGGGCACGCAGATTCGTCCGCAGATCGAGAAGCGGTTCGGCGCGCAGTTCGACCGTCCGGTGCAGCGGATGACGGAGCTGATCGCGGCGCTGCGCGCGATCTTCGAGACCTGGAACTCCGGTACGCGCTTGGACTTTCGCGGCGAGTTCTACCGGCACACGCTGATGACGCCGACGTTCAATCCTGGCCCCAACCCGTACGGCCCGCCGCCCATCTACGTGGGCGCGCTCGGGCCGCGGCTGACCCGGGCGACCGCCGAGCACGCCGACGGTCTGCTGGTGATGCCGTTCGGTTCAAAGCGTTTCCTGCACGGCAGCACCATGCCGGCGGTGCGGGCCGGCCTGGAGGCCAGTGGTCGGCGCACGCAGGATTTCCGCATCATTCCGGAAGTCATCGTCTCGGGCGACTCGGAAGAGGCGGTGGCGGGCACCAGGCGGTTGCTGTCGTTCTACGGGTCGACGCCGGCGTACCGGCCGGTGCTGGCCGCGCACGGCTGGGAGGATCTGCAGCCCGAACTCAACGCGATGTCCAAGCAGGGCCGTTGGCAGGAGATGGGCTCCCTGATCACCGACGAGATGATGCACACCATCGCGGCGTGCGGCACCCCGGCGCAGATCGCCGCGCACATCCGCGACCGTCTCGACGGCGTCTCCGACACGGTGTTCCTGTATCAGGCGGCGCCGATCGGCCTGTCCACGCTGGCCGAGATCATCGACGAGTTAGGGCGCGACGGTTAGCCAGTCGGCGAATCCCGATGGGTCGTGCCGGCCCAGCGCGCCGTGCTCGTAGAGGCCCCAGCCCTCCACCGGCTCGCCGTCGCCGTCCCGGCAGACCGCGCGCCCGACGTGGTCGATGACGCCGAAGCCCGAGCGGGCGACGATGCCGGGGTCGGTCATGTCATAGGTCAGCCGCTCGGCGAACTTCTCGCCCTTCCACAGGCCGTGCGTCCAGTCCGAGTCGCCGCCGTAGCCGCCGCCGACGTGGATCGGCACCGGCAGCTTGGACTCTACGTCGAAGTGCACGGGGGTGCCGTCGGGCGTGGTCGCGTCGATGGTCGCGCCGGTCGGGATCCGGGTGCCGGAGCGGTAGTGGATCTTGACCCGCGGCCAGCCCAGCTGTTCGACCCGGCCGTCGCGCCATACCCGCGTGCAGTCGTTGAGCGAGCGGAACCCGTTGGGCTCCTCCTGGATGATCAGCACGATCGCGAAGTCGTCGAATGCGATCGGCACGTACAGCCACCACATCCCTTCGAACGGCGGGTCCGCGGGCCGGCCGGCGGGTTCCGGCTCGCCGATCGGGCGGATGCCCCAGGATCGGTCGCGGCTGCCGATCCAGACGGACGGGTCGAGGGTGATCTCTTCGCCGTCGACACTCAGCCGGCCGCTCCAGCTGCCGAGTTGGGCGAACCGCTGGGCGTTGAGCGTGACCCGGTTGCCGGACCGCAGGATGTGCGGCTGCTCCTGGACCACGTCGAATAGGCCCTCCCAGGTGAGATCGGCTGCGATGCCTTCGGTTTCGTCCAGCACGATGCGCAATTTGCGCAGCGGCTCGATGACCTCGACGCGGTAGCCGTTGACGTGCTGGTTCAACCGGTCCTGATCGATGGCATCCGAAAGGTGCACGGCCGTCTGCGTTTCGCCGCGCCGGACGAGCAGGAAGGCGTCCTTGACCCCGAGGTTGGGGTAGTAGCCGATGCCGGTGATGACGAAGATGTCTCCGGTCCGGTCGTGGGCGTTGTAGTAGGAGCGGTCGTAGAAGTTGCGGTCGGATGAGCCGGGCCAGGCGATCGGTTGGGGAATCTGGTGTACCGGGTATTCGTCGAGCGGGCCAAGCATTATTGTTCCTCTCCGATAAGACGTTTCATCAACCCGGCGTGGTAGAACAGCGTCTCCACGTCCTCGGGTTTCTCGACCTCTCCGAAATGCACACGCCGCGCGCCGGTGCGCATGAACACGCACGCCCACATGACCCCGGAGTACACGTAGAACCAGTTGAGGTCGCTGAGTTCCACGCCGGTGAGTTTGCGGTAGGTGGCCCGCACGTCCTCCTCACGCATCACGTCCGGCAGGCCCGGCAACGTCGCCAGCCCGGCCAGCTCCTGAAAGACCTTGTGCGCGAATATCATCCAGGCCACATCGAGTTCGCGCGGGCCGAGTGTCACCATCTCCCAGTCCAGCACCGCCACCGGTTCGAAATCCTGGTACAGCACGTTGCCCACCCGGGCGTCGCCCCAGTTGAGCACCGGCTCGCGCGCATCGGCGTCGGCCGGCCAATTGTCCTGCAGCCATTGGAAGGTGCGCTCGACCAACGGTGATCGGCCGATGTCGGGGACCGCGAAGTCATACCATGATCTGACCCAGTTGAAGTGCTTGCGCAGCGCGGTGTCACCGGTCAGGTCCTGGGTCAGGAATCCGAACGTGTTCTCGGCGTTGGGAATCGAATGCAGGGCCGCCAGCACGCTGACCGAGGCGTCCTGGAGCTTGCGTTGGTGTTCGAGCGGGGCGTCGGCGAACCAGTTGCCGCCGAAGGTGTACGGCATGACGTCGGGCGGCACCACGCCCTCGACGTAATCCATCAGGAAGAACGGCGCACCCAGGACGTCGCCGGTGTTCTCGATCCAGCGCACCCGCGGTACCGGTACGTCGGTCAGCTCACCGACCTGCCGGATCACCTCGAACTGGTGGTCCAGGCGGTACGTCGGGAAGACCGGAACGTCCTGCGCGGTAGGCGCGACCCGGGCGACCAGCTTCTGCTCGTTCCCGTCCCACCGGGCGGTCAGAATGATGGTTTCCGACGACATGCCCGTCGAGTCCACGCCGCTTTCCACGGTGACTTCGGGCGCTACCGGCAGCTTCGTCGACAACCATTGAGACATCAGGGCCGGGACGGTGGCGGTATCCCGGCTCGAGCGTTGCATGCGGCCCACATCTTCGAGAGCCGGTTCGTTGGCCACAGTGCTTCCTTTGCGGGGTAATTACGATACGGTAGGTAGCGTTATGAAAGCAGACCCGTCCACCCTTGACAAGATCCCCGGCGCCGGGCGGCCGCGGGATCCGCGCATTGACTCTGCCATTCTCGCAGCGACCGCGGAACTGCTTGTCAACATCGGCTATTCGAATCTCAGTCTGGCCGCGGTGGCCGAGCGGGCCGGCACCACCAAGTCGGCGCTGTACCGCAGATGGTCCAGTAAGGCGGAATTGGTGCACGAGGCGGCGTTCCCGGTGGCGCCGACGGCGTTGGTGGCGCCGGCGGGTGATTTCGCCGCCGACATCCGGATGATGATCGAGGCCACCCGTGACGTATTCACCACTCCGGTGGTGCGGGCCGCGCTGCCCGGTCTGGTGGCCGACATGACCGCCGATGCCGAGTTGAACGCGCGGGTGATGTCGCGCTTCGCCGGTCTGTTCGCGGCGGTGCGGATTCGGCTGCGCGAGGCGATCGACCGCGGCGAGGCGCACCCCGACGTCGACCCGGACCGGCTGATCGAACTGATCGGAGGCGCCACCATGTTGCGGATGATGCTGTACCCCGACCAGAAGCTGGACGACGCCTGGGTGGAGCAGACCGCCGCCATCGTCGTGCACGGGGTGACCCGATGACCGCCATCGTCACCGGCGCCAGTCGCGGTCTGGGACGGGCGATCGCGCTGGCCCTGGCAGCCGACGGCGAGGCGGTGGCCGTCGTCGGGCGCACCGAAGCCGTCTGGGACGAACGGCTGCCAGGAACCATCGGCGAGACGGTCGCCGACATCGAGGCCGCCGGCGGACGGGCCGTGGCGATCCGGGCAGACCTGACTGAGCACGACGACATCGTCCGGCTGGTCGACGAAGCCCGGGATGCGTTGGGCCCCATCAACATTCTGATCAACAACGCCGCGTTCACCGCGCCGGGGCGGCCCGGCGCCACGCCGCGCGCCAAGAAAGCGGTGACGGACAAGGCGCGGTATCCAGGATTCGTCAGCATCCCGCTGACCGCGTACCGCCGGCATTTCGAGATCGCGGTGTTCGCCGCCTACGAACTGATGCAACTGGTCAGCCCGGACATGATCAACGCCGGTGGCGGTTCGATCGTCAACATCACCTCCATCGCGTCGCGGCTGGGCGGGGGATTGCCCGGATACGGGGGCTCCAAGGCGGCGCTGGAACACCTCACCGGCTGCGCGGCACTGGATCTCGCCGACCACAACATCGCGATCAACGCACTCGCTCCATCCAAGCCGATCATGACGCCGGGCCTGTCCTACTACGCCCACGGCTTCGACGACGAGAGCACCGCCGAGGAATTCGCGCAGGCCACTGTGCAACTCGCGCGGGTAGGCCCCAGCGTGGTGACCGGTCGCACGATCGGGCACCTGCAGGTGCTCGACGGCAGCTTCGCGCCGTTCATGGTGTGAACCGTCAGGCGGCATGGAAGTCGATGAGTTCGACGCCGATGGCGTCTTCGACGTGGCTGATATTGATGATCGAGTAGATCGGTGGTGCCGCTGATCGGTAGCGGGTGTGGGTGGGTGTTTCGTAGTCGGTGGTGTGGGTGCCGTTGTGGGTGTGGGCGGTGACGGTCCAGCCGGGTGTTTCTTTGATGTAGTTGCAGCGTTCGCAGAGGCCTTCGCCGTTGTGGGCGGTGGTGGGTCCGCCGTGTTTGACGGGTTGGATGTGGTCGCGGTGGCGGATGGGGGCGTCGCAGTAGGGGGTGCGGCAGGTTTGGTCGCGCAGGTTGATGAACTCGGCCAGCCCGCGGGGGAAGGCCCGCGACCGGGATTCCATGGCCACCAGCGCGCCGGTGGTGGGGCTGGCGTAGAGGCGGCGCAGGGTGGCCAGCGACTTCTGGTCGGCGATTGCGGCGGTGAGCCAGGTGCGGGCGACCTCGGCCGGGATGGGGCCGTAGCCCTGCAGCAGGGCGGCGTCCTCGGTGTCACCGAGTAGCGCCCGGTCGGAGATCACCACGTTCAGCGCGATCGGGGCGGGGGTGGTGGCGGGGGTGGCGGTGATGCGTTCAAAGGCGGTGTCGGCCATGACCTGGCCGCGGGAGCGGCCGTCGACGGTGGTGTCGGCGGCGCGGCGCAGTGCGGCGTAGACCCCGACTCCTTGAGCGACGGGCAGCAGGATGCTGACCCAGGTCATGGTGTCGGGGGCGGGGCGGATGGTGACGGTGCGGTCCTGTGCTGCTTTGGCGGCGCGATCGACCACGGCGCGGGCGTCGCGGCGGTAGGCGATCTGTTTGGCCGCGGCGATGATCCACTTGTCCCCGAGTCCCTGCAGCCCGCTGAGGTCAGCGCACAGTTCGCGGTCCAGGGCGCGGCGGTCTTCGAGGTCCAGGCAGGCCGATTCGCGCACGATCAACGTCGCGCGCCATTCCGAGAGGACTCCGTGTTCCAACGCGGCCAGGGTGTGGGGCATCTCGTGCACGAGGGCTTTGGCGAATCCGAGGTGGCGGCCGCCGCGGGCCGGGGAATCGCGGCGCGCCAGCGCGACCTCGCTGGCCACCCCGCGGCCCCGCTTGGCCGCGGGCACTGCGGCGGCTGACTCCGCGGCGCGCCGGGCGGCGTCCAATGCGGCGGCGGCGCGGGCCTGCCCGGCTGCTGCGGCCGACTTGAGCCGCTCCAACTCCTCGATGCGCGCGATCAGCTCGGCTTCGGTGGCACCCGGATCCACCTGCGAGAACATCGCCATATCGAACATATGTGCGAATATACCCCCACCCGGTGACCGCGTTGACTCGTCAGAAATGCGCGCGAAAGGGTGATTCGTTGCCTCATCGAGAATGCGCGCGTGGACGGCGCGCCTGCCTGGTCGGGTCAGCAATGAGTTCGGTAGGCCCGGTTGATGGGGTTGACATTGGCAGAGCGCAGGGCGGTGACCCAATCAGCGGCGACTCGTTATCAGCAGGCCGGTAAGCGCGGTAAGACCCGGATTCTTGACGAGTTGTGCGCCAACACGGGCTGGCATCGCAGCCATGCCCGCAAGGCACTGAAAGCCGCGCTGGCCCCCAGGATCATGTCTGCACGAAGTCCGCGGCCCGTGAAATACGGCGAGGATGTCATTGCTGCGCTGACGATCTGCTGGACGGTGCTGGGCATGCCCGCCGGCAAACGGCTCGCACCCATGCTCACCGAGCTGGTAGCCGTGCTGCGCCACTTCCGGGAGCTGGTCATCAGTGACGAGACGGCGGCACTGCTGGTATCGATGTCGGCGGCCACCATCGATCGCCGCCTGGCCGATGAACGGGCCAGATACAAGATCAAAGGACGCGTGGGCACCAAGCCGGGGTCGCTGATCCGAAGTCAGATCCCGGTGCGCACCTGGGCCCAATGGGATGACGCTGTGCCCGGCTTCGTCGAGATCGACACGGTCTTCCATGACGGCGGCAATCGGGGTGGAGGCCATGCGTTCACGTTGACGGTCACCGATATCGCCACCGGCTGGACCGAAAGCCGCTCGCTACCGGACAGGACGGCCAAACACATCCTGGCCGCCCTCAATCAGATCGCCGCCGCGATGCCGTTCCCGATCCTCGGCGTGGACTGCGATAACGGATCGGAATTCATCAACGACGACCTCTTGGCATGGTGCCAAGACCGGCGAATCACCTTCACCCGGTCACGGCCGGGCAACAAGAACGACGGCTGCCACGTCGAGCAGAAGAACTGGGTGGTGGTCCGCACCGTGGTCGGCTACTACCGCTACGACACAGCGTCAGAACTCTTGCTACTCAACGAGATCTGGCGACTGCAGTCACAGCTGACCAACTACTTCCACCCCCAGCAGAAATTGGTATCCAAAGTCCGCAAAGGCGCCAAGGTATCCAGAAAACACGACACGGCCACCACCCCGTTTCACCGGGCGACCGACCACCCGAGTATGACCCTGGACCGCATCGTGGCGCTCAAGCGGACCTACTCACTGATCAACCCAGCCGCCACCCAACGCCAGATCCAGGCGTTGACCAACCAACTCTTCACCCTGACCACCAGCAAAGCCCCAGCCGGCGTCCCGACTCCACTCACCAAGCGCGCACGTTCACGTGAGGCAACCAACAACCCTTCGCGCGCATCTTGACATGAGGCAACTTGGTGACCGCGTTGACTCGTCAGAAATGCGCGCGAAAGGGTGATTCGTTGCCTCATCGAGAATGCGCGCGTGGACGGCGCGCCTGCCTGGTCGGGTCAGCAATGAGTTCGGTAGGCCCGGTTGATGGGGTTGACATTGGCAGAGCGCAGGGCGGTGACCCAATCAGCGGCGACTCGTTATCAGCAGGCCGGTAAGCGCGGTAAGACCCGGATTCTTGACGAGTTGTGCGCCAACACGGGCTGGCATCGCAGCCATGCCCGCAAGGCACTGAAAGCCGCGCTGGCCCCCAGGATCATGTCTGCACGAAGTCCGCGGCCCGTGAAATACGGCGAGGATGTGATTGCTGCGCTGACGATCTGCTGGACGGTGCTGGGCATGCCCGCCGGCAAACGGCTCGCACCCATGCTCACCGAGCTGGTAGCCGTGCTGCGCCACTTCCGGGAGCTGGTCATCAGTGACGAGACGGCGGCACTGCTGGTATCGATGTCGGCGGCCACCATCGATCGCCGCCTGGCCGATGAACGGGCCAGATGCAAGATCAAAGGACGCGTGGGCACCAAGCCGGGGTCGCTGATCCGAAGTCAGATCCCGGTGCGCACCTGGGCCCAATGGGATGACGCTGTGCCCGGCTTCGTCGAGATCGACACGGTCTTCCATGACGGCGGCAATCGGGGTGGAGGCCATGCGTTCACGTTGACGGTCACCGATATCGCCACCGGCTGGACCGAAAGCCGCTCGCTACCGGACAGGACGGCCAAACACATCCTGGCCGCCCTCAATCAGATCGCCGCCGCGATGCCGTTCCCGATCCTCGGCGTGGACTGCGATAACGGATCGGAATTCATCAACGACGACCTCTTGGCATGGTGCCAAGACCGGCGAATCACCTTCACCCGGTCACGGCCGGGCAACAAGAACGACGGCTGCCACGTCGAGCAGAAGAACTGGGTGGTGGTCCGCACCGTGGTCGGCTACTACCGCTACGACACAGCGTCAGAACTCTTGCTACTCAACGAGATCTGGCGACTGCAGTCACAGCTGACCAACTACTTCCACCCCCAGCAGAAATTGGTATCCAAAGTCCGCAAAGGCGCCAAGGTATCCAGAAAACACGACACGGCCACCACCCCGTTTCACCGGGCGACCGACCACCCGAGTATGACCCTGGACCGCATCGTGGCGCTCAAGCGGACCTACTCACTGATCAACCCAGCCGCCACCCAACGCCAGATCCAGGCGTTGACCAACCAACTCTTCACCCTGACCACCAGCAAAGCCCCAGCCGGCGTCCCGACTCCACTCACCAAGCGCGCACGTTCACGTGAGGCAACCAACAACCCTTCGCGCGCATCTTGACATGAGGCAACTTGATGACAAGCGCCCGCGACTGGACCCGGGCAGCCCCGCGCCGCTAGCCTTCGGCTATGGGGCGCAAGCCACCAGGAAACCTCCGCTGATGTTCGACAAGCCCACCACCCGGGTGGTGGCTTTGGTCGCTCTACTGATGCTGGTCGCCGCCGCACTTCGGGGATATCTCCCCGAACATCACGGTCGCCGCCTTGCCGAGGAGGGCCCCAGCAAGACGGCGCTGATGTTCCTGGTGGCGGCCATCGCAGCCACCCTGGGGTTACTGGCATTCTCGATCATCGCCCGGCTGCGCGACCCGCGCGCCGTAGCGCCCAGCGCCGGCGCGCTGCCCGACATGCTGGGGGGCGGCAGCGCCCGGCCGAGCTGGCGGGTGGTGCTGATCGCGCTGGGAGTGATCGTCGCCTGGCTCCTGGTCGCGATCCTGATATCGCAGTTGTTCACCCCGCCCCAGATCAGTGTCGATGCGCCGCAACCGGATTCGACCGCGACCCCGCCGGGCACCGGTGGCGCCCCGCAACCCAGACAGCCTGCGCGGCAAAAGGACAGCCCGGACATGCTGGGGTCGCTGCTGGCATTCGTGCCCGTCCTGCTGATGCTGTTCGTCGGCGGCTTCATCGTGTCACGACGGCGCCGGCATACGGCGACAACAGCATTCAAAACTGACGATCTCACCGAATTGCCTCCGCCGGAGGTCGCTGCGGAGTCATTGGTGCGTGCCGCCGAAGTGGGTTTGGCCGAAATGGCAGACCTCAGCCGCGAACCCCGTGAAGCGATCATCGCCTGCTACGCGGCGATGGAGCGTGAACTGGCCAACGTCCCGGGCGCGGTGCCGCAGGAATTCGATACCCCGACCGAGGTGCTCGCCCGCGCGGTGCAACAGCGCGCTCTGCGAGCCGAAAATGCCGTCCAATTGGTGAACCTGTTCGAAGAGGCGCGGTTCAGCCCGCACGTGATGGACGAAGGGCACCGCGAGACAGCGGTCCGCGTGCTCGAACTCGTCCTGGACGAAATCGCTCCGCGCTCCGGCAGAGCTGTATGAAAAGACTGATAGCACTAGGCATTTGCCTCATTGTCGGAATCGAGTTGCTGGCCCTGATACTGCAGGACCGCCGGTTCGTGCTGGTCGGCGCCGGCGTGGCCCTGGCGCTGGTGTTGCTCAATGTCCGCCGAGTGCTGGGCCATCCCGGTGAACCGGAAGCCGAGGCGGAGCACGACGATCTGGGTGATTCGCTGCGCCGGTGGTTGTCGAATACCGAGACGATGATCCGGTGGTCGGATTCCAGCCGCAAGGACTGGGATCGTCACCTGCGCCCAATGTTGGCCCGCCGCTTCGAGATCACCACCGGCCAGCGACAGGCCAAGGACCCGGCGGCGTTCCGGGCGACCGGCGAGATGCTTTTCGGCCCAGAACTCTGGGAATGGGTTAACCCGAACAACGTCGGGCATTCCGATGGCGACCAACCGGGACCGGGTCGCGCGGCGCTCGAGGAGATTCTGCGAAAGTTGGAGAAGGTATGACGATGGAGCACAGATGACGACCCCGGCGGCTATGCCAGTTGGTACGACGACTGCCCAGTGTGAGGCGGTCCTCGACGAGATCGAACGCATCGTCGTTGGTAAGCGCTCGGCCCTCACGCTCATCCTGACCGCACTGCTGGCCCGCGGGCACGTTCTGATCGAAGACCTGCCCGGACTTGGCAAGACGTTGATCGCGCGATCCTTCGCGTCTGCGCTGGGTCTCGAGTTCACCCGGGTGCAGTTCACGCCCGACCTGCTGCCGGCCGACCTGCTCGGTTCCACGATTTACGACATGCAGTCGGGGCGTTTCGAATTTCGCCGGGGCCCGATCTTCACCAATCTGCTGCTCGGTGACGAAATCAACCGCACGCCTCCCAAGACGCAGGCGGCACTCCTCGAGGCGATGGCCGAGGGGCAGGTCAGCATCGACGGCCAAACCCACAAGCTGCCAACGCCTTTCATCGTGCTGGCCACCGACAACCCGATCGAGTACGAAGGCACATATCCGCTGCCGGAGGCCCAGTTGGACCGGTTCGCCATCCGGCTGGAACTGCGCTACCTGTCCGAACAGGACGAGGCGGCGATGTTGCGCCGGCGCCTGGACCGCGGTTCGGCGGAACCGGTGGTGAACCAGGTCGTCGACGCGACCGATCTGCTGGCGATGCGCGAGGCGGTCGAGCAGGTCACCGTGCATGAGGACGTGCTGCAGTATGTGGTGTCGCTGGCCACTGCGACGCGGCACCATCCTCAGGTCGCCGTGGGTGCCAGTCCGCGCGCCGAACTCGACCTTGTTCAACTCGCCCGCGCCCGGGCATTGCTGTTGGGCCGCGACTACGTGATCCCGGAAGACGTCAAGGCGCTCGCCGTACCTGCGGTCGCACACCGGATCACGCTGCGTCCGGAGATGTGGGTGCGCAAGATCCAGGGCGCCGATGTGGTCGGGGAGTTGTTGCGGCGCCTGCCCGTGCCCCGCGCGGACCGTCCGCCGACGTGATCGCGCATCGCGACGTCGAGATCCGCTGGCGTGCATCCCCGCTGACGTTGGCGATCGCCACCTGCGCCGGGGTGGCACTGGCGGCTGCGGTCATGGGCGGACGCTGGCAGCTCGTCGCGTTCGCGGCGCCACTACTCGGAGTGCTGTGCTCGCTCAGTTGGCAGTCTCCTGTCCCTACGGTCCAGGTGCATGCGGAACCGGATTCGCAACGCTGTTTCGAAGACGAAGAATCGCGCGTGCGGGTATGGGCCACCACGGAATCCGGCCCGGCCGACGTCGACCTCACGGTGTCGGCCGTCGACGGGCTGGAACTGGAAGACCTGGGAAAGGACACCGAAACCGAGAGGCAAGCGAAAACCGTTGCCGCGGTGGCAAAAAGGTGGGGCCGCTACCACCTCCGGGCCCAGGTCGACGTCGTGGCGCGGGGCGGGCTGCTCAAGGGGACCGGCACGGTCGACGTCGCCGACATCATCGTGTTTCCGCTGACGCCGCCGCAATCGACTTCGATCCCGCAGATCGAGTTACTCGACCGGTTGGGCGCCCACCTCACCCGGCACATCGGGCCCGGCGTGGAATACGCCGACATCCGTCTCTATGTCCCGGGTGACCAACTGCGCGCTGTGAATTGGGCGGTGAGCGCACGGCGGGGGCGGCTGCACGTGACGCAGCGTTTGACCGACCGCGCCGCCGACGTGGTGGTGCTGATCGACACCTATCGCCAGCCGGCCGGGCCCGCGACGGCGGCCACCGAACGCGTCGTGCGCGGCGCGGCCCAGGTGGTGCAGACCGCGCTGCGCAACGGCGACCGGGCCGGCATTGTCGCCCTCGGTGGAAACCGGCCGCGTTGGCTCGGTGCCGAAATCGGCCAGCGCCAGTTCTACCGGGTGCTCGACACCGTGCTGGATGCCGGCGAGCGGTTCGAAACCACCACCGGCACGTTGGCTCCCCGCGCGGCGGTGCCCACGGGTGCCATCGTCATCGCGTTCTCGACGCTGCTGGACACCGAATTCGCCTTAGCGCTCATCGATTTGCGCAAGCGCGGCCACGTGGTGGTGGCGGTGGACGTGCTGGACAGCTCCCCGTTCGAAGGGGAGCACGACCCGCTGGTGGTCAAGATGTGGGCGCTGCAGCGTTCGGCGATGTACCGCGACATGGCTACCGTCGGCGTCGACGTGCTGTCCTGGCCGTCGGATCGCTCGCTCGAGCAGTCGATGGGCCTACTCCCAGACCGCCGGATGCGAGTGCGGGGAGCGAGACGCTGACATGGTTACACAGTCAGGTAACCGCGTCTTCTCGGTGGCATTCGGTCTGCTGATGGTGGCGGCGGCCGCCATGGGATCCCATGGATTTGCGCTTGCGATCGGGGCCGCAGCGGTGCTCGCCGTCGGGTTCGGAACGGTACTTCGTTCTGCCGCAACGATTGCCGTGATGTTGGCGGTGATAGTTATCGCGGTCTCGGACGGCTCGCACGTGCTGGCCGCCCTGTCGGGACTCTGTGCGGCGGCGTACCTGGTGTGCCGGCACGCGTCCGGTGACGTCGTCACGGGAAGTTGGCCGACGATCGTCGCTGCGGTCGGTTTCACCTTCGCCGGACTGGTCGCGACGTCGTTCCCCGTGCAGGTGCCCTGGTTACCCCTGATAGCGCCGCTGGCGGTGCTGGCGATCTATATCCTGGCCACCCGTCCGTTTCTGAATTAGGCGAACGAATCTCGCGCCACCAAATCAGTCAAAATCCGGCTGAGCGACGCCCTAGTTCAGGAACGTCGCCGCGCGCTCGGCCAGATCCAGCACCGGCTGCGGGAAGATGCCCAGCAGCACCGTGACCAACGCGCACACCGCGATGGCTGCCTTGCTGAGCACGCCGGGCGCCATGACATGCGGTGTGTCGTCGGTGGGTTCGGTGAAGAACATCGACACGATCACCCGCACATAGAAGTAGGCGGCCACCCCGCTGGAGATCACACCGATCACCACCAGCGGCACCGCGCCTCCCTGGGCGGCGGCCTTGAACACCGCGAACTTGCTGATGAAGCCACTGGTCAGCGGGATGCCCGCAAACGCCAGCAGGAACATCGAAAGCATCACGCCCACAATGGGGGAGCGCTGGCCCAGGCCTGCCCAGTGCGACAGTTCGGCGTCCTCGACGTCATCCGAATTGCGGACCAGGCCCACGATCGCAAAGGCGCCCACCGTGCTGAAGCTGTACGCGACCAGATAGAACAAGGTGCCCGACAGCCCCGCCGAGTTGTCGGCGATCACTCCGGTGAGGATGAAGCCGACGTGTGCGACCGACGAATAAGCCAGCATCCGTTTGACATTGGTCTGGTTGACCGCGGTGATGGTGCCCACGGTCATCGTCAGGATCGCGATCCCCCACAGCACCGGACGCCAGTCGTGGTGCAGCGGAGGCAGCGCGACGTAAACCACGCGCAGCAAGGCGCCGAACGCCGCGACCTTGGTGGCCGCCGCCATGAAGCCGGTGATCGGGGTGGGCGCACCCTGATACACGTCGGGGATCCATGAATGGAACGGGACGGCGCCGACTTTGAACAGCAGACCGACCGACAGCAGCGCGACCCCGACCAGCGCCATGGACGTATCGCTTTCGCCCGCAAGGGAATCGCGGATGCCGCCGAGGGTGAGCGTGCCGGTCGCGCCGTAGAGCAGGGCGACACCGTAAAGAAAGAAGGCCGACGAGAACGCGCCCAGCAGGAAGTACTTCAGCGCCGCTTCCTGCGACACCAACCGGCGGTGCCGGGCCAGCCCGCACATCAGGTACAGGGGGAGCGAAAGCACTTCCAGCGCAACGAACATCGTCAGCAGGTCATTGGACGCGGGGAACACCATCATGCCGCCGACCGACAGGGTCAGCAGCGGGAACAGTTCGGTCTGGGCCACACCGGCGCGTTCGGCCTCGTGCTCGGTGTCGCTACCGGGCACCGCGGACGCCTGGGGGGTGAAGGAATCCAGGCCCGCGAACACCTTGCGCTTTTCGGCCGCCTTGTCCGGAACGGTGCGCTGGCTGCGTTCGGCGACGAAGATGACCGCCAGCACCGACACCAGAACGATGGTGCCCTGCAAGAACAGGGTCGGCCGGTCCACGGCCACGGCGCCGAGCACGGCCCGGCGTCCCTCGGCCGGAACCGACTTCGCCACCGCTACAACGGCGGCGAACGCCGCGGCCAACCCGCCGAGGGCCAGCACCAGTTGCGCGCCGTATCGCAGCGGGCGCGGCAGGAATGCCTCGACCAGCACGCCGAGCACCGCGATGCCGAACACGATGAACATCGGGGACAGCAGGAAGTACTCGATGCTGGGGCTGGGCAGCGTCATTGGTGCGGTCCTTCGGCTTTCCGGGGTACGCCGTTCATCGGAACAGTAGGAGCGGGATCATGCTGGCCGATGGTGGTCATGGTGCTCTCGACTGCCGGGTTGATGATGTCCAGCACCGGCTTGGGGTAAACGCCCAGCACGAACAACAGCGCGAGCAACGGTGCGACGACGACCATCTCGCGTCCCACCAGGTCACGAATCTTCTCGTTGCCCTTGGCGACCGGGCCCGTCATGACGCGCTGGTAGAGCCACAGCATGTAGATGGCGGCCAGCACCAGGGCCGTCACGCCGAAGGCCGCAGCCACCCAGTAGCGGTTGAAAGTGCCCAGCAATACTAGGAATTCGCTGATGAACGGAGCCAGGCCGGGTAGCGACAGCGTGGCCATGCAGGACACCAGGAAGGTGCCGGCCAGAATCGGGGCCACCTTCTGCACGCCGCCGTAGTCGGCGATTTTGCGGCTGCCGCCGCGGGAGACCAGGAACCCGGCGATCAGGAAGACCGCGGCCGTGGAAATGCCGTGGTTGAGCATGTACAGCGTCGAGCCGCTCTGACCCTGGGTGGTCATCACGAAGATGCCGGCGATGATGAAGCCGAAGTGCGAGATCGAGGTGTAGGCGATCAGCCGCATCATGTCGGTCTGGCCGATCGCCACGATGGCGCCGTAGATCACTCCGATGATGGCCAGCGTGACGATGGCGGGGCGGAAATAGGTTGAGGCGTCCGGGAACAGCTGCAGGCAGTAGCGCAGCATGCCGAACGTGCCGACCTTGTCCATCACCGCGGTGATCAGCACCGCCGTGGCGGGGGTGGACTCGACCGCGGCGTCGGGCAGCCACCGGTGCAGCGGCCACAGCGGCGCCTTGATCGCGAACGCGAACATGAAGCCCAGGAATATCGCCTTGAACGCAGCCGGGTCGACACCTGCGAGACGGCCGGCCCGGACGTCGTCGACGATCCGGACGAAGTCGAAGGTGCCGCCGCCGTGCTGGCTGGTGACCACGTACAGCCCGATCACCGCGGCCAGCATGATCAGCCCGCCGAACAGGTTGTACAGCAAGAACTTCACCGCGGCCCGCGAACGGTCCTTGCCCTGCCCGAACCCGCCGATGAGGAAGTACATCGGGATCAGCATGGCTTCGAAGAAGACGTAGAACAGCAGCACGTCCAGGGCGACCACCGAGATCAGCACCATGGACTCGATAGCCAGCGTCAGCGCGACGTAGGCGTGCACGCCGCGGGGGTTTTTGTTACCCCCCGAGTCATTCCAGCCGGCGACCAGCAGCAACGGAATCAGCACCGTGGTCAGCACCACCAGAATCAGCGCGATGCCGTCCACACCCAGGGAGTAGCCGGCTCCGAAAGCCGGTATCCAGGTGCGTTTTTCGACGAACTGATAGGTGTCACCGCCGGGCTTGAACCCGACGGCCACCACCAGAGACACCGCCAACGTGGCGATGCTGACGACCAGGCCGGTCCACTTGGCGACCTGACGCAGGCTCGGGGGCAACAGGATCACCAGCACCGCACCCGCCAGTGGCACCAGCCAGAGAACACTCAGCCAAGGCACGTTCACCACAGGTTCACCGCCAACAGCGCACCGGCCACCAGGGCCGCCCCCGCCAGCATCGACAGCGCGTAGTTGCGGGCGAAGCCGGTCTGCAAGCCGCGCAACCGGTTCGATGTCTGTCCCACCAGCGCGGCCAACCCGTTGACCGAGCCGTCCACGCCGGCGTTGTCGACGGCGACCAGCCTGTCCGTCAGGTGCGCACCCGGGCGCATGAAGACCTCCTCGTTGAAGGCATCGCCGTAAGCGTCGGCGCGTGCGGCCGTCGTCAGTACCGAAACCTGAGCCGGGGCGACCCGCGGAATCTCAGCCTTGCCGCCGTACATCCGGTAGGCCACCAGGGCGCCGACCACGACCACCGCCACCGCGACGACGCTGACGGCCCATTCGGGCAACGCGTGCGTCGCCTCTTTGTGTACACCGACGACGGGTTCGAGCCAGTGCTGCAGGGAGTCGCCCATCGCGAAGAGACCGCCGGCGAACACCGAGCCGAAGGCCAGGATGATCATCGGCCACAGCATCAGGGCAGGGGCCTCATGGGGATGCGAGCTTGGCGCCCAGCGCTTTTGGCCGAAGAAGGTCATCAGCATCACCCGGGTCATGTAGAAGGCGGTGATGCCCGCGCCCAGCAGCGCGGCTCCGCCCAGCACGTAACCCTGGGCGCCGCCGGCGCCCAGCGCGGCTTCGATGATCGCGTCCTTGGAGAAGAAGCCGGCGAACGGAGGTACGCCGATGATGGCCAGATAGCCCAGGCCGAACGTCACGAAGGTGACCGGCAGGGCCTTGCGCAGACCGCCGTAGCGGCGCATGTCCTGCTCTTCGTGCATCGCGTGAATGATCGACCCGGATCCGAGGAACAGGCCGGCCTTGAAGAAGCCGTGAGTGAGCAGGTGCATGATCGCGAACGCGTAGCCGGCCGGGCCGAGGCCGGCGGCCAGCACCATGTAGCCGATCTGGCTCATCGTGGACGCGGCCAGGGCCCGCTTGATGTCGTCCTTGGCGCAGCCGATGAACGCCCCCAGCATCAGGGTGACGGCCCCGACGATGACGACGGCCAGTCGTGCGTTGGGAGCGAGGTTGAACACCGGGTTGGACCGCACGATCAGGTAGACGCCGGCGGTCACCATGGTGGCGGCGTGGATCAGCGCCGACACCGGGGTGGGACCCTCCATCGCGTCGCCCAACCAGGCCTGCAGTGGAACCTGGGCTGACTTGGCGCAGGCGCCCATCAGCAGCAACAACCCCATCGCGTTCAGCACGCCGGAGCTGGCGGCGGGCGCACCGGCGAACACGCCGGCGTAGGACACGGTGCCGAAGGTGGCGAACATCAGGAACATGGCCAACGCTAGGCCGGCGTCCCCGACGCGGTTCATCACGAACGCCTTCTTGGCCGCCGTGGCCGCCGACGGCTTGTGGTACCAGAAACCGATCAGCAGGTAGGACGCCAAACCGACGCCTTCCCAGCCGACGTAGAGCAGCACGTAATTGTCGGCCACCACCAGCAGCAGCATCGAGGCCAGGAACAGGTTGAGGTAGCCGAAAAACCTTCTGCGGTCTTCGTCCTCGGCCATGTAGGCGATCGAGTAGATGTGGATCAGCGACCCGACGCCGGAGATCAGCAGGATGAAGCACATCGACAGCTGGTCGATCTGCAGACCGAAGTCGACCTGCAGCTGGGCCACCGGCATCCAGGTGAACACCGTCTGGTGGATGGTGCGGTCCTCCGCGGACCGGCTCAGCAGGTCGGTCAGCAGCGAGACGCCCACGCCGAACGCGGAGAGGGCGGCCAGGGTGCCCAGCCAGTGGCCCCACCCGTCGGTGCGTCGACCGCCGAACAGCAGGATCGCGGCACCAGCGAGCGGCAGCGCCACCAGCAACCAGGTGTAGTGAATCATCTTGGCGTTCTCAGCCTTTGAGTAGATTCGCGTCGTCGACCGACGCCGATTTGCGGGCACGAAAAATCGTCATGATGATGGCCAGCCCGATGACGACCTCGCACGCGGCGACCACCATGGTGAAGAACGCGATCATCTGTCCGTCGAGCTTGCCGTGCATCCTCGCGAACGTGACGAACGCCAGGTTGACGGCGTTGAGCATCAGCTCGACGCACATGAACATGACGATCGCGTTGCGCCGCAGCAGCACGCCGGAAGCCCCGATGGTGAACAGCAATGCCGAAAGGTAAAGGTAATTAGCCGGATTCACGAAGCACCGCCCTTAACCGCCTCCGGTGAGGGCGTCTCGAGGCCGTCGGCTCCGCGCGTCCGCAGGATCTTGGAGACCGACAGGTCCGAGTAGGAGCCGTCCGGCAGCAGCGCGGCCACGTCGACGGCGTTGTGCCGGGCGTAGACGCCCGGGTTGGGCATCGGGGTGGCGTGACCGCCGGGGCGGAAGCGCTCCTCGGAGAGCTCGCGCTGGGTCTTGCGGCGCTCGAAGCGCTCCCGGTGCGCCAGGATCATCGCGCCGACCGCGGCGGTGATCAGCAGCGCGCTGGTCAACTCGAAGGCCCACAGGTAGCGCGAGAAGATAAGGGCCGCCAGCCCTTCCACGTTGCCGTTGGCGTTGGCGCCGGCCAGGCCGGAGAAGCCGCCGGTCGCCACGTTGCCGATCCCGGCGATCAGCAGCACGCCGAACCCGACACCGGTGACCACCGCGGCCACCCGCTGTCCGCGCAGGGTCTCTTTCAGCGATTCCGCGGAGTCCACGCCGATGAGCATCAGCACGAACAGGAACAGCATCATCACCGCGCCGGTGTAGACCACCACCTGCACGACGCCCAGGAACAGGGCGTCCTGGGCTATGTAGAAGACCGCCAGGATGAGCATCGTCATCGCCAGGTACATGGCCGAGTAGACGGCGTTGACCGCCAGCACCACACCCAGCGCGCCGATGACCGCTGCCGTGCCCAGCACCCAGAACATCACGGCTTCACCGGTGGAGGTGTGGGTCAGAGTCTCCGCTGCGAACGTGACGATCATCGGGCGTCCTGACTCTCCCGCAGCCCCTGCGCCGTCACATTGCCCAGGTAGTAGTCCTTGTCGGTGGCGCCCTCGGCCCGCGGATGCGGTGGCGCCAACATGTCCTGCAGCAACGGGGCCAGCAACCGGTCCTTCTCGTAG
This sequence comes from Mycobacterium paragordonae, assembly GCF_003614435.1. Classification (NCBI taxonomy): domain Bacteria; kingdom Bacillati; phylum Actinomycetota; class Actinomycetes; order Mycobacteriales; family Mycobacteriaceae; genus Mycobacterium; species Mycobacterium paragordonae. The sequence continues at coordinate 1,753,526 of NZ_CP025546.1, forward strand.
ATCAGGTCCGCGCGATTGTCGTCGGCCAACTCGTAGTCGTTGGTCATGGTCAGCGCGCGGGTGGGGCAGGCCTCGATGCACAACCCGCACCCGATGCAGCGCAGATAGTTGATCTGGTACACCCGGCCGTAGCGCTCACCGGGGGAGAACCGCGCCTCTTCGGTGTTGTCCGCGCCCTCGACGTAGATCGCGTCGGCCGGGCAGGACCAGGCACACAATTCGCAGCCGATGCACTTCTCCAGGCCGTCGGGGTACCTGTTGAGCTGATGGCGGCCGTGGTAGCGCGGTGCCACCGGCCCGGGCTTCTCCGGATACTCCTCGGTGATGTTCTTCTTGAACATCGACCCGAAGGTGACGCCGAATCCGGCGACCGGATCCCAGAGGCGTTTGAAGATGTTAGCCACGTGCGTTCTCCTTGCCTGCACCTACTGGCCGTTCGAGGGTCTTGAGCGGCAGCGGTGGTGTCGGGAATGCCGGTTCGTCGGCCGAGCCGCTCGGGTTGAGGCTCACGGCCTGCCTGCGGCGCTTGCGCGCGCTGGGCGCGCTGAACGGTTTTCGCAGCGTTCCGATCAGTACCACGGCGAAGACGAGGCTGCACACCACCAGCAGGGTGGTCCAGTGCGCGTAGCCCTGGTTGCGCAGCGTGCGGATCACCGCGGCGATCATGATCCACACCAGCGACACCGGGATCAGCAGCTTCCAGCCCAGCGACATGAACTGGTCGTAGCGGAACCGGGGCAGGCTGGCGCGCAGCCAGAAGTAGATGAACAGGAACGTCCACATCTTGAGGGTGAACCAGAGCACCGGCCACCAGCCGTGATTGGCGCCCTCCCACATGTTCAGCGGCCACGGCGCGTGCCAGCCACCGAAGAACAAGGCCGCGGCCAGCGAGGACACCGTGAACATGTTGACGTACTCAGCCAGCATGAAGATCGCGAACTTCAGCGACGAGTATTCGGTGTGGAAACCGGCGACCAACTCGCCCTCGGCTTCCGGAAGGTCGAACGGCGCCCGGTTGGTTTCGCCGACCATCGAGATCAGGTAGATCACGAACGAGGGCAGCAGCAGGAACACGAACCAGACCCGGTCCTGGGCGGCGACGATCTGCGACGTCGACATCGAACCCGCGAACAGGAACACCGCCGCGAAGGACAACCCCATGGCCACTTCGTAGGAGATCACCTGCGCGGTGGAACGCACCCCGCCCAGCAGCGGGTACGTCGAACCCGACGCCCAGCCGCCCAGCACGATGCCGTACACGCCGATGGCTGACATTCCGAGGATGAACAGCACGGCGACCGGAAGATCGGTCAGCTGCAGCGGCGTCCAGTGACCGAACACCGACACCTCGGGGCCGAACGGGATGAAGGAGAAGGCGGTGAACGCGGGGATCGCCGAGATGGCCGGCGCCGCGAAGTAGACGAACCAGTCGATGCCCTTGGGGGTGATGCTCTCCTTGAGGGCCAGCTTGATGCCGTCGGCGAGGCTCTGCAGGGTGCCCCATGGTCCGGCCCGGTTGGGACCGGGCCGCAGCTGCATCCAGCCGAGGATCTTGCGCTCCAGCAGGATCGCGACCAGCACGTTGAGCATCAGGAACACGAAGATGGCCAGGGCCTTGCCCAGCACCAGCCACCAGGGGTCGTGTCCGAAGGCGGCCAAACTATTCATGTGCGGCGCTCCTCCTCATCGCTTCGCTCTGCATCGTCGCCGCCGGTCATTTTCCGACCCCGATCTTCACTAAAGCGCCGCTCGTGACGCCGAGTTCCTGGTGCACGGCCGAGCCCGGGGAGTTCAGCGGCAGCCACACCACCCGGTCCGGCATGTCAGTTACGTTGAGCGGCAGAGTGATTGAGCCGCGATCGGTGCTGACCGTCACCGACTCGCCGTCGGCGGCGCCGATCTCGGCGGCGGTGCCGGCCGACAACCGCACCACGGGTGTGCGTGCGGTGCCCGCCAGATGCGGTTCGCCGTCCTGCCCGCGACCGGCGTCCAGCAGCAACCGCCAGCCGGTCAGTACGGCCTGGCCTTCCCCGGGCTGCGCGGCCTCGGCGGGCTCGATGGCCGGACTGGCGGCGTGCTTACCGTCCCAGGTGCCCAGACCGGCGAGCTCCTCGCGCGCCGACTCGACGCTCGCGCAGTTGAGCTGGATGCCCAACTCGTCGGCCAGCGTGTCGAGCACCCGGTGATCGGACTGGCTGGCCTGCAGCATGCTGCCCTTGAACGCCGGTTCGAAGGCGCGGTAGCGGCCCTCCCAGTTGACGAAGGCGCCGGCCTTCTGGGTGGTCGGGGCGACCGGGAACACGACGTCGGCGCGCTCGGTTACCGCGCTGTGCCGCAACTCCAGGCTGACCACGAACGGGGCCGCGTCCAGGGCGGCCAGTACCGCGTCCGGGTCGGCGAAGTCGCCGGGTTCGATGCCGCCGACCAGCAGCGCACCCAGCGTTCCATCGGTGGCGGCGGCCAGGATCCCGTCGACGTCACGTCCTGCGCCAGAAGGCAATTCGTCGACGTGCCAGGCCGCGGCGACCTGTGACCGGGCGGCATCGTCGGCGACCGGACGGCCACCGGGCAACAATCCGGGCAGGGCGCCCGCTTCCAGCGCGCCGCGTTCTCCGGCCCGCCGCGGCACCCACGCGACCCGGGCTCCGGTCGAATCCGCCAACCGGGCCACCGCGGACAACCCGCCGGGCACCGTGGCCAGCCGTTCGCCGACCATGATCACCGCGCCGGCCGTGCTCAGCAGGTCGCCCACTTCGCCGGTAGCCAGGCCGTCCAGCGCGGCGGGTTCACCGCCGGGAGCGGTCTGCAGCAATTGGCCCGACATCTTGTCCAGCGCGCGGGTGGCGAACGGGGCGATCGCATACACCGGCACGTTGTTCTTGCGCGCCGCCTTGCGCAGCCGCAGGAACACGATCGGCGATTCTTCCTCCGGCTCGAAGCCGACCAGCAGCACCACCGGCGCCGATTCCAGGTCGGCGTAGCTGACGCTCACCGGCCGGCCGGCGATGCGCGCGGCCAGGAACTCGGCCTCCTCCGCCGACTGCGGGCGGGCGCGGAAGTCGATGTCGTTGGTGTTCAGCACGATTCGCGTGAACTTGGCGTAGGCGTAGGCGTCTTCCCAGGTGGCCCGGCCGCCGACCAGCACGCCGGTGCGTCCGCGGGCCGCCTCGAGGCCCTGGGTGGCCGCCACGATCGCGTGTGCCCAGGACGCCGGTGTGAGTTCACCGTTGGAATCCCGGATCAGCGGGGTGGTGAGCACGTCGGGCTGGGTGGCGTAGGTGAACGCCCACCGGCCCTTGTCGCAGTTCCACTCCTCGTTGACTTCCGGGTCGTCGCCGGCCAGGCGGCGCGTCACCTTGCCCCGGCGGTGGTCGGTGCGCTGCGCGCATCCGGACGAGCAGTGCTCGCACACACTCGGGCTGGACACCAGGTCGAACGGACGGGCCCGGAACCGGTAGGACATGCCGGTCAGCGCGCCGACCGGGCAGACCTGCACAGTGTTGCCGGAGAAGTACGAATCGAACGGCTCGTTGGCGTAGATGCCGACCTGCTGCAGCGCCCCGCGCTCCTGCATGTCGATGAACGGGTCGCCGGCGATCTGGTTGGAGAAACGGGTGCAGCGGGCGCACAGGATGCAGCGCTCGCGGTCCAGCAGCACCTGCGCGGAGATGTTGATCGGTTTCGCGAAGGTGCGCTTGACGTCGGTGAAGCGAGATTCCGCGCGGCCGTTGGACATTGCCTGGTTCTGCAGCGGGCACTCACCGCCCTTGTCGCACATCGGGCAGTCCAGCGGGTGGTTGATCAACAGCAGTTCCATCACGCCGTGCTGCGCCTTGTCGGCCGCCGGTGACGTGAGTTGGGTGCGCACCACCATGTCGTCGGTGCAGACGATGGTGCACGACGCCATCGGTTTGCGCTGGCCCTCAACCTCGACCATGCACTGCCGGCAAGCGCCGACCGGGTCGAGCAGCGGGTGGTCACAGAACCGTGGGATCTGGATGCCCATCAGCTCGGCCGCGCGAATGACCAGAGTTCCCTTCGGAACGCTGATTTCGGCACCGTCGATGGTCAGCGTCACCATGTCCGGCGGCTTGACCTCGTCGCCGGTATCCGTCTTGGCCGCACTTGTCATTGCAGCGTCAGGCCTTTCCGTTCAACGTCTTCAGCATTGAGTCTTTGGGATCGAAGGGGCACCCGCCGGTCTCGACGTGGGCGATGTATTCCTCGCGGAAGTGCTGGATCGACGACATCACCGGGCTGGCGGCGCCATCTCCCAACGCGCAGAACGACTTTCCGAGGATCGCATCGGAGATGTCGAGCAGTTTGTCGAGGTCTTCGCGGGTGCCCTGGCCGTTCTCCAGGCGGGCGTAGATCTTGTCCAGCCAGAAGGTGCCCTCGCGGCACGGGGTGCACTTGCCGCAGGACTCGTGCTTGTAGAACTCGGTCCAGCGGCGAACAGCCCTTACCACGCAGGTGGTTTCGTCGAAGATCTCCAACGCTTTGGTGCCCAGCATGGATCCCACCGCGCCAACACCCTCGTAATCCAACGGCACGTCGAGGTGTTCGTCGGTGAGCAGGGGAGTGGACGAACCACCGGGAGTCCAGAACTTGAGCCGGTGCCCGGCCCGGACGCCGCCGGCGTAGTCGAGCAACTCGCGCAGCGTGATGCCCAGCGGCGCCTCGTACTGACCCGGGCGGGTGACGTGCCCGGACAACGAATACAGCGTGAAGCCAGGCGATTTCTCGCTGCCCATGGAGCGGAACCAGTCGACTCCGTTGAGGATGATCGACGGGACGCTGGCGATCGTCTCCACGTTGTTGATGACGGTGGGGCAGCCGTACAGGCCGGCGACGGCGGGGAACGGCGGCCGCAACCGGGGTTGGCCGCGGCGGCCTTCCAGCGAGTCGAGCAGCGCGGTTTCCTCGCCGCAGATGTAGGCGCCCGCGCCGGCATGCACCACCAGCTCCAGGTCGTATCCCGAGCCGCCAATGTCGCGGCCCAAATAGCCTGCGGCATATGCCTCGGCCACCGCGTTCTGCAACCGGCGCAGCACGGGCACCACTTCGCCGCGCACGTAGATGAAGGCGTGGCTGGCCCGGATCGCGTAGGCGGCGATGATGACGCCCTCGACCAGCACGTGCGGGGTGGCCAGCATCAACGGAATGTCTTTGCAGGTACCGGGTTCGGACTCGTCGGCGTTGACCACCAGGTAGTGCGGCTTGGCGGCGGGTCCCTTGTCGCCCTGCGGAATGAACGACCACTTGGTCCCGGTGGAGAAGCCCGCGCCGCCACGGCCGCGCAGCCCGGAGTCCTTGACGGTCCCGATCACGTCGTCGGGGTTCATGGCCAGGGCCTTCTTCATGGCCTGGTAACCGTCGTAGCGTTCGTAAGTCGCCAGCGACCACGACTCGGGGTCGTCCCAGTAACGACTGATGACCGGGGTCAAAGGTGTTGTCATGCTTGACCTTCCGGACCGGGGGGAGCCTGCATGTCGTTCTCCTTGGCCACCCGCAGCCCGGCCAGGGTGGCCGCGCCGGCCCCGCCCTGCCCTTCGTCGGGACGCTCATCGCGCAGACCGGCCAGGATGCGTGACGTCTCGCGGAACTTGCACAGCGGCGCACCGCGGGTCGGCTTTGCGGGCTTCCCGGCGCGCAGCGAGTCGACGAGTTCGCGTGCGGACTCGATGGTCTGGTTGTCGTAAAACTCCCAGTTGACCATCACCACCGGTGCGTAGTCGCAGGCCGCGTTGCACTCTATGTGCTGCAGCGTGACGGAGCCGTCGTCGGTGGTCTCGTCATTGCCGACGCCGAGATGTCCTTTGAGGTCTTCGAATATCGCGTCGCCGCCCATCACCGCGCACAGCGTGTTGGTGCAGACGCCGACCAGATACTCGCCGGTGGGACCGCGGCGGTACATGGTGTAGAAGCTGGCCACCGCCGACACCTCGGCGCCGGTGAGGTCCAGTTGATCGGCGCAGAACTCCATGCCGGCCGGGGTGATGTAGGAGTCCTCGCCTTGTACCAGGTGCAGCAACGGCAGCAGAGCCGACCGCTTGTTCGGGTATTTGGCGATGATCTCCTTGGCTTCCACCTCCAGCCGCGCCCGCACCTCGGTGGGATACGACTCTGGCGCACCCTCGACCACGAACTGGCTGGGTTCCTCCGGCGGCGGACCGAGCCGCAGGAAAACCCGCTCGCCGCTGCCTGACTCTTTTGGCTTACCTTCGGGCGCTGTCATCGGTCCACTCCGCCCATCACCGGGTCGATGCTGGCGACCGCGGTGATCAGGTCGGCGACCATGCCTCCTTCGCACATTGCGGCCACCGACTGCAGGTTGGTGAACGAGGGGTCCCGGTAGTGCACCCGGTAGGGGCGGGTACCGCCGTCGCTGACCATGTGCACGCCCAGCTCGCCGCGGGGTGACTCCACCGACACGTACACCTGGCCGGCCGGAACGCGGATGCCCTCGGTGACCAACTTGAAGTGGTGGATCAGGGCTTCCATGGAGCTGCCCATGATCTTGGCAATGTGTTCCGGCGAGTTGCCCATGCCGTCGGGCCCGACCGAAAGGTCTGCGGGCCAGGCGATCTTGCGGTCTTCGACCATCGTCGGGCCGGGCTTGAGCTTGTCCAGGCACTGCTCGACGATCTTGATCGACTCCCACATCTCGTTGACGCGAATCATGTAGCGCCCGTAGGCGTCACATGTGTCCTCGGTGATCACGTCGAAGTCGTAGTTCTCGTAGCCGCAGTACGGTTCGCTCTTGCGCAGGTCGTGCGGCAAGCCGGTGGCGCGCAGGATCGGACCGGTGATCCCCAGCGCCATGCACCCGGTCAGGTCCAGGTACCCGACGTCCTCGGTGCGGGCTTTCCAGATCGCGTTCTCGTTGAGCAGTTCGCCCATCTGGCGCAACGGAATCCGTAGCTCCTTCATGGCGGCGGCGATGTCGTCGACTCCGTTGGGCGGCAGGTCCTGTGCCAGGCCACCGGGGCGGATGTAGGCGCTGTTCATCCGCAGGCCGGTGATCTTCTCGAAGAGTGTGAGCACGATCTCGCGGCCCCGGAAGCCGACGAACATCGGCGTCATCGCGCCCAATTCCATTCCGCCGGTGGCCAATGCGACCAGGTGCGACGAGATGCGGTTGAGCTCCATCATCATCACCCGGATGACGTTGACCCGCTCGGGGATCTCGTCGGTGATGCCGAGCAGCTTCTCCACCCCGAGGCAGTAGGCGGTCTCGTTGAAAAACGGTGCCAGGTAGTCCATTCGGGTGACGAAGGTGACGCCCTGCGTCCAGTACCGGTATTCGAGGTTCTTCTCGATTCCGGTGTGCAGGTAGCCGATTCCGCATCGGGCCTCGGTGACCGTCTCGCCCTCGATCTCGAGGATCAGCCGCAGCACGCCGTGGGTGGACGGGTGCTGGGGTCCCATGTTGACGACGATGCGCTCGCCAGGATCGGCTTTGCGAGCGGCGTCGACGACCTTGTCCCAGTCCTGGCCGCCGGCGACCACCAGGGTTTCGGTTGTGCTCATCAGTTATAGCCCCTGCGTTCGTCGGGCGGAGGTATCTGTGCGCCCTTGTATTCCACCGGGATGCCGCCCAGCGGGTAGTCCTTGCGTTGCGGGTGTCCGTGCCAGTCGTCGGGCATTTCGATCCGGGTCAGCGACGGGTGGCCGTCGAAGATGATCCCGAAGAAGTCGTAGGTCTCGCGCTCGTGCCAGTCGTTGGTGGGATACACCCCGAACAGCGACGGAATGTGCGGATCACTATCGGGCGCAACGGCTTCCAGCCGCAACCGGCGATTGTGCGTGATCGACTGCAGTGGGTACACCGCGTGCAGTTCGCGGCCGGTCTCGTCCGGGTAGTGCACCCCGCTGACGCCAAGGCACAGCTCGAAGCGCAATTCCGGCTCGTCACGCAGGCGTTGGGCGACCTGCGGCAGCAGATCCCGGCGCACGTATAACGTCAGCTCGTCGCGGTAGACCACAACCTTTTCGATCGCTTCGTTGAAGTCGAGGCCCTCGCGATCCAGCGCCTCGGCCAGCCGGTCGGCGATGTCGTCGAAGTAACTGCCGTAGGGCCGGGGACTTTCGCCGGGCAGCGCGATCTCGCGCACCAGCCGTCCGTAGCCGGAGGTGTCGCCGGTGCCGCGCACGCCGAACATGCCGCGACGGACGTTGATGACCTCCTGGCCTTCCGGCGGTATGTCGGCCCCCGGAGTCACCGTCGCGCCCTGGGGGTCCTTGTCGGGTGAGCTCATCGCAGCAGTCCGCGCATCTCGATCGTCGGCCGGGCGGCCATGGCCGCCTCTTCGGCCTCGGCGATGGCCTTCTCCCGGTTGACGCCCAGCGGCATTTCCTGAATCTTCTCGTGCAGCTTGAGGATTGCGTACAACAGCATCTCGGGCCGGGGTGGGCAGCCGGGCAGATAGATGTCCACCGGCACCACGTGGTCGACGCCCTGGACCACCGCGTAGTTGTTGAACATGCCCCCGGATGAGGCGCAGACGCCCATCGCCAGAACCCATTTCGGCTCGGCCATCTGGTCGTAGATCTGCCGCAGCACCGGCGCCATCTTCTGGCTGACCCGGCCCGCGACGATCATCAGATCCGCCTGTCGCGGCGTCGCGGAGAACCGCTCCATGCCGAACCGGGCGATGTCGAACCTAGGCCCGGCTGTCGCCATCATCTCGATCGCACAGCAGGCCAACCCGAACGTCGCCGGCCACAGTGAGTTCTTGCGGACGTAGCCCGCCACCTTCTCGACTGTGGACAGCAGGATCCCGCCGGGTAACTGTTCTTCCAGTCCCACGTCCTACCTACCTCAATCCCACGTCAGGCCGCCGCGGCGCCACACATACGCGTAGGCCACGAAAACCGTGAGCATGAATATGACCATCTCGACGAGCGCGAAAGTCCCCAGCGAATCGAAGCTAACCGCCCACGGATAGAGGAACACAATTTCAATATCGAAGACGATGAACAACATTGCGGTCAGGTAATACTTGATCGGGAAGCGCTGCCCGCTCGCGGCGTGCGGTCCGCTGAACCCGGTTTCGGTGGGCTCGATCCCACATTCGTAGGCCTCGAGCTTCGAGCGGTTGTACCGGGAGGGGCCGGTGATGCTGGCCAGAAATACCGAGCCGATGGCGAAGGCCGCGGCAATGCCCGCCATCACCAATATGGGTATGTAGACGTTCACTTGCTCCACGTTTCCGTCGTTTGGGCTGTCGACAGCGGTCAAGCGGCGACCAGGTGTGACGAAACCGGACTGGGGTACCCCGACATGACCTTGAGCACAGCCTAGCCAGGAACGACTTGGTGGTCGCGGGCACCCTGGCTGATGTGTCGAAACGCACGTCAACTGCGCCGGTGGAGAACGAAACCTCAGCTGATCACCGACGCCGTGGTGCCGCCCACGTTGGCTATGTAGACGTCGCCGGACGCGGCGCCGGTGGGGCTGACCGCCACCGCATACGGCAAGTTGCCGACGGGGATGGTGTCGGTGACGGTGTTGGTGGCGGAGTTGATTACCGACACCGTGTTGTTGCCCTCGTTGGTGACGTAGACGCCGGTAGTCGTGGGGAAGGTGGGGCTGACCGCCACCCCGAGCGGCTGGTTGCCGACGGGGATGGTGGCGATGACGGTATCGGTGGCGGAGTCGATCACAGCCACCGTGTTGTCGCCCGAGTTGGTGATGTAGATGTCGCCGGCCGCAGTGCCGGTGGGGCTGACCGCCACCCCCCACGGCTGGTTGCCGACGGGGATGGTGTTGATGACGGTGTCGGTAGCGGGGTCGATCACCGACACCGTGTTGCTGCCATTGTTGGTGACGTAGACGTAGCCGGCCTCGGGGCCGGTGGGGCTGATCGCCACCCCGCGAGGGCTGGAGCCGACGGGGATGGTGGCGGTGACCAAGTTGGTGGCGGGGTTGATCACCGACACCGTGTTGCTGCCATTGTTGGTGACGTAGACGTAGCCGGCCTCGGGGCCGGTGGGGCTGACCGCCACCGCGTTCGGCGTGGTACCGACGTTGATGATGGCGGTGACGGCGTGGGTGGCGGGGTTGATCACCCACACCTGGCCGGGGCCCTGGCTGGTGACGTAGACATAGCCCGCCTCGGGGCCGGTGGGGCTGACCGCCACCCCGACCGGGTTGGCCACCGGGATGCTGGCGACGACGGTGTTGGTCGCTGGGTTGATCACCGACACCGTGTTGTGGACCGCGTCGGTGACGTAGACGTAGCCGGCCTCGGGGCCGGTGGGGCTGATCGCCACCATGAACTGCTGGCCGCCAACCGAGATGGAGCCGGGGCCGCCGTTGCCGCCCGCGCCGGGAGCGCCGCCGCCGCCGCCGTTGCCGCCAGTGGTGCCGGTGGGACCGCTACCAGCTTTGCCAGTGCCGCCGGTGACGCCGGTTGAGCCAGTAGCGCCGGTGCCTCCGGTGCCTCCGGTGCCGCCGGTGCCGCCGGTGCTGCCGTCGCCGCCGATGCCGCCGGTGCCCGCGCCGCCGGCGACGTCGCCGCCGCGACCGCCACTGCCGCCGCTGCCGGCGAAGCCGCCGTGACCGCCGGAGAAGGGCGAGCCGAGAACGGCGTTGCCGCCGGATCCTCCCATGCCGCCCGTTCCGCCCACGCCGCCGTGGCCGCCGACGGCCCCGGGGCCCTGGGCCAGACCGCCCCGACCACCGTTGCCGCCGCCAAAGCCGGGACCACCGTCGCCGGGCGAGGCGGTGAGACTGCCGGCGGCGCCGTTGCCGCCAACCCCGCCGTTGCCGCCGACGCCGCCGGTTCCGCCCAGGTTGCTGGCGAGGCCGCCGACGGCGACGCCGCCGTCGCCTCCGTTACCGCTGCGGCCGCCGAAGCCGCCTTGGAGGCCCGTCCCTGCGGCGGGGGTGCCGCCGACGCCGCCGGAGCCGCCGTTACCGCCGGTGCCCCCGGTCTCGGCGAGGTCGCCGAAGCCGGCGGTGCCGCCGGCGCCGCCGTCGCCGCCAGTGCCGCCGAAGGCGGCCGAGTTGGGAGCCGCGTTGCCGCCGTTGCCGCCGTTACCGCCGGTGCCGCCGGCACCGCCGACGGGGCTTGTGCTGCCGCCGGTGCCGGCCGTACCGGCGTTACCGCCGCCGCCTCCGCGGCCGCCGGTGCCGCCGGTGGTGCTCAAGGAGTTGGCCCCGTTTCCGCCGTTGCCTCCCATGCCGCCGGCGCCGCTGGCGCCGTTGGTGCCGCCAGTGCCGGAGGCGCCGCCGGTGCCGCCGGCCCCACCGGTGCCGCCAAAGCCGCCGTTGTCGCCGGTGAAGCCGAAGGTGATGCCGTTGCTGCCGTCGCCGCCGGTACCGCCGGTGCCGCCGGCGCCGCCGTTGCCCCAGGTGGTGGCTGAGCCGCCGGCGCCGCCGTTGCCGCCTTTGCCGCCGGTGCCGCCGAAGTTCCCGCCGGTTCCGGCGTCGGGCCCACCCTTGCCGCCGCTGCCGCCGGTGCCGCCGGCACCGCCGGATCCACCGACGCTGCCGGCGCCGATAGCAGTACCCCCGGCACCGCCGGCACCGCCGGCGCCTCCGGTGTCGCCGGCGAGGCCGGACAGGCCGGCGTTGCCGGTGCGGCCGGTGCCGCCTAAGCCGCCGATGCCGCCGGTGCCGCCGATGCCGGCGGACAGCACGCCGCTGCCGGGCGTGCCGGCGTTACCGCCATCGCCACCTTTACCGCCGGCCGGGGCGGCGGTTCCGCCGGTTCCGGTGTCAGGGCCGCCGAGGCCGCCGACGCCGCCGGCACCGCCGCTGCCGGCATTGCCGCCGATGCTGCCGGCGCCGGTAGCGGTGCCGCCGTTGCCGCCCGCACCGCCGGCACCCCCGGCGTCACCGATGAGGCCGTTATTGCCGGTGTTGCCGAAGTGGCCGTTGCCGCCGTTGCCGCCGTTGCCGCCGATGCCGCCGCTGCCCGCTGTGGCGCCGGTTCCGACCGAGCCGGCGTTGCCGCCGTTGCCCCCTTTGCCGCCGGCCGGGGCGGTAGTTCCGCCGACTCCGTTGTCAAGGCCGCCGGGCCCGCCGTTGCCGCCCGCGCCGCCGTTGCCGGCGTTGCCGCCGACACCGCCAGTGCCGGTGGCGTTGCCGCCGTTGCCGCCGGCGCCGCCGGCTCCGCCGACGTCGCCGACGAGGCCTGGGCCCCCGGAGAAGCCGATGCTGCCGGCACCGCCCTTGCCTCCGTTGCCGCCCGTGCCGCCGCTGCCCGCAATGACGCCGACACCGGGCGTACCGGCGTTGCCTCCGTTGCCGCCTTGGCCGCCGGCCGGGGCGACGGCTCCGCCGAATCCGGTGTCGCCACCGCCGTCGCCGCCGTTGCCGCCATTGCCGCCGTTACCGGCTTTGCCGCCGATGCCGCCGGGCCCGCTGCCGGCGTTGCCTCCATCGCCGCCGGCCCCGCCGTTGCTGCCGGTGTGGCCGGCCTGGCCGGCGAGGCCGGTGTTGCCGGGGCTGCCGTTGCCGCCGGTGCCGCCGGTACCGCCGGTGCCGCCGATGCCCACGGTGGCGCCGGTGCCGAAGTTGCCGCCAGTGCCACCGGGGCCGCCGACGCCGCCGGTGCCGGCGCCGGACCCGACGTCAGCACCACCGGTGCCGCCCATGCCGCCTGTGCCGCCCATGCCGCCGTTGCCGCCGACACTCCCGGCGCCGGTGGCGTTGCCACCGTTGCCGCCCGTACCGCCAGGACCACCCTGGTTAGCGGTGGATCCGGAGAGGCCCGCCGCGCCGAGGCCGCCGGTACCGCCTTTACCGCCGTTGCCGCCGGTCCCGCCATTTCCCGCGGTAGCGCCGCTGCCGGCCGTGCCGGCGTCTCCGCCGTTGCCGCCGTTGCCGCCGAGTGGGGTGCCGCTGATGGTGCCGGGAGTGCCTGCGCCGCCCGCGCCGCCGTTGCCGCCGCTACCGGCGTCGCCGCCGACACTGCCGGTGCCGGTGGCGCTACCACCGTTGCCGCCGAAACCGCCGGCGCCGCCGTTGTCGCCCCAGCTGAGGCCAACACCGTCGTTGCCGGTGCTGCCGGGGCCACCAGTGCCGCCCTTGCCGCCGTTGCTACCGCCGCCCGAGGCCGCGGCGCCGAACCCGACGCCAGCGGAGCCGGCGTCGCCGCCCTTGCCGCCGTTGCCGCCGGCCGGGGCGGTCACGAAGCCGCTCCCCGTGTCGGTGCCGCCGGCACCGCCCTTGCCGCCGTTGCCGCCGCTGCCGGCGTTGCCGGCGACGCCGCCAGTTCCGGTGGCGTTGCCCCCGTTGCCGCCGCCACCGCCGGCTCCGCCGGCGTCGCCGGCCAGGCCGGCGTTGCCATTGTTGCCATTGCTGCCGGCGCCGCCGTTGCCTCCGGCGCCACCAGTGCCGCCGTTGCCTTGCGAGGTCGCGCCACCGAAGGCGCCGCCGACCAAGCCGGCGTCGCCGCCCTTGCCGCCGGCGCCGCCGGCCGGGGCAACGGTTCCTCCGGTGCCCGTGTCGATGCCGCCTTTGCCGCCATTGCCGCCGGCCCCGCCACTGCCGGCGTTGCCGCTGACACCGCCGCTGCCAGTGGTGTCGCCGCCGTTGCCACCGGTGCCGCCGGCGCCGCCGGCATCGCCGGCCAGGCCGGGGTTGCCGTTGTTGCCAGGCGTGCCGTTACCGCCGGCGCCGCCATTACCACCGATGCCGCCGCTGCCCACGGCGGAGCCGCTGCCGGGTAAGCCGGCGTTGCCGCCGTTGCCGCCGTTGCCGCCGCTTGGGGCCATGCCCCCGCCGAGCAACTTGTCAGCCCCACCGTTGCCGCCGTTGCCGCCGGCGCCGCCGCCGCCGGCGTTGCCGCCGATGCTGCCGGCGCCGGTGGCGTTGCCCCCGTTGCCGCCCGCACCGCCGGCGCCGCCGTTGGTGCCGTTAGTGGTGCCGGACAAGCCGCCAGTCTTGCCGGCACCGCCGGTGCCGCCGTTTCCGCCGGCGCCTCCGATGCCGCCGCCGCCTGCGGTGACACCGGCGCCGACGGTGCCGGCGTCGCCGCCGTTGCCTCCGTTACCGCCGTCCGGGCTGCTGTTCCCAGCGTCAGCAGCGCCGTTGCCGCCGTTGCCGCCCCGGCCACCGCTGCCGGCGTTGCCGCCGGTGCCGGCAATACCGCCGCTGCCGCCGCTGCCGCCCGCACCGCCGGCGCCGCCGCTGTCGCCATGGTCACCAGTGCCGACGGCGCCGAACGTGCCGTTGTTGCCATTGCTGCCGGCGCCGCCTTCGCCGCCGGCGCCACCGGTGCCGCCGCTGCCCTTGGTGGCGCCGTTGCCGACCGAGCCGGCGTTGCCGCCATTGCCGCCTTGTCCGCCGGGCGGGGCGATGGTTCCGCCGGTTCCGGTGTCGGCACCGCCGGCACCGCCGTTGCCGCCGGCGCCACCGTTGCCGGCGTTGCCGCCGACGCTGCCTAAGCCGGTGGCGTTGCCGCCGTTGCCCCCGACCCCGCCGGCCCCGCCAGCGTCGCCGGCGAGCCCGGGGTTGCCGTTATTGCCGATGGTGCCGGTGCCGCCGGTGCCACCGTTACCGCCGACGCCGCCGCCGCCCACGACGGCGCCGGTGCCAAACGCGCCAGCGTCGCCGCCGTTACCGCCGTTACCGCCGCTCGGGGCCATGCCGCCGCCGGGCAACTTGTCGATACCGCCGTTGCCGCCGTTGCCACCAACGCCGCCGTTGCCCGCCTTTCCGCCGACGCTGCCGGCGCCGGTGGCGTTACCGCCACTGCCACCGGTGCCGCCGGTGCCCCCGTCAGTGCCGTTGCTAGAGCCCGAGAAACCGCCGGTCAGGCCGGCGCCACCGGTACCGCCGTCACCGCCGGCCCCGCCGGTGCCGCCGTTGCCGGAAGTGAAACCGAAGCCTGCCGTGCCGGCGTCGCCGCCTTTTCCGCCGTTGCCACCGGAGGGGGCGCCGGACCCGATGTCGGAACCGCCATTGCCACCCGCGCCGCCGCGGCCACCACTGCCGGCGTTACCGCCGACCCCGAGGTTGCCGGTGGCACTGCCGCCGCTGCCCCCTCGGCCACCGGCGCCGCCGGTGTCACCGGCGAGGCCGGCATTGCCGTTGTTGCCGTTGCTGCCGACGCCGCCGCTGCCGCCGTTTCCGCCGATGCCGCCGCTGCCGATGAGACCGGCGGCGCCGCCGTCGCCTCCATTGCCGCCGCTAGGGGCGACGGACGCACCGGTCCCCAGGTCAAGGCCGCCGCCTCCGCCGTTGCCGCCGTTGCCGCCATGACCGGCGATGCCGCCACCGCCCGCGTTGCCGCCTTTGCCGCCGGCGCCGCCGTTGCCGCCGTTGATGCCTGGGCCGCCGGCGGCGCCGTTGCCGCCGGCCCCACCCTGACCGCCGTTGCCGAACGACCCGCCGTTGCCGCCGGCCCCGCCGTTGCCGCCATTGGCGCCGGGGATGGTGGCGTTGAATCCTGCCCCGCCAGCGCCGCCGTTGCCGCCGGTGGTGACTGCGGCTCCGGGGGTGCCGTCGGCGCCCTTGGTGCCGCCGCTGCCGCCGATACCGGCCGCGCCGCCGCTGCCGGCGGCGCCGATGGTGCCGGGGTTGCCGCCGTTGCCGCCTGCCCCGCCGTTGAAGAAGGTGGCGTCACCGGCTGCGCCGGCTCCGCCGTCGGCGGGGGCGCCGGCGTTGCCGCCTTTGCCGCCTTGGCCGCCGTCACCATTGACACCCACGGTGCCGTGCGCTGAGGAGCCGCCATCACCACCACGCCCGCCGGCTCCACCGGCTCCGCCGTTGCCGCCCGACCCGCCGGCTTGTCCGGCGCCGGCGTCGAGGCCGCCGGTTCCGGCCTTGCCGGTGATGCCGGCGCCGCCGTTGCCGCCATCAGCGCCGGCGCCGCCTTTGCCACCGGCTCCGCCGTTTCCGGCCACCGCACCGCCGGAGCCGCCGGCTCCGCCGTTGCCGCCGGCCCCGCCGGCGATGCCCGGGCTGCCCGGGTCACCGGCCGCCAGGCCGTCGGGGCCGTTGGTGCCGGTGGCGCCGTTGCCGCCGGCACCGCCCGCCCCGCCGTTGCCGTATTGGCCGCCGTTGCCGCCGGCGCCGCCGTTGCCGCCCTTAGCACCGGGAGCGGTCGCGTTGAAGCCGGCTCCGCCGGTTCCGCCGTTGCCGCCGCTGGTGACCGCCGCGCCCGGGCTGCCGTCGAGGCCTTTGGTGCCGCCGCTGCCGCCGATGCCGGCCGCCCCGCCGCTGCCGGCGGCGCCGATGGTGCCAGGGTTGCCGCCGTTGCCGCCGGCGCCACCGTTAATGAACACGTCGGTACCGGCGGCGCCTGCTCCGCCATCACCGGGGGCTCCGGCGTTGCCGCCCTTGCCGCCTTGGCCGCCGTCACCGTTGACCCCGAGGGTGCCGTGCGCTGAAGCACCGCCGTCACCGCCGGTGCCGCCAGCACCGCCGGCCCCGCCGTTGCCCCCCGAGCCGCCGGTCTGGCCGACGCCCGCGTTGACCCCCGCGGTTCCGGCTTTGCCGGTGATGCCGGCCCCGCCGTTGCCGCCATCGGCGCCGGCGCCGCCTTTACCGCCGGCCCCGCCATTACCGGCCACGGCGCCGCCGGAGCCGCCGGCGCCGCCTTTTCCGCCGGATCCGCCCGCGATGCCCGGGCTGCCGGAGTCCCCGGCCAACACCCCGTCGGGACCATTGGTGCCGGCGGCGCCGTTGCCGCCGGCCCCGCCGGCCGCGCCGTTGCCGACCGAGCCGCCATTACCGCCTGCCCCGCCGTTGCCCCCGTTGGCGCCCGGGGTGATGGCGGTGAACCCGGCCCCGCCCGCGCCGCCGTTGCCCCCGCTGGTGACCGCCGCGCCCGGGCTGCCGTCGAGGCCTTTGGTGCCACCGCTGCCGCCGATGCCGGCCGCCCCGCCGGTGCCGGCCGCGCCGATGGTGCCGGGGTTGCCGCCGTTGCCACCGGCCCCGCCGTTGACGAAGGCGGCGTCACCGGCCGCGCCGGCTCCGCCGTCAGCGGGGGCTCCGGCGTTGCCGCCCTTGCCGCCTTGGCCGCCGTCACCGTTGGCGCCGAGGGTGCCGTGGGCTGAAGCGCCGCCGTCGCCGCCGGTGCCGCCAGCACCGCCGGCCCCGCCGTTGCCCCCCGAGCCGCCGGCCTGGCCAGCGCCCGCGTTGACCCCGGCGGTTCCGGCTTTGCCGGTGATGCCGGCCCCGCCGTTGCCGCCATCGGCGCCGGCGCCGCCTTTGCCACCGGCCCCGCCGTTACCGGCCACGGCGCCGCCGGAGCCGCCGGCGCCGCCTTTTCCGCCGGATCCACCGGCGATGCCCGGGCTGCCCGAGTCCCCGGACAACACCCCGTCGGGACCATTGGTGCCGGCGGCGCCGTTGCCGCCGGCACCGCCGGACCCCCCGTTACCAACCGAGCCGCCGTTACCGCCAGCTCCGCCGGCCCCGCCATTGGCGCCCGCGGTGACCGCGCTGAATCCGGCCCCCCCGTTACCGCCATTGCCGCCGGAGGTGATCGCGGCCCCGCCGGTGCCGTCGAGGCCTTTGGCGCCGCCGGTGCCGCCGACACCGGCCGCGCCGCCGGCACCGCCGGCCCCCACCGCTCCCGGATTGCCGCCGTTGCCGCCGGCTCCGCCGTTGACGAACAGATCAGTACCGGCCGCGCCGGCCCCGCCGTCGCCGGGGGTGCCGGCGTTGCCGCCGTGGCCGCCTTGGCCGCCGTCACCGTTGACCCCGGCGTTGCCGTGGGCGGCGCTGCCGCCGTCGCCTCCGATGCCGCCGGCCCCGCCGGCGCCACCATTACCGCCGGACCCGCCGGCTTGGCCGGCGCCGGCGTTAACCCCGGCCGTCCCGGCCAGACCCGTGATGCCATCGCCGCCGTTGCCGCCGGTCGCTCCGGCCCCGCCTTTACCGCCGGCCCCGCCGTTACCGGACACCGTGCCGCCGGACCCGCCGGCTCCGCCGTGGCCGCCGGCGCCCCCGGCGATACCGGGGGAGCCCGACTCACCCGGATTGACCCCGCTGGGACCGGAGGTGCCGGCGGCGCCGTTGCCGCCGACACCCCCAGCACCGCCATTGCCGACCGAACCCCCGTGACCCCCGGCCCCACCCGCACCGCCATTAGCACCCGCGGTCACCGGACTGAACCCGGCGCCACCCGCACCGCCATTACCGCCGCTGAGCACCGCCAGCCCCGGCCCGCCCTCAGCCCCGGCCACCGCGCCCGCACCGCCGGCCGCCCCACCATGCCCGCCACCACCCGCGGCGCCGGGGTTGCCGCCCGTGCCGCCGGCCCCGCCGTTGATGAAGGTGCCGGTACCGGCCGCACCAGCACCACCGTCGCCGGGCAACCCGGCCGCCCCACCGGCCCCGCCGGCCCCGCCGTTACCGGCCGCGCCGACCTGACCCAACAACCCCCCGGCCCCGCCAGCCCCACCAGCGCCGCCGTCACCGCCGGCCCCGCCGTCGGCACCCGAGCCGCCCAGACCGCCGGCCCCGTTATTGACCCCGGCCACACCTGCGGTGCCGGTCAGCCCATTACCCCCGGCCCCGCCGCCCCCGCCGGCCCCGCCGAGTCCGCCGGAGCCGCCGTCGCCGACGATCACCCCGCCGCGGCCACCCGCCCCGCCCATCCCGCCAGTGCCGGCGTTGCCGCCGCCGGTACCGGAATCACCCGGGTTGACCCCGTTGCCACCAGGGGTGCCGTGCCAGCCCGCCCCACCGACCCCGCCCAGGCCACCGTCGCCGAACACGAACGCCTGCCCGCCGGCGCCGCCGATGCCCCCGACCCCGCCCAGGGTCACCGCCGCACCGCCGGCACCGCCGGTGCCGCCGTTGCCCATCAACCAGCCCCCGGCCCCGCCGGTGCCGCCGGCCCCGCCCGCCACCCCGGCACCCCCGGCCCCCCCGGTGCCGATCAACCCCGCCGCACCCCCGGCCCCACCCGCCAACGGAGTGCTCCCGGTCGGGCTGTAACCCGCCCCGCCGTCGCCGAACCACAACCCGCCCGCACCCCCGGTCGGGCTCACCGCGGTACCGGTGGCGCCGTTGCCGATCAGATCCCGGCCCAACAACAACTGGGTGGGGAAGTTCAAGATCGGGTCCAACACCTGCCCGAACACACTGTTGATCCACCACTGACTGACCGTGTGGGTGGGCCCGTACACCAACAGCTGAAACACCCCAGCCACCGGCGACGCCGCCGCCGCCGCCGCCGTCGCCGACCCCTGCAACCACGCCGCCGCACTGACCTCAGCGCCGGCATACTCCGCGGCCGCCGACCGCAACGCCGCCACGATCTGGTCCTGGAAGCCCGCCGCCTGCGCGGCCACCGCCTGATACTCCCGAGCATGGGTGCCGAACAACGCCGCAATCGCCGCCGAGACCTCATCACCGGCCGCCGCCGCCACCTGCGTCGTCGGCATCACCGCCGCCGCGCTCCCCGCACTGACATCGGAACCGATCCGCGCCACATCAGACGCGGCCTGGGAGACCACCTCCGGCGAAACAACTACAAAAGACATCGCCAGACTCCCTGCGCCCGAGTTTCATTTCTGCCCTTTTGTCACTCTGGACACACCCCATGGGGTATGCGGAGAACGACGTTCTCCGATACAACGGCTTCGCTTAACGGATCTTTAGGGCCGAAAGTCCCTCCGCGTCCGTCCAATGGTCCTGAGCCCGCTCCGTTGAGTGCTGGCCGCGGAACCAGCCGGGCAAATACGATTGATCTACGCGACGGGCGGATTTGCGGAGCGCTTGTTGTTACTGTTGGACTGGGGCGCTGCTCACTTTTGCGAGGTCAGCGCGATGATGCCGAGGCTCAATCTGGGAGGACGGGGTCTGTGAGTTTCTTTACACTGCCGCCGGAAATCAACTCGTTGCGGATGTTCCTTGGGGCCGGAAGTGCGCCGATGTTGCAGGCGGCGGCGGCCTGGGACGGGCTCGCGGCCGAATTGGGCACCGCCGCCCAGTCTTTCGGATCGGTGATCTCCAACTTGGCCGGACAGGCGTGGCAGGGTGCGGCGTCGGCGGCCATGGCTGCCGCGGCCGCGCCCTATGCAGGCTGGCTGGCCGCGGCCGCGACACAATCTCAGGGTGCGGCCGGGCAGGCGCTGGCGGTGGTCAGTGCTTTTGAGGCGGCCCAGGCGGCCACCATTCATCCGGGTGCGGTGGACGCCAACCGCAACGCCTTCGTGAACCTGATCATGACGAATCTGTTCGGACAGAACGCGCCCGCGATCGCCCTGGCCGAGAGCATCTACGAGGAGATGTGGGCCCAGGACGTCAGCGCGATGGCGAGCTACTACTCCGGGGCGGCAGCCGCGGCAGCGCAGGTCGTGCCGTGGCAGTCGGTGTTGCAGAGCTTCCCGGCCCTGGCCGGTGGCATCGCCAGCGGTTTGAGCGGTGCGGCCGGTGGTGGTGGTGGCGGCGGCGGCACCGCCGGTGCCGCGGGTGGGGGCGGCGGCGCCAGCGGCGGCGGAGGGGCCCCGCCTGGGACCACCGGCACTGAGGGCGCTGCAGCCGCCGGTGGTGGCGGCGGCGGAGTCGGCAGCGCCGACGGCGGACTTGCGCCGGCCAGCTATACCGGCGGTGACGCGGGCGCCTACGCCGGCGGCACCGCCGCTGGGACCGACGTCGGCGGCGCGGCGGCCGCCACCAGCGCTAATCCCGGTGTGGCCACCTCGGGTGTCGGCGGCTTCGGGATGATGCCGATGCCGATGCCCATGGGCGGAATGACTCGGAGCGCCGGTCTGCTCGGCGACGGCCCGTCGATGCCGGTGCCGGCCAAGGCCGAGGAGGAAGAAGAAGCCCTCGCAGCCAAGGAAGCCGCCGAGGAAGCAGCCCAGGACGCCGCCGAAGAAACCGAAGTCACCGCCGAAACGGCGGAGGCAGAAGTGCCGGCCATGACCGTGCTGCCCACCGCGGTTCCCGACGCCGCGGCGGCGGCCGCCCCGGGCGAAGCCAAGCAGGCCGCGCGGACAGCCGGTGCGTCGAGGATTCCGGCGTCGGGATTCCGCGCGTCGGACGCCGCAGAGGAAGCCGAAGAATCGGTCGCCACGCTACGTCCGAAGATCGCCCCGGGCGAGTTCCACCCCCGGGCCGAGGAAGCGGAAGAAGAAGCGAAGATCCAGATCCCCGGCGCCTGAACTGCGCTTAGTGGGCGGGGGCGCGCAGCAGGCTAAGGGCCGTGCGGCCCAGCAGGATTGGATCAAGCGGATGCGGAACCGCCGCCTCGGCGCGTGACCAGCTGGCCAGCCAGGCGTCGTCCGGACGTCCGGTCAGCACCAGAATCGGCGGGCACGACGACAACTCGTCCTTGAGCTGCTTGGCGATCCCCATGCCTCCGGTCGGCGCCGCCTCTCCGTCGAGGATCGCCAGGTCGATACCGCCCTCGTCCATCGTGCGGATCACCATCGGGCCGGTAGCGACCTCGACATAGCTCAACTCGGGCAGGTCCGGGTGCAGCCGTTTACCCAAGGCCTGCTTCACCTGTTCGCGGGTTTGGACGTTGTCGCTGTAGACGAGGATGCGCAGCGGGCTGGAGTCGGGCACGGTGCAGATGTTAATTCACGCGGTCTGAGCCGAGTGCACGAAGACGGCATCAGCGGACACCACGACCGCGTTGGACATCACGCCGAGTTTGTTCCAGCCCAGGTCGAACCGGGATCGGTCGATCTGCGTCTGACCCGAAATTCGCACCGAACCGTCGTCGAGTTCGGTGATCGTCACCGGTAGCGGCACCGGTTCGGTGATGCCCTTGATGGTGAAGTTGGTGTGCAGGTCGGCAGACTTTCCGTTGGCCGGATGCAGGGCGTTGACGACGACGGTGATCTGGCTGAAGCGTTCGACATCGAAGAAGTCGGGCGAGCGAAGGTGCTTGTCGCGGCGGGCGATCCCGGTGTCCAGCGAGGCGACCTGGATGTCGATCCGCCCCGAGACCGCGCCTTTTCCGGCGAGCCGGCCCTCGCCGCTGAACTCGGTGAACGAGCCCTTGACGGGCATCAGGCCCCACATGTTGCGGATCTTGAAGGTGACGGCTGAGCGGTCGGGCGCCAACGCCCAAGTCCCGACGGATTCCGGGTCGCTGAGCAGAGTTTCCAGCGTGGTCATGGTGCATGCCTCATTGACGGAGTAGGGGCGCGAGCTCGGCGGGGTCGAAGTACTCGTCTATCTGGTTGATAAGACCTTCTGTGTCCACCTTGATCACGATGCAAACCCGCATCGCGATCGACTGGCCGCCGTGACCGGTGGCATGCAACACGTGCTGCTGGACGAATCCGTTCTCGAACACCTGTCGGTCCAGGATCTGGTAGCCGCGGGTGGCGGTGGTCGACAGGAACCAATCGATGACGCGCAACGCCCGCGTCTTGTCATCACACGTGGTGGGGTCGCGGCGGCCGTCGGTGCGCCAGACGGCGATGTCGTCGCTCCACATCGAGGCGACGGTGGCCCGATCGCCGTTCGCGATTGCGCTGAACAGCCGGTCGGCCAGTTGGTTGACGGTCATGACAGCGGCTCCTTTTTGAATCCGGGTTGGACGTCGTATCCGGGTTGGGCGTCGAATCCGGGTTGGGCGTCGTATCCGGGGTGGGCGGCCGCGAGCCGGTGCCCGACCAGCGTGCGCAGGCAGGCCGTGACGTCGTGGTCGCGGCCGTCCAGGTCGCCGGCGCGGATCGCGGCGGCCAGGGCGGTCTCGTCGGTGAAGCCGAGGCCGGTCAGTGCGGCCCGGGCTTCGGCTTCACCCGTGTTCCGCAGTTCGCGCTCGACCATGCGCAGGGCGTTGGCGGCCACCCGGGCGTGAAAGTTGACCTGCCCGGTGGTGGCCTCCCGGACGTCGTGTTCCAGGAATTCAGCGACGGCGGCCACCAGTTCGGCCGCGGTCGGCCGGCCGTGTAGGTTCACGAATCCTCCAACAGGTCAAGCAGATCCCACTCGTTCTCACACACCCGGCGACCGATCGTGGCCAGCTCCACCGAGCGGGTCTGCCCGCTCAGATGGCGTTCCGCCTGATACCGGCAGATGACACCCCAGCGCAACGTGGCCAGCACCAGCCACCAGTGAAACGCGGCCCGGTCGACCGCCGTCGCGCCGGCCTCCTCGTAATACCGCAGAAAGCTCTCGATGCTGCCCAGCCCGCCGGCCGCGCGGCTCGCCGGGGCGCCGAACCGCCACGCGCGCACGCAGAACCAGGCGAGGTCCTCGTAGCGCTCGCCGACGTGCACCAACTCCCAGTCCAGCACGGCGGCCAGGTCGGAGCCGTCGACGATCAGATTGCCCATCCGGAAATCACCGTGCACCAGCACCGCGGGCGACGGCGCCGGCCGGTGGGCGCTCAGCCAGCGAATCGCCCATTCGAAAGTGGCTGTGGTGTCGCCCATGTCATCGAGCTGCTGGCGGGAATGCTGGATCGGGTCCTCGTGGGCCAGGTCCGGGTCGGCGGCGTCGGCGCGATGAATCGCGGCCAGGGCGTGCGCGCACTGCCGCAGCAACCGCTCCGGGTCGTCCAGCTGGCGGAAGATGCGCCGGACGATGGTCTCGCCCTTGATCTCCTCGCAGATCAGGAATGGATTGCCCAGCGCCGCAACGGAATTGTCGGCAACCAGCACGTGCGGCACCGGTGCGCCGACGGCCGCCGCGGCTGCCTGCACCCGTGCTTCCAGTTCCATGCCGGCATGGATGTCGTCGGGAGGCCCGGTACGCAGAATCAGCGGGCGCCGCTCGGTGCCGGTGACCGCGTCGAACGCCCAGGTGGTGCGGCTGGCACCCCCGGTGAGCACCCGGAGGTTGTCGATCGCGACCTCGTCGCCCAGTACCGGCTCGAGCAGCGCGGTCAAGCTGTCGGACAGGGTCACTTCTCGATCACTTCTTGCCGAACTTGAACAGCCGCTGGGCAACCCGGCGGATCTGAATCTCCTCCGCCCCCTCGGTGATCCGGTAGCGCCGGTGGTGGCGGTAGATGTGCTCGAGTTGCTCGTGCCGGCTGTAGCCGATGCCACCGAGCACCTGCATGGCGCGGTCGGCCGCATCGCACACCAGCCGGTTGGCCCGGTAGTTGGCCATCGACACCTTGTCAGAGACCTCCATGTGGTGATTGCGATCCAATTGTGTTGCAGCGTAATACACCAGCAGCCGCACCATCTGCGCCTCGGTCTGCAGTTCCACCAGTGGCCACTGCACCGCCTGGTTCACCGCCAGCGGTTTGCCGAAGACCTGACGTTCCCCGGCGTAGGTCACGGCGCGGTCGATGCAGTACTGGGCGGCGCCCAGGCTGCTGGCGGCCTGACGAATTCTGTTCTCGTGCAGGAAGGTCTGGCCGACCTCCAGCCCGCGGTCCACCTCGCCCAGGATTGCGTCATCGGGCACCCGGACGTCCTTGAGTTCCACCTCGGCGTGGTCGGTGGGCATGTTGAACGTCCACCAGTAGTACGGGATGGTGAAGCCGGGGGAGTCGCACGGCACCAGAAACGCCGTGATGCCGCGCGCCTGGCCGGGCTCACCCGAGGTGCGGGCGAACACCAGGTCGTGGGTCGCGCGATGTACGCCGGTGTTGAATCGCTTGGCGCCGTTGATGACCCAGCTGTCGCCGTCACGGACGGCGGTGGTTTCCAGCCAGGTGGCGTCGGATCCGTGCTTGGGCTCGGTCAGCCCGAACGCCATCGACCGCTCGCCGGTGATCAGCGCCTCGGTCCATTCTTTCTTCTGCGCGTCGGTGCCGAACCGGTCCATCATGATCACCTGCGGGAAATTGCCGACGATCGACGACTCGTCCTGCAGGTCGTTGTGCAGGCCGAGTCCCTTGTGCGCCAGGTGCTCCCGAATGACGGCCATGTCGATGTTGGTGCCGTCGCGCCCGCCGAATTGCGACGGCAGACCGTATCGCAGCCAGCCCGCCCGGTCGGCGCGCCGGCGCATCTCACCGAGCAGGTCCTCCCATTCCCGGCGCGGGATGCCACCGTTGTCCCAGTCGGTGCGGGCATTCTCGCGGCGGTGGTCGAAATACTGGATGTTCTCGCGTTCCAGCGGCTTGATCTCGGTCTCGATGAACTCGTCCATCTCCGCGAGCAGGCCCGGAAGGTGTTCGGGCAGGCTGAAATCCACGCTGATCTCTCCTTTGTTTGTCAGGCGCCGTACAAGGTCTTCTTCCAAATCCGCGACAGCAGGGCGATGGCGTCCTCGTCGGTGATCGTCACGCCCAGGTCGGGCTTGCCGACGAACACGGTGGTGAAGTTCTCGAACAGCAGCGCGATGGCCGCCGCCGTGTGTTCCGGGTTGAGCTCGGTGCCGTAGCCCTGTTCTTGCGCCCGGCGCACCGAGGCGGCCACGATGTCCATCCCGAAACGCCGGAACTCGTTCTGCACATCGGCGAAGCGTTGCTGAGTGGCGGCCAGCTGCGCCACCGCGATCATGATGCCGATGTTCTGCTTGAACATGCCCCAGTAACCGGTGACCACGGAGGTGAAGAAAGCGTCGTCATCCGGCGATTCGGGCAGCTGAACCCGCAGCCCGGACGGCTCGACCACGTCATGCAGGAACGACTCCGCCAGGGCGGCCAGCAGGTCTTCCTTGTCGGTGAAGTAGCGGTAGAACACCGCCGACGACTTGCCCGCCGCTGAGGTGATATCGGCCAGGGTGGTCCCGTGAAATCCGCGCTCGGCGAACAACTTCCGGGCCGCCAGTTCGATGGCCTGACGCGTCTGCTGGCCCTTGGCGCTGAGCACTTCTGCCGGCATCAGGGGCGTATCCGGTCTCCCGCGCGCAGCAAGGCGCTCGGCAGGTCATGGCCGACGGCCGATTTCGCGACCTGCGCGGCGGCGATCGCGGCCGGCAGATCCACGTCGACCTCGAACCCGCTGTCGGTGAGTAGGTACACCAGGTCCTCGGTGGCGATGTTGCCGGTCGCCCCCGGCGCGAAGGGACAGCCGCCCAACCCACCCGCCGATGCGTCCAGTCGGGTGACACCGGCGGTGACCGCCGCATAAGCGCTGGCCAGACCGGCGCCCCGGGTGTTGTGGAAGTGGCCGCCCAGCGGCAGCTCGCCGATCACCGGATGTAGTTGCGATACAAGCGAAGTCACTCGTCCCGGAGTGGCGGTGCCGATGGTGTCGGCGATGCAGAACCGGTCAGCACCCCGTTCGCGCGCCGCGGCGGCGATCTCCAGCACCCGTTGCGGGGGAGTGGGTCCGTCGAACGGGCAGTCCCACGCGGTGGCGACGATGACCTCGACGGACGCGCGGGCGTGGTGGGCGATGGCGACGATCTCGCTGATCTGCTCGGTGGCCTGGGTGCTGGACCGCCCGACATTGGCCTGGCTGAAGGCGTCCGACGCCGCGACCACGTATTCGATGGACCGCAAGCCCGCGGCGACCGCGCGCCTGGCGCCGTTCGGGCTGGCCACCAGGGCGGAGAAGTCGATGTCGGGGAAGTTGTGCAATTCGGCGGCCAACTCGGCGGCATCGGCCATCGACGGCACCTTCGACGGCGACACGAACGCGGTGGCTTCTATCTCGCGTACGCCGGTGGCCGCCACCGCGGCCAACAGTTCCAGCTTGGCCGACAACGGGATTGGCTTCTCGATCTGTAGCCCGTCCCGCAGCGCCACCTCACGGATCTCAATGTGGCTCATACCACCTCCTCGGCCACCAGCTCGGCGATCTCGTCAGCCGTCTTGCCCAGCAGCCCCGTGTACACGTCTTCGTTGTGCTGCCCCGGGCGGGCGGGACCGGCACTGCGCACGCGGCCCGGAGATTCGGAAAGCACCGGCACGATGCCCGGACCGAGAACGTCCCGGCCCAGACGATCGTCGTGATGGGGCACCAGCATGTCGCGGGCACGCAGCTGCGGGTCGTTGACCACCTCGGCCACGGTGTTGATCGGCCCGGCGATCACGCCTGCGGCAGAGAGAGTTTCGATGATCTCGCCGGGCTGGCGCCGGGCGGCCCAGGCGCCGATGATCTCGTCCAGTTCGTCCTGGTTGCGCCCGCGCGCGCCGTGCGTGGCGAACCGGTCATCGGTGACCAGCTCCGGACGCTCCATCGCCTTGCACAACCGGGCGAACACGGTATCCTGGTTGGCGGCGATCACCACCCACGAGCCGTCGGCGCTCTGATAGATGTTCGACGGCGCGATGCCTTCCAGCCGGGTTCCCGACGGCCCGCGCACCACGCCGCCGACGTCATAGTCGGGGATGGTGGATTCCTGCACGGCTAAACAGGATTCGGTCAGGGCGACATCGACCACCTGACCGTGGCCGGTGACGCTGCGGCGGTAGAGAGCCGCGAGGGCGCCCTGGGCGCCGAACATGCCGGCCAGCGTGTCGCCCAGCGACAACGCGAGCCGGGGTGGTGGTCCACCGGGGAAACCGTTGAGGTGGCGCAGCCCGCTGGCCGCCTCGGCGACCGACGCATAACCGGCCTTGCGTGCGTCGGGGCCGGTCTGTCCGTAGCCGGAGACCCGGACCAGGATGATGCCCGGATTGCGTTCGCTGAGCACGTCGTAACCCAGGTTCCACTTCTCTAGTGTTCCGGGCCGGAAGTTCTCCACCACGATGTCGGACTTCTCGACCAGTTCCAGGAACAGGGCGCGACCGTGCGGCTTGCGCAAGTCGAGGGTGATGGCCCGTTTGTTGCGGGCGTGTACGGTCCAGAACACGCGGTGGCCATCCACTTCGGCCTGGCCCCAGGTCCGCAGCGGGTCGGGAGCGCCGGGGGGTTCCACCTTGATGACGTCGGCGCCCATGTCGCCGAGTAGGCGGCCGACGAACGGCCCGGCGATCAGGGTGCCGAGTTCAAGCACCCGGATGCCCTCCAGAGCGCCGGCCATCAAACCCCCGCGAAGTCGTGCCGGCTCAGCCAGTCGGTGACGATCTCGACCGCCTGCCGCAGCTTGTCGCGCTGGTCGGGTCCCGCGTAATAGTGTGTGGCGCCGGGGATTTCGTGCATCTCCTTGTCCGGGTGCCCGATCGCCTCGTAGAGCCGACGGGTGTGGCTGGGTGTGCATGCATCGTCGCCCAGGTTACCGATCACCAGGGCCGGGATCGCGAGATCCTTCCCGCACGCTACGCCGTCGCCCCGGGCCTCGTCATAGCTCCACTGCGAAAGCCAGCCCCGCAGCGTCGAGAACCGGGCCAGGCCGACCGGGCTCATGTTCACCACCTGCGGGTCACCCAGGTAACAGGTACCCGGGGTGCGCTCGTTCGGGTCGACGGTGGGATCCAGCCAGCGGGGGTCGGCCATGGTGCCGTGCACGACGAAGCAGAACTCGTCATCCGGTCTACCGGCCGCTTTCAACTCGGCCAGCTTGTCGCGGACCCACGCCGTGATCCGGCGGTTGCGGTCGATCTGCGCCTGCCGGTAGCGGGACAGGAACTCCTCGGTGTAGGGCGGCTGGTTGGGGTTGTCCGGGTTGTAGAGATCCAGCTCGGGGTCGCGCTTGGTCGGGTCGGCCTCGTCGAGAATGGACGCGTCCAGCCACTCGGTCAGCGTGCCGTGCCGGCTGATGTGCGCGGCCAGCAGCATGATCCCGTCGGCGGGTGGCAGTTCGAGCCGGGTCAGATCCGGGCCATCGCCGGACGGACTGGAGGTGATGGTCGCGTGCTGGGCCTGCTGCTGATAAAACACCGACAGCGAGCCCCCGCCGCTCCAGCCGGCCAGTACCACCTTGCGATAACCCAACCTGTTCTTGGCGTCCTTGAGGCATTCGCCGAGATCCTCGACAACCTTCTCCATCAGCAACGACGAATCGGTGCCGCGGAATCGGCTGTTGCAGTAGATGACGTGGTGGCCGGCCCGGGCCAGCGCGTTGATCATCGGCAGGTACGCGCCGCCACCGATCGGATGCATGAAGACCAACACGGTGTCCGACGGCTTGTCCTTCGGCCTGAGCAGATAACTCTCCAGCACGGTGATCTCCGCGAGACCGCCGTAGACGTCGCGAACCCCGGAATTGTTCTGGAAGGCAACGAGATAGGGAATGCGCTCGTAGTCGTGTTTCATGAGTGCTGCCCCAGGTCGTGAGCCAGCACTTCGGCGGACGGTGTCAGCCGGCGGCGGGTGTCGATCGCGATCACCTGCCAGTCGACGCGGGAGTACTCGTCGAACTTGCGCCGCGCGCGTTCGCGTGCCTTCTCCGGTGCGCCGTGGTGAACCCCCTGGGGCGCATGGGATATCAGGCCCGGCGGCATCGGGATGCCGTAGAGCGAGCCGCCATGGAAGAACGCGATCTCGTCGTAGTCGACGTTGCGGTGATACCAGGGCGTGCGTTCGGTACCCGGCACGCCTTCGGCCGGTTTGGGCAGGAAGTTCATCACGTAGACACCGGTGGCCTGCATGAAGAGATGGACGGTCGGCGGCAGGTGCATGCTGTCGGAGGTGACGACGTTGTAGTCGGCGATATTGAAGGTGAACGCGAAGTTGTCGCCGCGCCAGCCTTCGACATCGATCGGATTGTGTTGGTAATAAAGAATAGTGGTCGACCCAGCATCTCCCGATTCCCGATGAATGAGCCGGACTTCGTACTCGTCCCGGTCGTCATCGTCGATCGGTGCCGGATCGGGGATGACGGCCTGTGACGGGTCGAAGGGGAAGTGCCGTCCCAACGGGCCGGGCGGCGGCACCCGGAACTCGTCGGTGGCTTCGATCATCAGCACCGTACTCTCGGTGTCCGGGATCTGGCGCCAGGTGGTCGCTTTCGGGATGTAGACCCAGTCACCTTCCCGGTAGCGCAGCGGCCCGAACTCGGTCTCCAGCAGACCGGCGCCGTTGTGCACGAAACACAGCAGGTCGCCGTCGACGTGCCGGGTGTAGAACGGCATCGCCTCGTGGCGCCGGCTCAGCAGCACCCGGCAGTCGGCGTTGCTGAACATCAACAGCGGTCCGCCGTTGGCGTCGGTGGCATCGCTGGGCTTGAGTTGGTCGGCCAGCACATCGAGGGGGCGCAGCGGACCGACCGCGCGGTATGCCGTGGGGTCGTTCCGGCGGTAGATGTTGGCGGTGCGTCCGGCGAAGCCGCCGCGACCCAGCTCGTCGTCTTTGAGGCCGTCGAGGTCGGCGTGCACACGCCGCGGTGTCCTGCCTTTACGCAGGTGGACGAATGATTCCATGGTCGACTCCCGGGCTGTCGGCGGCAGAAAGTAAAAGTGACATTACTTTTCTTTACTGCGCGAGGCAAGGCTGGCGACCGCGCTAGCCGCAACGAGCTTTATCAGCGGTGGTCCGCGCACGGCCAGTAACGCCGGACCCTCTGGCTATCAGCGCACCCGAAGTACTCAGGGGCCACCCACGAACTCTTCAGCCGATTGATGCCCTCGGATCGAGGCTATGGTTGTCCCTGAGAGCCAATGTCGAGGTGGGGCAACCATGGCGACAGCGTCAACCGAGGCGACACGCCTACCGCCGCTGTTACGTGCGCCAAAAGCTCTGCAAGGCATCGCATTTCTATTGGCCCGGCGCAAGGTGGTCGCTGCGCTAGGCCGTCGCCACGGCAACATGTTCACGCTCGATCTGCCCCTGTTCGGCCAGACAGTCGTGGTCGGCGATCCGGATCACATCAAGGATCTGTTCGGCACGAGCCGGGAACTGTTGTGCCGCTCGGAGGTCAACCTCGGCAAGGTCTTCGGCCCCGGATCGATGTTCAACCTCTCCGGCGACGAACACCTCAAGCGGCGACGCTTACTCTCACCGCCGTTCCATTCCATGCATGTCGCCGAATATCGGCACATCATCACCGAAGAGGTCCGTAGCGAATCCGCGAACTGGCCGGAAGGGCAGGAGTTCGAAACGCTGCCGGCGATGACGCGCATCGTCCTTCGCTCGCTCTTGCGCGTCGTAGTCGGGGCCGAAGGCGCCGCGCTCGACCAACTGTGCGCGCTCCTGCCGCCCGCGGTGGCGCTCGGCGCGCGTATCGGACTGTTGCCACCGATCGTCCGCAAGGACTACGGCCCGTGGAGCCCGGGCGCCCGTCTGCTGCGCAACCGCGGCAAGTTCGACGACGCCGTCTGCTCGATCATCGCGCAGACGCGCGCGGACCCCCGGTTCGAACAGCGCGGCGACGTGCTGGCGATCCTGTTGCAGGCTCGCTACGACAACGGCGAGCCGATGTCGGATAGGCATATCGCCGACGAATTGCTCAGCCTGCTGACCGCCGGCTATGAGACAACCGCCGCGACCCTGGCGTGGGCGATCGAAAGACTGAGGCGGCATCCGCAGTTGTTGGCCCGGCTCACCGCTGAAGTCGACGCTGGTGAATCGCAATTACTCCAGGCCACGATCTGGGAAGTGCAACGCAGCCGGCCGGTCTCCGACGTCGCACAACGACGCACGGCAACGCGAATCAGATTGGGGGAGTGGGTGATACCAGAAGGGATCACCCTGATGATCAATGTCGCGCTGGCCCACTCGTCGGAAGAATGCTTCGCCGACGCCGACTCGTTCAATCCGGACCGCTTCATCGACACGGGTCAGAAGCCCATCGGTTGGATTCCCTACGGCGGCGGATTCCAACGTTGTATCGGGGCAGCGTTCGCGCACATGGCAATGGACACCACGCTGCGCACGCTACTGCAAGAATTTCGGCTGGTGCCCACAAATGCCCCGGGTGAGAAACCGCGCGATCACGGTGTGATCTTCGCGCCGGATCGCGGCGCTGTAGCGGTAGTCCACCGGCGAACGAAGGCGGACTCCGGCACGACTGTCTGAGCGGCGTTTCTCGCAAGAAGATAGCCGTCGTATTCGAGCCCCTATGCCGCCTGATCAGCGATACTGTTGCCTATGCGCCAGTAGAAGGGGGACTTTCTGCACGTGCTGACAACGAGGGAACGCGCTGTCGTCGCTGCTATCGCCGAGGCGTTCTTCCCCGCGCGTGAGCCGATCGGGATCGACGGCAACGCTGCGGGTGCGGTCAGCTATGTCGACACGATGCTGTCTGGATTAGCACTGCCACTGAGCATCCAGCTACGGTGCCTGCTGCTCGCCTTCGAAGTGGGCACTGCCCTTACCAGTCGGGGAGCGCTGTTCTCGGCGGTTCCACTAGACGAACGCGTCGCGCGGCTGCAGGCGTGGGAACGTGCCGACCACTACACCCAGCGCGCCCTGTATTCGGCGTTGCGCTGGATCTTCACCCTCGCTTATCTGGCCGACCCCGAGGTCCAGCGACGAATCGGTCTGCCAGAGTCCGACGCGCATCCGCCGGCGCCGGTGCGACGTCCCGGGGCGCCGCGGCGTCTTCGTCGCGGCCCACGGGTGAAGCGACTTGAGCGACGCTTCAACACCGATCAACTCGTCACCGGGATCGAGATCCCCCAGTGGCTCCGTCTGCTCGACGGCGCGCGTTTCCGGGTAAGCGCCCGCTATCTGCACCGCATTGCCTGGATCACCGGCTGGAGCACCGTCGCCACCACCGTCGGCACCATCGAGCGTCGCCGCTACGACCGGCGCATCGCATCGACCCCTATCGATCCGCCCCCGATCTTCATCCTCGGACACTGGCGCAGCGGTACAACTCACCTGCACAACCTGCTCGGCCGCGACCCGGACAACACGTATCCCACTGTCTACCAAGTGGTTTTCCCTACCGCGTTCATCCTCACCGGCAGTTCCATTCCCCGTCTGACCGCCGGATTGCTGCCCGAGACCCGTGGCTACGACAACGTCGCGCAGGGTTGGGGCGAGGCGGCCGAAGACGAAATCGCGCTGGCCAAGCTGACTGGGCTGTCGCCGTATCTTGCGTTCATGCTGCCCGACCTGCTGCCCCGCTACGAACGGTACTTCGATTTCATGCAGGCACGTGAGGACGAGCGCGACGAGTGGAAGGCGGCGTTGCGCTGGTTCGTCGGCAAGGTCCGTCTGCATTCCGGGGGACGACGTCCGGTCATCAAAAGCTGCGCTCACATGGCCAGGATCCGGATGCTGCTCGATGTCTTCCCCGACGCCAAATTCGTTCACATCCATCGCAATCCGTTCACGGTCGCGGCGTCCACGATCCACATGCGCGAGCAGACCGACTGGGAGAACTTTCTGCAGGTGCCCGAGGTGGCCTTCGTCGAGAATCTGCCGACGCAGGTGGCCGTCGTCGGGCAACGGCTGTTCGAGCGCTTCTTCGAGGACCGCGCACTCATTGCGCCGGAGAACTACATCGAGGTTGCCTACCCTGACCTGTGCGCGCGTCCGCGCGAAGTGCTCGACGGCATCTATCGACACCTCGACATTCCACGCGGTGAGCACTACGACGCCACCATCGATGGTTACCTGGACGGTCTGCGCGGATACCGGACCAACAAGTTGAGCATCGACGACGAACTCGCCGACTTGGTGCGCGATCACTGGAAATTCGTGTTCGACGAGTACGGCTACTCGATTGATCACCGATCATGACGTTTCACGAGTTCGTCGAGGAGCACCTGCACTCCAGCACACACCTGTCCAGGCGTCATGTGCATCCCAAGCTGCTGTACATGTTCGAACTCGCCGGCATGGACGCCGTTTTCACCCGAGCCAGCGGTGCGCACCTGTGGACCGAGGACGGGCGCAAATTCCTGGATCTGCTGAGTGGCGGGGGAGTGCACTTCATCGGGCGCAATCACCCGCAGGTCCGCGCCGCCCTGCGCGACGTCCTCGATATGGAGCTGCCCAATCTGTCCGTCGCCAACGCATCGGTGTTGGGCGGCCTGCTGGCCGAGCGATTGATCTCCCTGGCCGGGCCGCAATTCAAGAAGGTGGTGTTCGCCAACTCCGGCACCGAGGCAACGGAGATCTGCGTCCGGTTCACCCGCCAGGCCACCGGTCGGCGTCGTTACCTGTATCTGGACGGGGCATTTCACGGGCGCACCTATGCCGCGATTTCGCTCTGCGGCTTCGACGAGATGAAGATCACCGCGGATCCGCTGATGCCGACATGTACGCCCCTGCCGCGCAACGATATTGATGCCTTACGCCGCGAGCTGAGCTACGGCGACGTTGCCGCCTTCGTCGTCGAAGCGGTGCAAGGCATGACCTGTGAAGTCGTGTCGGCCGAATACCTGCGCGAAGCGCAACAGCTCTGCGCGCAGTACGGCACGGCGCTGGTCATGGACGAGGTGCAGACGGGTCTCGGACGGCTCGGTCACTGGTTCGGGTGCCACGGAGCCGGCGTACAGCCGGACATGCTCACCGTCAGCAAGGCCCTGTCCGGTGGCCAGGCGCCGGTGAGCGCGGTGTTGCTGACCCAGGATATCTACGACCGCGTGTACGCCGCTTTCAAGTCCGGGCCCATCTACATTTCGACGTTCGCCGAAAACAACCTAGCCATGGCCGCCGGGCTGGCGACCCTCGATGTGCTCGAAGATCTAGACGCGCCCAATCGTGCCCGCGATCTGTCCGACAAGTTCCGCAGTGGCTTAAAGGATTTGGCTGATCGCTATGACGTCATCGACCGAATCACGGGGCAGGGCCTGATCATCGGCGTGGTGTTCAAGAAGTCGGCGAACCTGGCGCTGAGGGTGCAGCAGACGCTGATGGGTATCGGGGATCCGGGGGCGTTTGCGGCCGCGGTGCACATTGATCTGCATCGCCGCGGAATCCTGGTGCAGATACCGGGATTCAACCTCAACATGATCAAGCTGCTGCCGCCGGTGACCCTCACAGACGATGATGTGCGGTTGTTTCTGCGCGAGTTCGAAGAGGTGCTCGCCGCGTATCGGCGGCCCACTTCTGGTCCGGTCGTCGCCATGGCAGGCGGCGTCACACGGCACGTACTGAACGAAGCGCGGACCAAGCTGCAGGCGCGTCGGCCCGCGCCCGACGGCGATCTTAAGAAAGACCAGAAGAAAACCGCACGCGTACAGGAGCATTCGGACTACCAGGGCGCGCTGGCCCTGGACTGCGATGTTTGTGTGGTCGGCTCGGGACCGGCCGGCACGATGCTCGCGCGTCGGTTGGCGATCGCGGGACTCGACGTCGTGGTACTCGAAGCAGGAGCGGCGATGCGCCAGCGCGACCGGGGCGCTGAGGCCGGCGAGATGTTCACCCGGTGGTTCTGGGACGGCGGAATGCGCACCACGCGTGGCAATGTCGTCATACCCACCCTGCAGGCGCGATGTCTCGGCGGCGGTTCGGTCGTGAATTCCGGCATCTGCATGCGGGCGCCCGATTTTGTGTTCCAGAAGTGGGCAACCGAGCACGGCGTCGACGGGGTCACGTCTGCAGATATGGCCCGCCACTACGACGCGGTCGAGAAGTTCCTGGGTGTTCGCCCAGTCCAGGCAGACGTGCAAGGTCGACGCAATGAGCTGTTCCGTGACGGGGCCGAAGCGCTTGGCTACCAGGTGGAACCGCTGCGTCGAAACGAGCATGACTGCCGCGGTTCGGGCCAGTGCATCGTGGGATGCCCGACCGGGGCGAAGCAGTCGATGGACCGTCGCGGAATTCCCGAACTACTGCAAGCCGGTGGCCGCGTATACACCTCAGTACACGTCGATCGTCTACTGCGACAGGGTAATCGGGTGCGCGGGGTGGGCGGCGCCGCGATCGATCCGACCACCGGGCGGCGCACACGTCGGGTGCGGGTCAACGCGAGATGCACGGTGCTGGCCGCCGGCGCTTTCGCCTCACCGCAAATCTTGCAGCGCAGCGGACACAGTGCGGATGCCCTGGGCCGCAACGTTCGGATGCATCCGGGCCTGATGGTCATGGGGATCTTCGACGAGGACATCTCCCCATGGAACGGCGCGACGCAGGGTTTTCACGTCACCGGATTCCTCGAGGAAGGCATCAAGCTCGAGTCGATCTGGGCGACCCCGTCGATTCTGGGCATGATGCACCCGGGCATCGGCGAAGGCTTTGTGCGATCGCTGGCCGATTACGCACATGTGGCGACTTGGACCGTGTGGGTGAACGGGCAGGATTCGGTCGGACACGTGCGGGCGAGGCCGCGCGGAGCGGCGAGCCTGCGTTACGACGTCGGGGCCGGTGACGTCCGCCGCATGCAGGAGGGCGCTGCACGGTTGGCTGAGATGTTCGCGGCCGCAGGTGCCCGCAGTGTTGTGCCAGGGATGCACGGCTTGGCCCCGCGTTACGACGCTGCCGAGGCAGCGGATGCGATCCGTGCAGCGCACCTGGCGGCGCAGGACTTTCGCGTCGTCGCGAACCATGTCTTCGGGTCGACGGCGATGGGAGCGGACCCGCAGCGTCACGTCACGGACTCCTGGGGGGCGGTATACGGCCTTGAGAACGTATACGTCTGTGACACAGGGCTTTTCCCGTCGAGCCCATCGGCCAACCCGATGCTCACGGCGATGGCTCTTGCCGACCGTCAGGCGGACATGCTGGAGCGGCAGTACGGGCGCTGAGCACGGTGGCCGGGCGTCACGGCCGGACGCGCAGCACCACTTTGCCCTTGGCGCTTCGGTTTTCCAGCGATGCCACCGCTGCCGCCGCCTCTTCCAACGGGAAGACCTCCGGCTCCGGCGCGGCGAGCTTGCCCGAGGTGAACAGGTCCTCGAGGGCCGCCCACTGCTCTTCAAGCGCCCCGGGGTGCCGGCCGGCCCAGGCGCCCCAGCCGACGCCAACCACGTCAATGTTGTTCAGCAGCAACCGGTTTACTTTCACCGTGGGAATCTCCCCACCGGTGAAGCCGATCACCAGCAACCGTCCGGCCGGAGCCAGCGAGCGCAGCGAATCGGTGAAGCGGTCGCCGCCGACGGGATCCACCACGATGTCGACGCCGCGGCCACCGGTCAATTCCTTGACCGCGTCCTTGAAGCCGTCGGCCAGCACCACGTCGGTGGCGCCGGCGGCCGTGGCGATCTGGCCCTTCTCCTCGGAGCTGACCACCGCGATCACCCGCGATGCGCCCAGTGCCGGGGCCAGTCGCAGTGCCGACGTGCCGATACCGCCGGCGGCACCGTGCACCAGCACCGTCTCGCCCGCTTGCAACCGACCGCGGACGGCCAGCGAGAAGTACACCGTCAAGTCGTTGAACAGCACCCCGGCGCCGGCCTCGAAGCTGAGGTTGTCGGGCAGCTTGAACAGCCGGTCGGGCGCCAGCAGCGCGACCTCGGCCATGCCGCCGGTCAGCATCGTCAGGCCGAGCACCCGATCGCCGGCCTGGACGTGCGCGCCCTCCGGTGCCGAGCGCACCACGCCGGCGATCTCCGCGCCCAGCGTGAACGGCGGATCCGGCCGGTACTGGTACAGGCCGCGGGTGAGCAGCGCATCCGGGAACGCCACCCCGGCGGCGTGCACGTCGACCACCACACCGTCACCGGTGGGTTCGTCGATCTCTGTCACCTCAATCGCATCCGGACCATCGAGCCGAGTCACCCGTGCTGCGCGCATGCCGATCACCCTACTTCCGGATCAGAACCCGCCCGCAACCCGTACGACGGCACGCCCCGTGAACGCCCCGGCGCGCAACTGGTCGAGCACACCGACCACGTCCTTGACGTCGACCTCGGTGGTCACGGCATCCAGGTGACGCGGCCGCAGCGAATCACCAAGCCGCGCCCACAGCTCGCGGCGCGGACCGATCGGCAGTTGCACCGAGTCGATGCCGAGCAGCGCGATGCCGCGCAGGATGAATGGCATCACCGTGGTGTGCAGCGCCACGCCTCCGGTGAGTCCGCTGGCGGCCACCGCGCCGCGGTAGTCCACAGCGCTGAGCACATCGGCCAGCGTCGCCCCGCCGACGCAATCCACGCCGGCCGCCCAGCGCGTCTTGGCCAGCGGCCGCGGCTTGGCGTCCGGGTCCGCCGGCAACCGGCCGATAACCTCGGCAGCGCCAAGCTCTTTGAGCAGTCTCTCGGCTTGGGGCTTGCCGGTGGACGCCACCACCTGATAACCGGCAGCGGCCAGCAGGTCCACGCTGACGGTGCCGACTCCGCCCGATGCGCCGGTGACCACGACGGGCCCGTCCCCGGGCGCGACACCCCAGTCGGTGAGGGCCTGCACGCTCATCGCCGCCGTGAAGCCCGCGGTGCCGATCGCCGCGCCGTCGCG
This sequence comes from Mycobacterium paragordonae, assembly GCF_003614435.1. Lineage (NCBI taxonomy): Bacteria > Bacillati > Actinomycetota > Actinomycetes > Mycobacteriales > Mycobacteriaceae > Mycobacterium > Mycobacterium paragordonae. Next base: position 1,791,428 of record NZ_CP025546.1, read on the forward strand.
CGGGTTCAGCGCACCGAGCGACACGACCTGGTCGGCGGGCAGGCGCGCGTACTCGGCGTAACCGCCGTGATGACCGGTGCCGATCTGGTAGCCGTGCGCGACCACGGCGTCACCGACGGCGAAGTCCGGTGACTGTGAGTCGACCACCTCGCCGGTCAGGTCGATGCCGGGCACGACCGGATATTTGCGCACCACCCCGCCGCCGGGCGTCAGCGCGAGCGCGTCCTTGAAGTTCACACTGGAATAGAGCACCCGAATCGTCACTTCGCCCGGTGGCAGGTCGGCTTCGGAAAGTGTCTCCACCCGCGCGGAAATCTGCTCGCCGTCTTGATGCGCCACCAGCGCGGGGAATTTCTCCATGGGATTCGACGCTAGCCCCAGTTATGGATTCCTTCCCACTTGGTCGCTTTTCGGTTGCCCGGGTCGGCTTCGGAGCGATGCAACTGCCCGGACCCGGCGTGTTCGGCCCGCCCCGTGACCGCGACGCGGCGCTCGCCGTGCTGCGCCGCGCCGTCGAACTCGGCGTCGACCACATCGACACCGCCCAGTTCTACGGGCCGGACGTCGCCAACGAACTGATCCGGGAGGCTTTGCATCCCTACCCGGAGAACCTGGCCCTGGTGAGCAAGGTCGGCGGACGGCGCGACGAGGCCGGTGCCTGGTTGCCGCTCGCCGATCCCGCTGACCTGCGCGCCGATCTGGAGGCCAACCTGCGCACGCTGGGTGTCGATCAGCTGGCGGTGGTGAACCTGCGGCTGATGGACAGCAACGAGCCCGATGAGCTGTTCGATGAACAGCTCTCGGTGATGATCACGGCCCGCGACGAGGGACTGATCGGTGGTATCGGGCTCAGCGAGATCACCCACCGGCATCTGCTGCACGCGCTGGATCGCACCGAGATCGCTTGCGTTCAAAACGCTTTCAACCTCGTCGACCGGTCGTCGGCTCCGGTGCTGGAGGAATGCACGGCCCGCGGCATCGCGTTCGTGCCGTTCTTCCCGCTCGGCTCGGCCTTCTCGCCGTCGAACCCGGTGCTGGGCCACGAACTGGTGCGCAGTGCCGCGGAGCGACTGGGGTACACACCGGCTCAGGTCGCGCTCGCCTGGACGTTGGGTGTGGCGCCCAATGTGCTGCTGATTCCCGGCACGTCGTCGGTCGCGCACCTGGAAGAGAACCTGGCTGTCAGGGACATCGCACTCGACGACGAGTTACGCGCGCAACTGGACGCGGTGGCTTAGCGGCCTTTCGCCGAGCGTGCACTGACGGCGGCAAAATCGCGAAAATCTCACCGTCAGTTCACGTTCGGCGAAGAAAGTCCGTCGCCAGCGCGCCGACGTCGATGCCCGGAAAGCTCTCCAGGTTGTCGCTGAACATCTTCCCCACGAATGACGGCGCGAACGGGAAGTCCGAGCCGAACGCGATGTGACCGGGCTTGGCGAACGCCAGCAGCGACGGCAGCGCCGCCGGACTCGACGACAGCGCGGTGTCGAAATAGAAGTCCGACAGTTCCCCGAGTACAGCGAACGGGTCGCGGCCGGTATCGGCGGTAATCGCCATGGCCATCCGGTAACTGGCGTAGGGGACGAACCCGCCCGCGTGGCTGAGGATGAACGTGATGTCGGGATAACGCTGACGTATCCCGTTGCGCACCAGAAGAAAAGCCGCGCGCGTGGTGTCCAGCAGGAAATCCGTGGCCCATGGCGTAACACCGGGAACCGTCGGACCCGGTAGCTCGGCCGGGTGGACGAACACCACCGCCGCGCGCTCGTTCAGGGCGGCGAACAACGGGTCCTGCCCGTCCTCACCGAGGTACACGCCGCTGTTGTTGGCCAGCAGCACCACCCCGTCTGCCCGCAGGTCATCCAGCGCGCGGGACGCCTCTGTCACGGCCGCGTCCAGGTGGGGCAGCGGAACCGTGGCGAACAAGCCGAACTGGCCGGGATGAGTCGACACCAGTTCGGCGCCATAGTCATTGACGTCACGAGCCAGGGCCGCCGCCGATGCCGCGGCGGGAAGAAAGGTGGTGCCGGGAGCGGACACCGAGAGGATGGCGGTGTCAACGCCGAGTTCGGCCATCGTCTGCAGCGATTCCTGCGGACTCCAGTCCGGCACGTCGCGCCCGCCGGCACCGTCGATTCCCGCCGTCCGCAACGCCTTACGGTAGAAGTCGGGAATCATGTGGTGGTGGGTGTCGATTCGGCCCATGTACTTTCCCCCGGATATTTGTCCCGTAGTGATCGCTACGGTAATCTTGAGTGAGTTCCGGAGTCAAGGGGAGTTGCATGGCCGCCAAGAAGACCGAGCGCAAGCGCAGGGCCGACGGCGAACTGTCGCGCACCCGGATCCTGGACGCAGCCACCGAGATCGCGGCCGAACGTGGCTATGAGGGCACCAGCATCGGGCTGGTCAGCGCGAAGTGCGGGTTGCCGGCCAGCTCGATCTATTGGCATTTCAAGGACAAAGACGACCTGATCGCCGCGGTCATCGAGCGCAGCTTCGGCACCTGGCTGACCGCGTGGAACCTCGTGCCGCCGACGTCGGATACCGACCCGCAGGAGCAGATCCTGGGGCTGACGGACAGGACCGCCAAGGTGCTGCTCGAGGCACCGGACTTCCTGCGGCTGGGGCTGATGCTGGCCCTGGAGCGCCGCCCCACCGAACCGCGGGCGAAGACCATGTTCACCCAGGTTCGGGCGCGCGCGTTCGACCAACTCAAGGAGACGTTCCGAGCGGTTATGCCGCAGTTGACCGAGCCCCACGTGCACCAACTCGCCGCCTATGCGCTGGCCGGCGCCGACGGTCTGTTCATCGCTAAAGAACTCGGCGGTGACGCGGTCGACCTGATCGCGTTGTTCGAGTTGCACGGGCGGGCTATCTACGAGCTCGCCCGGCAACTCACTTGAGTTCGGCGGACGACAGGCCGAGGAGCCGGCGGGCCACCACCAGCTGCTGAATCTGTTGCGTCCCTTCGAAGATGTCCAGGATCTTGGAGTCGCGGCCCCACTTCTCCAGCAGCATCTGCTCGGAATATCCGGTGGTTCCGGCCAATTCGACCGTCTTGAGGGTGACGTCGCTGGCCATCCGGCCGGCCTTGGCCTTGCTCATGGACGCTTCTTTGGAGTTGGGAATGCTGTTGTCGGCCTGCCATGCCGCGCGCAGCGACAGCAGATAGGCGGCCTCCCAGTCCGATTCCATCCGGAGGAACTCTGCGGCCGCGGCGCTCTGAACGTGTGCGGGGCGGTCGTAGTCGATCTCGACTCCAGCGTCGGTGAGGATCTTACGGATTTCCTCCAGCGCCGCGCGCCCGATACCGACGGCCATGGCGGCGACGATCGGCCGGGTGTTGTCGAAGGTCTCCATCACACCCGAGAAGCCTTTGCCGACTTCGATTTCCGGGTTGCCGAGCAGATTCTCCTTGGGGATGCGCGCGTTATCGAACCGGATAGCAGCGGTATCCGACCCCTTGATGCCGAGCTTGTGTTCGAGCCGTTCGACGGTGACACCGGGGTGCTCGCGCGGCACGATGAAGGACTTGATCGCCGCGCGGCCCTTCGACTTGTCCAGTGTCGCCCACACCACGATGTGGGTGGCACGCGAACCGGCTGTGACATAGATCTTTTCGCCGTTGATCACATACTCGTCGCCATCGAGCTTAGCGGTGGTGGTCACCGCGGCCGAGTCGGAACCGAAGCCCGGTTCGGTGATCGCCATGGCCGCCCACACCTTGCCCAGGCGCTCGAGTTGCTCCTCGGTGGCCACCGCTGAGATCGCGGCGTTGCCCAACCCCTGATAGGGGATGGACAGCATCATCGCCACGTCGCCCCAGCTGGCCTCGAGAGTCTGCACGAGAGCAGCCATGTTCGCGCCGTTGTGGTTGTCGTCCTTCTTGTCGCTGCCGCGCAGCTCACCGGCGCCGGCGAAGCTGAACGACTCGGACGCGCCCTCGAAAAGGTTGATCAGCGTGTCGAGTTCGACCGGGTAGGCGTGCTCCCGAAGGTCGTACTTGCGGGCGATGGGCCGTACCAGCTCGGCGACGCCCTGATGGGTCTTGGTGACTACCGCCTGCAGCTTGCCCGGCAGCTCGAGATTGATTGCCATGATTGCTCTTTCGCTGTTGACGTATACGAGTTAGATGACGACTACACCCTCGGCCACGCCGATGGCCCGCAGATCGCGGTACCAGCGCTCGACCGGGTGTTCCTTGGTGAAGCCGTGGCCGCCGAGCAGCTGCACGCCGTCCAGGCCGATCTGCATGCCCTTGTCGGACGCAAATCGCTTGGCCAGCGCCGCTTCCCGGGCGAACGCCAGGCCTTGCTCGGCCCGGGACGCGCCGCGCCAGGTGATCAGCCGCAGTCCGTCCAGCTCGATGGCGATGTTGGCGCACATGAAAGCCACCGCCTGGCGACGCGCGATCGGCTCGCCGAAGGCTTCGCGTTCCTTCACATAGGGGACGACGTAGTCGAGCACCGCGTGCGAGGTGCCGACAGCCAGTGCCGCCCAGCCCAGCCGGGCCAGTGCGATCGCCTCGGAGTAGTCCTCGTCACTGGCCGCGTCTTCACCCAGCCGGGCGTGCAGCGGCACCGAAACGCCGTTCAGCTCAACCTGTCCGAGCGCCGCGGCGCGGATTCCCATGCTCGGGTCCGCCTTGACGGACAGGCCCTGGGCGGAGGATTCGACGATGAACAACGCCGGCTTGCCGTTGAGCTGGGCGGCGACGATGAACAACTCGGCGTCGGCCGCGGCCGGCACCAGCGACTTAACGCCGTCGAGGCGGTAGCCGGACGGGGTGCGCACCGCGGTGGTCCGCAGCCGCGTCGGGTCGAAGAGCGGGTGCGGCTCGGCGATGGCCACGCAGGCCTGCGGGACGCTTTCGCCGGCGAACTCCCGCAGGTACGTCGCCTGCTGATCGGCGCTGCCCCAATGGGTCAGCGCCGCCGCGACGCCGCCGGGCGCCAGGATGGGCAGCGCCTGACCCATGTCGCCGTAGGCCAGCGCCTCGGCCACCAGCACGTTGGTCACCGCGGAGCGGTGCTCGGCGATGCCGTCGAAGTCCTCGGGGATGTTGATCGCGGTAATGCCCAGTTCGGCGGCCTTGGCGATCAGGCCGGCGGGGTAGGTCGCGGCCTCGTCGGCGTCGTGGGCCGCCGGGCGCAGGATCTCCGCGGCGAATTCCTCGACGGTTTCCACGATCAGTCTCTGATCGTCGTCAGGGGTGAGGTCGAAGTAGTTCTTGCCGCTCGACTTCAGCCGGGTCGGCGTGCCGCGCAGGCTCTGCACCCGCTTGAACTGCCGACCGGCGGCGGCGGTGGTGGAGAACACCTGTTTGGTGCCATAGCGCAGCGTCCGGTTGAGCGGCTCGCGCAGGTTGTACTTGTCCAGGAAATCCTGGCCGACCAGCGGCGTCAGCAACGCGATGGCGATGTCGACGCCGGTGCGCTTGTGCGGTTTCATGCCGATGGTCGTCTGGGGGTCACGCCGCTTCTTGGAGCGGCTGCCGGAAGCAGGAAGTGTGTCGGTCATATCAGCAGCCTCTGTCGTTGGGGCGATGCGAATAACCGTATCTTACTCCGGAGTAAGATAGATGGCACGTGTTAGCTAGTTCACAGCCGGTCGCAGCCGATCCAGCACGCGCTCGTGCAGCAGTCCGTTGGTCGCGACCGCGCTGCCGCCGTGCGGGCCCGCGGTGCCGTCGAGGCTGGTGAACCGCCCACCCGCTTCGTGCACCAGAACGTCGAGGGCGGCCAGATCCCAGACCGACACCTCGGGTTCGGCGGCGATGTCCACCGCGCCTTCGGCAAGCAGGCAGTAGGACAGAAAGTCGCCGTAGGCCCGCACCCGCCAGACGGAATCGGTGAGATCGATGAATTGCCCGCGCAGCCCGAGCGCGGCCCAGCCGGTCAAGCTGGAGAACGACAGGCTCGCCGAATCCAGTTCTGCCACAGCCGAAACCGACAATCGTCTGGACTGAGCGCCGGCTACCGACGCGAACGCGCCCTGCCCGCGCGCCGCCCACCACCGTCGCTGCAGGGCGGGGGCGCTCACCACTCCGACGACCGGGATGCCGTCCTCGAGTAGTGCGATGAGGCTGGCCCACACCGGAACTCCGCGCACGAAGTTCTTGGTGCCGTCGATCGGATCGATGATCCACTGCCGGCCGTGCCAAGTCGTGGTTCCGCCGAACTCCTCGCCCAGGACGCTGTCGCCGGGCCGCCCGCCGGCGATCGCGTCCCGCAGTTCGGTCTCCACGGCTTCATCGGCGTCGGTCACCGGGGTCAGGTCGGGTTTGGTGTCGACGCGCAGGTCGAGTGCGCCGAAGCGGGCGCGGGTCAGCTCGTCCGCCCGGTCGGCCAGCTCCAGCGCGAACTGCAGATCGGTCTGGTTCACGCCAGCAGTCCTACCATGGCCAGATGTGGGAATTCATGGTGCTGCTCCTGCTGGTGGCGGTGCTGGTGGTGTTTCTGGCGCCGCGGTTCATCCGTCCCGGCCCGCGCGGTGCCCTGGCCAGCGGCACGCTGCTGGTCACCGGAGTCAGCTCGCGGGCCGCCGATGACCCCGACGCTGATGCGGGCGAGCAGTTCGTCACCATCTCCGGCGTCATCAACGGACCCACCGTCAACGAGCATGCGGTATATCGGCGCATGGTCGTCACCGCAGACCAGTGGCCGGTCACCGGCCAGCAGTTCCCCGTCGTGTATTCGCCGAATAACCCGGACAACTGGAACTTCGCGCCCCCCGAGCCGCCCGGGCCCGCGCCGCCCGAGCCGCTGGACGACTGATGCGTCAGCCGACCGCGGGCGACGGCCACATCACCCGCAGCCGGCGTCCGTACCGGGGCACCACGATCGACGCCCGGGATGCTCTCAGCCCAGGCACTCCCGGCACGCCCAGCCCGGAGCCGGCCGGCTCGGCGGTCCCGGCGAAACTCGGCAGCGCACCCCGCAACGGCGCGCTGGACGGCCCGGCCCAGCTTGCCGGTACCGACATCGAGCCGACCGTGCTGGCTCGCGACAGTGTCGCGGTCACCTGACCCAGGGCGGTCCCGGCGCGGACCACGGACGCGCTCGCCTGGGGCGCGGGGGCAACGACGGCTGTCTCCGCGGTCAGCGCGGGCAACATGCCCAGCTTGTCCTCGGCTCCGATGACTCCGCATGCGGTCAGATCGAGTTTGGCGGTGCAGCCGATCGCGGTGCCCACGACGCGGATCTCGTCGAACACGGTGACATCGAGATAGAACAACGACGACGGGTCGAGCGCCGTGTACAGCGCCTGCAGCGACCGGTCGGCGGTGGACGAGCCTTGCGCGGCGGCGGTGCCAACAGAACGTGGTGAGGTGAACGGCGTCAGCTCCGATGCCGCGGCGGAGCCGGCCGCGTACCCGTACATCGCGGCGGCGTCCTGCGCCCAGTACTCGGCGTATTGCGCCTCGGTGGCGGCGATCGCCGCGGTGTTCTGGCCGAAGAAATTCGTGGCGATCAGCGCCGCCAGCTGGACACGGTTGGTCGCGACCACCGGCGGTGGCACCGTCATAGCGTGCGCCAACTCGTAGGCGGCCGCCGCCGCCCGGACCTGCATGGCGGTCTGCCGCGTCTGCCCGCCGGTGGCCTGCAGCCAGGCCAGGTAAGGGACGGCGGCCGCCGCCATCGCCGCCGACGCCGGCCCTTGCCAGTGCAACGCGGTCAAAGTCGAAAGCACCGATTGACAACTCAGGGCCGTGGTTTCCAGCTCCGCGGCCAGCGAGTCCCAGCTTGCGGCGGCCGCGAGCAACGACCCGGATCCGGGGCCGCTGTACATCCGCCCGGAGTTCACCTCCGGCGGCAGGAAAGCGAAATCGGTCATCCAGCGGCCGGCGGGCGCGCCATCACGGTCAGCCGGGCACCGTACCGCGGCGGGGCTCCGGCACCTCGCGCCGACGTCCCGGCCGGCAATCCGGGATAGCCGGGGTACCCGGACACCACCGCGTCCTCGGTCCCCGGAATCACGGTGAACCCGGCCGGTTCCAGCGCCGAGAACCGGCTCGTCGATGGTGCGGCCCAGCTGGCCGGCACCGACATCTGCCCGATCGTGCCGGCCCGGCTTAGGGTCGCGGTGACATTACCCAGACCCGCGCCGACGACCGGTGGCGGCGGCACCGCGGCGGCTACGGGGGCGACCTCGGACGCCAGCGCCGCGCCCGCCTTGGGGAGCACGCCCAGGTTGTTCTCGACGCCGATGACCCCGGCCGCGAACGCCTCCAGGTAGTACGTGGAGTTGATCGACGTGCCGACGGCCGCGATGACATCCAGCGCGGTCAGATCGTCGGGGATGATCGATCCGGTCAGTGACTGCAGTCCCTGGGTCGCCGCATCGATCAACTGCGACACCGGGTCTGACGCGGCGGCGCTCGCGTTGGCCTGGCTGACCGCCGCCTGTTGAGCGGCTACCCCGGTCTGGTTGGCCGTCTGCGCGGGGGAGGAGAACTGCGGCAACAGCTGGGTCAGCGCCTGCGACGACGCGGCATAGCCGTACATGGCGGCGGCGTCCTGGGCCCAGTAGTCGGCGTACTGCGCTTCGGTGGCAGCGATGGCTGCGGTGTTCTGGCCCAACAGGTTCGTCGCGATCAGGGAGGTGAGCTGAGTACGGTTGACCGCCACTGCCGGCGGCGGCACCGTCATCGCGTAGGCCTGCTCGAAGGTCGCGGCGGCGGCCCTGGCCTGTGCGGCCGTCTGTTTGGTCTGTTCGGCGGTGGCTTGCAGCCAACCCGCATAGTGGACGGCGGCGGCCGTCATAGCCTGCGACGCGGGTCCGCTCCACTGCCAGGTGGCAAGGGCGGTGAGCACCGCTCCGTACCCCGCTGCCGTGGTGGCGAGTTCGGCGGCCAGCGCATCCCAGCTGCCGGCGGCGGTCAGGAACGAAGTCGGGCCGGGGCCGGTGTACATCCTCGCCGAGTTGACCTCCGGCGGAAGAAAGGCGTAATCCATTGTGTCTCTTCTCCTTCGTGGTGTACGCATCAACTACCAGGCGAGCCCCCTGGCGGAACAGCATTTGATTCAGTCAGGTGTTTTCCGGCGGCGTGAACCAAACCTGCCAAGACCGGCGACCAAAGTAAGGCGAATTCGGCAAATTTCTGATGCCGTCAGCGTGAATTCCGGTCAGATGGATTCAATCGGCACCAGATGTGCCGGGTGGTCACCCGCGGTTGTTGACGTTGTCCAGCACGCCACGCAACGTTTCCGGGTTGCGCAGGAACGGCGTGATGATGTCGACCGGCAACGGAAAGACCACGGTTGAATTCTGGTCCGCACCGAGCTCCAAAAGAGTTTGTAGATAGCGCAATTGCAGAGATGCCGGACTCTTGGACAGGGTCTCGGCGGCTTGGCGCAACTCCTCGGACGCCTGCAGTTCCCCGCGCGCGTTGATCACCTTGGCGCGGCGCTCGCGTTCGGCCTCGGCCTCGCGGGCCATCGCCCGCTGCATCGACTCGGGGATCTCGACATCCTTGATCTCGACGACCCGCACCTGCACCCCCCACGGCTCGGTCATCTGCTCGATGATGGTGCGCAGGTCGCTGTTGAGGTCCTCGCGGTGTGCGAGCAGGGTGTCCAGGTCGGCGCGGCCCAGCAGCGAGCGCAGCGTGGTCTGGGCGATCTGTGAGGTGGCCACCGCGTAGTTCTCCACCGCCAGAATCGCTTTCAGCGGCTCGGTGACCGCGAACATCACCACCGCGTTCACCCGGGCCGGCACGTTGTCGCGGGTGATCACCTCCTGAGGCGGAATGGTCAGTGTCACCAGACGTTGATCGACGCGAATCATCTTGTCCACCAGCGGAATGAGGAATCGCAAACCGGGTTCGTACAGGGGGCGCACGTGGCCCATCCGGAACACCACCCCCCGTTCGTACTCGCGCAGCACCGCCAGTGACGGCACGGCAACCACGGCCAGCACCACGATCACGACGCCAATCACGCCCAATGCCAGCCCGGTCATGTCCGGTCCTCCTTGCCTGCCCAGCCGCCCCAGCGGGTGGAATAGCGATCGATCGCGGCGGCCACCTGATCCTCGATCGCGGTGCGGTGCGGCAGGTGGTCAGGCGCGTTGGCCGGGGTGTTCCACAGGTGCCGGGCCAGGGGCAGACCGAGCAGCAGCACGACCGTGATGGTGCCGGTCAAGACCAGGAGCTCGGACAGCGAGTGGTTGGCGATCATCGTCGCAAGTGGCAGCACAATACCGAATCCCGCTACGCTGCAGGCGATTCCGCGATGAAAGCGGCCTGCTTCCGAATGCGGCCACGGGTCGACTTCGCGGCTGATCTCCCGGCCGTGATCCGAGGTGGTGCAGCCGGCTTTGGCCGGGCAACTGTTGCACACCACCGGCAACGCGCGGTACCGCATCACCCGGTGTTTGGGATCGAATGACGTCGGCCACAGCCATTGATCCTGTGGGCACACCCAGGCGTCATGGTCGGGCCGGTAACTGAATTGTCCGGTGCGCCAAGCCGCGGCGCGGGCCGAGGCGTGTCGTGCCATCGCGTCGAAACACCATCCGACGGCCAGCAGCATCAACGAGTATCCGGCGATCAGCCACACCGAGGTGGCAGGCATGGACACAGCTCAGTCCGTCGCCGGTGTCTGTGCCGCGGCCGGTGTCTCGGTGTAGAGCGGATTCTCCGGCAGTTCCTCAACCGTGCTGCCGGTGCGGAAGTGCCGCAACGCCGTGATGGCTATCCAGACGAACGGCAATACCCCGCCGACGATCAGGATGACATCGCCGGGCATCCGCAGCCATTCGAGCACCGCGTTGCCCGGCTTGGTGATGTAACCGAGCGACCGGGCCTCGTAGTAGCCGTCGTTGACCGAATGGAACAGCTGCATGACACCCAGTGGCAGCAGGGTCACGAACACCATCCATGCCAAGCCGATGTTCATGCACCAGAACGAGGTTCGCGCCAACCGCTCCGGCCACTTGTCGGCCGGGATCACGTAACGGAACGCGAACATCGCCAGCCCCACGGCGAGCATGCCGTATACGCCCATCATCGCCGCATGCCCGTGATTGGCCGTCAGTGCGGTGCCGATCTGATAGTAGGACACCACCGGAAGGTTGATCAGGAACCCGAAGATCCCCGCTCCCAGGAAGTTCCAGAATCCCACTGCCACCAGGAACATCACTGCCCAGCGGTGGGGGAAGGGATTGGCGTCCCCGGACTGTTGGCGCGCGCCGAGCTGCAGGAAGGCCCACGCTTCCACGGTGAGGAAGGTCAGCGGGATCACCTCTGCGGCTGAGAAGAACGCGCCGAGTGCCATGTGCTCGACCGGAGTTCCGGAGAAGTACAGGTGGTGCATGGTGCCGATGACGCCACCCGCGGAATACAGGATGACGTCAAGGAATATGACGCCCAGCGCAATTCGCTCCCGCACCACGCCCAACAGGACGAACATGTACGCGACCATCACGGTGGTGAACAGTTCGAGGAAGTCCTCGACCCACAGGTGCACCACCCAGAACCGCCAGAAGTCGGCGACGGTGTAGTGGGTGTCGCTGCCGGCAAGCAGGCCCACGGTGTAGAAGACCGGAATCGCCAGTCCGGAGAAGAAGAACAGCCAGGGCATGTTCATCTTCGACTCGCCCTTGAGCCGGGCGCGCATGCCCCGCCAGATGATCGCGATCCAGATGAACATTCCGACGATCAGCAGCACCTGCCAGAGCCTCGGCAGGTCGAGATACTCCCATTGCTGAGACAGCAGCCCGCCTTCGGGAATGACCCCGTAGATGGACAGCGCTTCGCTGATCAGCGAGCCGAACACCACCACCGCGACCGCACCCAGCAACACGTAGGCAAGCAGCGCCTGCCGTTTCGGTTCGCGGCGGGCGATGAAAGGCACCAGGAAGATTCCGCCGGCCAGGAACGCCGCGGCGGTCCAGAACAACGCGAGTTGCAGATGCCAGGTGCGGGCCAGGTTGTACGGCAGCACGCGGGCCAGGTCGATTCCGAAGAAGGTCGACAGGTCAGCACGATAGTGTTCGGCGGCCGCGCCCAGCAGCGTTTGCGCCAGGAACAACACCGAGACGACGGCGAAGAACCAGATGCACGCCCGCTGCGCCGGTGTGAGGCTCACCTCGCCGGGTTGCCGGAACGACAGCGTGGGTGATTCGGCGCCGTGCCAGCCCACCTTCTGGCTCCAGCGCCCGTAGATCGCGAACATGACTCCGATGCCGCCCAGCAGGGCGATCAGCGACAACGCCGACCACACGATCACCGCCGCGGTCGGACCGTTGTCCACGCGTTGTTCGGCCGGCCAGTTGTTGGTGTAGCTGTACTTGTGCCCGGGCCGTTCGGCCGCGGCGGCCCACGCGGTCCAGGCGAAGAAGGCGGTCAACTGCCGGATCTGCGTCTTGTCGGTGATCAGCCGGGGCAGCAGGCCGTACTTGGTGGAGTTCTCGCCGAGAATCTCCGCGTAATGACTCTGGATGCGGTCGAACGCCACGGCCTGCTTGTTGGTGAACACCAGCGTCTTGGTGGCGGAGTCGTAGCGGTTGGTGCGGAACTCGGTGACCACCCGCTGGCGCGGCTCGGCCACGCCCTCGGCACGGAACTGGTTCGCGACTTCGTCGGTGGCCATCCTCAGGTAGTCGGCGGTGTAGTCGGGTCCCAGGTAGGCGCCGTGGCCCAACACCGACCCGTATTCCATCAAGCCGCGAGCCTGGTAGAGCTCCTGGCCTTTGGTGATGTCGGCACCGGTGAACAGCGTCTGACCGGATTCGGTGACCACCTTGTCCGGCATCGGCATCGCCGCGGTGTAGGTCCGGTACGCGAGGATGCCCATCACCAGGAAGCCGAAGATCAGCACCAGCGCGACGCCCTGGAGCCAGCCTTTACCCACTAGAGGTTGCGACGGGGGCGGCGTGGACTGAGGCGATGTCTCTTGAACAGCCATGGCACGAAACCCCCCGAGAGGCGACGAAACTTCAGCCCGGGCGCTGCAAGACGCGGGTCGGCGCCCACACCTATCAAAATCGGGTTGGGTGGCGCTGGCAAGAGCCGATTTGAAATCGCTTCGCTCTAGGGACCTAAGGCCCCGATCAGGGGACCTATGCCCCTGGGTTTCCCGCCCGACCGTCAATAACGTTCGGGGTGGCCGAAGTGATCGAGTTAAGGAGAGGCCGCGATGAGCAGCCGCCAGTCAGGTCCGGCAGTCGTGGTGGGTGTCGACGGTTCGAGAACGGCTCTGCATGCTGCCCTGTGGGCGATTGACGAGGCGGTCGCCCGGGACGTTCCCCTGCGCCTGGTCTATGTCATCGACTCGCCTCCGGTGCCGGGCGGCATCGCGGGCCAACAGGCGGCGGCACGCGCGGCGCTGTTCGACGCCCAGCAAGCGATCAGGGCGACGGGCAAAGAGGTGGTGATCGACACCGAGATTCTGTGGGGCAGGCCCCTGACCAAACTGATGCAGGAGTCGCGGTCGGCGTCGATGATCTGTGTCGGCTCGATCGGGCGCAATCATGCGCACAGTGGGGAGGGATCGGTGGCCGGTGCGCTGGCCGGGTCCTCGCTGTGTCCGGTAGCGGTGATCCACCGGTCAGCGGACGGCACCACGGCGCCCGCGATCAGGCGGGTCGTCGCTGAGGCGGACAACGGAGCCGTGTTGCGTCATGCGTTCCAGGAGGCTCGCCTTCGCGGCGTGCCGTTGCGCGCGGTCTCCGTACAGGGGACTCAAACCGCGGACTCAGCCGGCGATGGAAACCGCCTGGCGCAAGCGCAGTTACACCGCAGGCTGACCCGCTGGACGCGGCTTTACCCCGATGTGCGGGTGGAGTCGGCCATTGTCCGGGGGCACGGCGGCCGCTACATGGCTGACAATGAAGCGCCGGGGCAGCTCTTTGTCACCGACGCGCACGCTGCCCAGGTGCGCAGCGTGTACAACGCGGGGTCTTCGGTGTTGACCGTGCGCAGCGGCAACCTGTAGCAGCGAATCGGGAGTGATGCCTTGGTAAAAGTCTTCCTCGTCGACGACCATGAAGTGGTGCGACGCGGCCTCATCGACCTCCTTGGTGCCGACCCCGAACTCGACGTGGTCGGCGAAGCCGGCACCGTCGCCGAAGCGATGTCACGGATTCCGGCGGCGGATCCCGACGTCGCGGTCCTCGATGTCCGGCTACCCGACGGCAACGGCATCGAACTGTGCCGGGACCTGTTATCGCGCACGCCCGAACTGCGGTGCCTGATCCTGACCTCCTACACCTCCGACGAAGCGATGCTCGACGCCATCCTGGCCGGCGCCAGCGGCTACGTCGTCAAGGACATCAAAGGAATGGAATTGGCGCGCGCGGTCAAGGATGTGGGTGCCGGCCGGTCGTTGCTGGACAATCGGGCGGCCGCGGCGCTGATGTCGAAGTTGCGCAACGCCACCGAGAAGCAGGATCCGTTGTCGGGCCTGACCGAGCAGGAGCGTGCGCTGCTGGGCCTGCTCAGCGAAGGCCTGACGAACAAGCAGATCGCCGATCGCATGTTTCTTGCCGAGAAGACGGTGAAGAATTACGTGTCGCGACTGCTGGCCAAACTCGGCATGGAGCGCCGGACCCAGGCCGCGGTATTCGCGGCGGAATTGAAGCGGACGCAGGGAAGTACCCGATGACCGTCGGCGAGCCGGTCCAGACCGGCCCCGAAGAGGTCGGTCTGCAACCGTTTCGCCAGACCCTGTCTCAGTTGCGGCTGCGCGAATTACTGGTCGAGGTGCAGGACCGGGTCGAGCAGATCGTCGAGGGCCGCGACCGCCTCGACGGTCTGCTCGAGGCCATGTTGGTGGTCACCTCGGGGCTGGAGCTCAACGCCACACTGCGCGCCATCGTGCACTCGGCGACGGAACTGGTCGACGCGCGCTACGGCGCTCTGGAAGTGCACGACGGTGAACAGCGCGTGATGAACTTCGTCCATGAGGGCATCGACGAAGAGACGGTGCGCCGCATCGGCAACCTTCCGCAGGGCAAGGGCATCATCGGCCTTTTCATCGATGAACCGAAAGCGCTACGCCTGGACGATCTTTCGAAGCACCCGGCGTCGGTCGGATTTCCGCCGCACCATCCGCCGATGCGGACGTTTCTCGGGGTGCCCGTGCTGGTGCGCGGGGAATCCTTCGGCACGCTGTACCTGACCGACAAGACCAACGGTCAACCGTTCACCGATGACGACGAAGTGCTGGTGCAGGCTCTGGCGGCGGCGGCGGGTATCGCCATCGCCAACGCCGCTCTGTATCAGCAGGCAAAAGAGCGCCAGGCGTGGATCGAGTCCACCCGGGATATCGCCACCGAACTCCTGTCCGGCACCGAACCCGCTACGGTCTACCGCCTGTTGGCCGAAGAGGCGCTCAAGCTGACCGCCGCGGAGGCGGCCTTGGTTGCCGTCCCTCTCGATGAGACCGCCTCGCCCGCTGACGTCGGTGAGCTCATGGTGATAGAGACGCTCGGCCCTGGGGTGGAGAACGCTGCGGGACAGACAATTCCAGTCGCCGGGACCACGGTGGGCGAGGTGTTCGTCAACGGCATGCCACGCCAGATCGAACGGTTGGACACCGACGGCCTGGACGGCGTGGACGATGTCGGCCCCGCACTGCTGCTACCGCTGCGGGCCACCGGCACCGTCGCGGGCGTGGTCGTCGTCCTGGGCCAGGACGGTGGGGGATTCTTCACCAACGATCAACTCGAGATGATGGCCGCGTTCGCCGACCAGGCCGCGTTGGCCCTGCAGTTGGCGACGTCGCAGCGGCAGATGCGCGAACTGGATGTGCTGACCGATCGCGACCGGATCGCGCGCGATCTGCACGACCATGTGATCCAACGTCTGTTCGCGGTGGGGCTGTCTTTGCAGGCAGCGGTGCCCAGGGCCACTGAACCGCAAGTGCAGCAGCGTCTTTCAGGGGCGATAGACGATCTGCAAGCGGTGATCCAGGAGATCCGGACGACGATTTTCGACTTGCACGGCGCCTCGCAGGGCATCACCCGGTTGCGTCAGCGCATCGACGCGGCAGCCGGCCAGTTCGCCGACTCCGGGTTGCGCACCAGCGTCCAGTACATCGGACCCTTGTCGGTCGTCGACAGTGGACTGGCCGATCACGCCGAGGCGGTGGTACGGGAAGCGGTCAGCAATGCCGTCCGGCATGCACAGGCCACCACACTGACGGTGCGGGTCAGGGTTGACGACGACCTGTGCATCGAGGTCGGCGACGACGGTTGCGGTATGCCCGGGGAGGTCACCGGCAGTGGACTGACCAACCTCAAGCGGCGCGCGGAAGACGCCGGCGGCCAATTCGCCGTCGAGACACTGCCTTCGGGTGGAACACTGCTGCGGTGGTCAGCGCCGCTCGTCCAATAGATCCTCGGGCCAGTCGACGACGCGGACCAGTCGGCGCCGCGGAGTCGCCGGTAACGGATCGGCGTTGATCGGGGCCCAGCCGACCCGCAACAACATCTGGGGATATCCGCTGGCGCCGAAAACATCGGTGCGGACCGCGGCGCGGGTCTCGGCAATCTCCAGCGGTTCGGTGATCGGGCAGCATGCCAAACCCAGTGCCGTGGCGGTCAACAGCACGATGCTGGTGGTCTCGCCGGCCCGAAGTTGCGACAACCGATCGTCTTTCTCGGTGCCCAGCGCCAGGATGACGCCGCAGTCGTCGGCGGGCGAGATGCCCGACGGCTGCGCCAGACCGGGTCCGGCGAACAACCGCGCCGGGATGGGGGACTGCGGATCCGACGGCGGTGCGTTGCGCGCCGGCACTCCGGCTACCGCGCCGTATCGTCCACTCCACGTGGTCAATTCGCGCATGTAGGCGTCGTCGCTGGCATGGTCGGAAACCGCGCGCGCCACGATGTCCCGCATTTTGGAAAGCGAATCGACCTGGCGAAGCATCACGCCGCTGCGGGCTGCGCGCGCGGCCATTTGCGCGATGTCGCCGCCCGGCACCGGCCAGGAACTGTAGGCACGCCGGTCGGTCCGACGCCGGGGGATGGCCGCTGCCAGCGCGATGTCCGCTTGATCGGGAACCTGCGGAACCACCTCGATGGTGGCCAGGTGCCGGGGGTCCTCCGGATCCGGGAAGCGACTGACCTTGGCGTGCCAGCCCATTGACGCCAGGGCGACAACACAGTGATGCAGCGCGACACCGCAGCTGATGAGCAGGTCCCGGCCGTCGGGATCCGTGCTCTGCAACTGCATTTCCGGTTCGGAGAACAAGTCCAGGCTCGCCGCGCTCACCCGCCAGTGCCAGGGCTGGGTGTTGTGTATTGACGGGGCACGGGTGGCCAGGGTGAGGACTGTCCGCAACGTGTCGGCATCGGGGAATTGGGCGTTCATGATGGGGGCGGAGCCCTTCCTATCCATGACGGTCGTCACGCTCTCCAGGATTGTCGTTAGTGCGCGACCTGCGGCAGAGGACGAAGCCCCGGCAGCGTGGGACCTTTGGCCCTGCTCCGGACCTGGTTCGGAGCGGATAGTGAAACTGAGAGTTGCAGATAACTGAAAGGGTGCTGATTCCATGGACCACCTGACGACACTGGACGCCGGGTTCCTCAAGGCCGAGGATGCCGATCCGCGGGTCAGCCTGGCCATCGGTGGCCTTGCGGTGATCGAAGGGCCGGCGCCCGAGCAGGATCAGTTGATCTCGGTTTTCGCCCAACGGATTCGCGGTTGCCCGCGATTCGGGCAGCGGTTGCGACTGCACACCCTGGACCTGGGTGCACCCGAGTGGGTAGCCGATCCCGACTTCGACATCCAGCGCCACGTGCGCCGGGCCGCGCTGCCGCATCCCGGTGACGACCGCGAGCTGTTCCGGTTGATTGCCGACGTGATGGCGCGGCGTTTGGACCGCGACCGGCCGCTGTGGGAAGTGTGGGTCATCGAGGGCCTTGCCGACGATCGCTGGGCGATGCTGACCAAACTGCACCACTGCATGGCAGACGGTATCGCCGCCACGCACATCCTCGCCGGGTTGTGCGACGACGGCGTGGACAGCGTGTCCCACCGCCGGGTGCCCGCACCCAGGAAGCTCGTGAAAGAGCCTCCCGCGCAACGGACCCCGCTGCTGGGCGGTCTGGCGCAAGCATCGGCCGCCCTGACTGCCGGTATCGCCCGTGCCCTTCAGGGTGCCGGTGAGATCGCCGCCGGACTGTTGATCCCGTCCGCGTCGTCACTGAACGGTCCGCTCAGCGATCAGCGCCGGTACGGCGGGGCGCGGGTGGCCATGGCCGACATCGAACTCATCGCCTCCACCTTCGATGTGACGGTCAATGACGTTGCGCTGACAGCCATCACCGAGAGCTACCGCAACGTCATGATGGAGCGCGGGCTCAAGCCGCTGCGCGGCTCGTTGCGGACGCTGGTCCCGGTGTCGGTGCGGTCCGCGGGCGCGGCCGGTGTGACGGACAACCGGGTGTCGCTGATGCTGCCGAATCTGCCGGTGGACGAGGAGAACCCGGTGGAGAGGCTGCGCACCGTGCACGACCGGCTGGGCCGGGCCAAGTCCAGCGGCCAGCGGCAGGCCGGAAATGCGTTCTTGTCCTTGACGAATCGCATTCCGTTCGCGGTCAGCGCGTGGACCGTCGGGTTGTTGATGCGGCTGCCGCAACGCGGCGTGGTGACGGTGGCGACCAATGTGCCCGGACCGCGCCGTCCGCTGCGGGTCATGGGCAGGCAGGTCACCGGGTTGTATCCGGTTCCGCCGTTGGCGATGGATCTGCGCACCGGTGTCGCGATGCTCAGTTACGCCGGCGACCTGTTCTTCGGGATCCTCACCGATTACGACGCGGTCGGAGACGTCGATCAACTGGCGCGGGGCATCGAGGCCGCGATCAGGCGGTTGGTGGCAATCAGCAAGCGGCGCAGGAACCCTCCGACCCGCGGGCCGCTGTCCCTGGTGGTCTGACGGTGGGCGCGCCGAGGCCGGATCTGGTCGACCGCGCCGATGTCGAGGCGCTGCTGCACCGCTTCTATGGGACGGCATTGCACGACGAGGTGCTCTACGAGGCGTTCACGGAGTTGCGCGCCGCGGGATTGGACGGGCACATTCCGACGATGTGCGACTTCTGGGAGACCACACTGTTTCGTGCCGGACGCTACCGCGGCAGCGCACTGCGGGTGCACCGGGACCTGCACAGCCGAACTCCGTTGGCCGCGAGTCACTTTGTGCGCTGGCTCGGCCTGTGGAACGAGGCCGTCGACGAGCTCTACTGCGGGCCGGTGGCGGAGCACGCCAAGCTGCAGGCGGCCAGGATCGCCTGGTCGATGCACCGTCGGTTGAACGGGGTCGACGCGCGCGAGCTTGACGCGCTGCTTGCCCGCTGAGGGCTTACGCGACGGTCTCGGTGTGGTCGGGCTCCGGGCCGAACACGAAGCGGCGGCCGGTGATGTCGTTCGGGGTGATGCGTACGAAGTTGGGCTTGGCCGTCGCCACCCACGGATACAGCCCGGCCTTATCTGCCTGCTGTATGTCGGCGTCGGCCTTCAACAGCCGGGCACGACCGCGCACGATCACACTCCAGCCTTCGGCGACATTGTGGTCGTCAGCCTCGAAGATCACCGTCCGATTGGCGACGGCCGAGAAGAGTTTGGTGCCCTCGGCCGTGCGGAACAACACGGTCCGGTTCTGGACAACGAAATTGACCGGGAATATCTCGGGTTCTCCGCCGAAGTTGGTCACCAACCGGCCGAGTGAGGCGGTGCCCAGCAGATCCCAGCTCTCGCTTTCGGACAGGACGGTGATCGGCTCATTGCTCATTGGCTCATCCCTTCGGGCGGAGTGTCTGGTCGGGCGGAGTGTCTGATGTGGGGCGGATTTCGAGGACGGCGTCCAGAGGCCGGCGGGGTGTCGGTGCCGGAAGAGGTTCCATCGCCGGGGTGATCCCGACACGGATCAAGACCTGGGGTTCCCCGTGCCGGCCGATCAGGTCCCGCACGATGTCGCGGCTCTCGCTCGATTCGATCAGGTGGGTCAAGGTGCAGGTCGCCATTCCGGCCATGGTGCATTCGAGTAGCACGGTAGAGAGTACTTCGCCGCACCGCAGAACATCGGCTTTGGTGTCGGTGGGTGTCGACAACACCAGGATCTTCGACCAGTCAGTCGCGATCCCGGGCCGGCGCTCCTGGTGGCCGCGGACCGGGAACTCCCGGGCCACGTCCACCCGCAGCCGCTCGGTGTCGGACGCCAGCGCGGACGGCGGCATACCCTCAGACAAAGCGAATGGCGAAGTCCACCAATCGAGTTCGGCGTGATACGACGCGTCGTCACGACGCAGTTCCTCGCTCAGCTGCGACGCCTCGACGAGCCTGAGGCGCTGCTCGTCGGCGAGCACGTGCAGGGTGGCGACCTCGTCGTCGAGCGCTTCGCGCAGCACCGGTTCGAAGTGTTCCCAGTACATGGGCCGGTCGAACGGCAGCCGGTCGGTGTGGCGCTGCAGGATCGCTTCGGCCCGGTTGCGATGCGCCGAGGTGACGAGATCGATCGGGCGGAATCGCAGGGTGGCCAGATGACCGGGGTCGTTCGGGTCGGGTAATCGGTTGATGGTGGCTCGCCAGCCGGCGGCCGCCATCGCGACCTCGAGGTGGTGAAGGGTCGCGCCGCAGCTGATCAGCGCGCCACGCCCGGAATGGTCTGTGGCACGGACGGTCCGGTTGCGATCGGCGAAGAGGTGGACGGCGTCGTGGTCGACGACCCAGCGCCACGGTTGACTGTTGTGGATGGACGGCGCCCGGCAGGCCAGCAAGACTGCGCTCTTGACGGTCTCGATGTCCACGGCAGGGACGTTACGGTTGTGCGTTGCCGATGGGTAGGGACCTTGGTCATTCGGGGGCATGCCCAGTGTCATCGAGTTGTGCTGTGGGTAGAGGGGATATCGCTCTCGATGTCAACGGATTTCGGGCGCGAGCGTGCAGAGAATGCCAGCGACACGCCGGGCCTGATGGCATTGTGTGCACGCTCGGCATCGCGTTGCTGTCGTTAACGGATTTCGGGTGCGCGAGCGTGCAGAGAATGCCGCCGACACGCCGGGCGTGATGGCATTGTGTGCACGCTCGCCGTCGCGCTGTTGCCGTCAGCGAAATATTCAGCTGCTGAGCGGGTTTGGCGCCCCACACCAGCCCGAAGTTGTCGGTGCCCCTTCGTAAAATCGTGGGTATGTCAGCGAGTACGCGTGAGGAGATCATCGAGGTCTTCGACGCGGCCGACGAAGTGCAGGACCAGCTGTGCGCGTTGAGCTTTGACGCGCTGACCACCCCGGAGCTGCTGCGGGCCCTCGAGCGCGAGGAACGCCGGGAACGCCGCTCACGCTCAGTACGGCACGCGCTGATCAACCAACTCAAAACCCAAGCCACCGAAGAAGAACTCGGCGGCAAACTCCCCGCAGCACTGGCCGATCGGCTACGCATCACCAAAGCCGACGCCCACCGCCGCATCGCCGAAGCCGAAGACCTCGGGCAGCGCCGCGCCCTGACCGGCGAAGCACTGGCACCGCTGTTGACCGCGACCGCGGCCGCCCAATGCGCCGGTCTAGTCGGTGATGCCGCGGTCAAGGTCATCCGCAGCTTTATCGCCCACCTGCCCACCACCATCGACGTGGACACCCGCGAAGCCGCCGAACAAGACCTGGCCGGCAAGGCGTGCGACTTCCGCCCCGACCAGGTCGCCAAATACGCCCACGAACTCATGGCACTGCTACACCCCGACGGCGACTACACCGACGAGGAACGTGCCCGCGCCCGCGGCCTGATCCTAGGCCCCCAGCAATACGACGGGATGTCGCGCATCAGCGGCCTGATCACCCCCGAACTACGGGCCTTGATCGAAGCGCTGTGGGCCAAACTGGCCGCCCCCGGCGCCGCCAATCCCGAGGACGACACGCCCGTCCTCGACGGCGCACCCGATGACGACGCCGCCCGCCGCGACACCCGCAGCCAACCCCAACGCAACCACGACGCCATGGTCACCGCCATCCGCGAGTTGTTCGCCTCTGGCGAGTTGGGCACCCACAACGGCCTACCCGTCAGCATCATCGTCACCACCACCCTGCAGGACCTCGAATCCGGGGCCGGGCGAGCCCGCACCGCCGGGGGCACCCGCATCCCGCTGCCCGTCCTGATTCGCTGGGCCGCCAACTCCCACCACTACCTCGCGGTCTTCGACCGGGCCAAGCCCCTGGCCTTGTTCCACACCAAACGCTTGGCGAACCTGGCTCAGCGAATGATGTTGCTGGCCAAAGACGGTGGCTGCACCCGCCCGGGCTGCGACACCCCCGGCTACCACACCCAGGTACATCACACCTCCGGCTGGATGAACACCCATGTCACCGACATCCACGACCTCACCCTCGCCTGCGGGCCGGATAATCGCCTCGCCGAAAAAGGCTGGACCACCCGCAAAAACGCCAAAAGCGACACCGAATGGATACCGCCGGCGCACCTGGACCACGGCCAACCACGAATAAATACATTCCACCACCCCGAAAAACTCTTCGCCCCCGAGGATGACGAACCCGCTTGATCCCGCTTGCAATGCGGCATTCACCTGGCATTCTGAACGGATGGCAGGCAATGAGCTGGACCCCATCCGGGCTAGAAGCGCTCTGGCAGTGATCAAGCAGAACCCCGGAATCGTGCTCTTCGCGGTATCGCCGCTGATCGCGCTGGTGGCAGTCACCTGGTACTTCGCCGGCGCCGGATGGGGAATCGTCCTGGCCCTGGTGCTGCTGGTCGCCGGCGGCGCCCTCGTGCTCCGCAAGCGCTGACACCACCGGCATGCGTTCGTGGTGGGGCTGGGGCACGCTCGAACAGGCACTCACTGAGCAGGAGACCAAGGATCTGGTGGCCCGGGTAGCCGCCATGCTGCCCGGTCACGACCTCACCGATCACGCTCCGCCCGACCCGAATGCGCTCGGGTTGCCCAGCCCGCGGATCACCCCGCCGCAGTCCCTGGCGGCATTGTGTTCAGCCCAGGTGGTGGACCGGGCCGGGCATGCGCGGGGAAAGGCGTTCCGCGATGTCGCGCGCAACCTGCAGGGCCGGCTTGATCATCTACCCGACCTGATCGTGCGGCCGCGGCGCGAACAGGACGTCATCGATGTGCTGGATTGGTGTACGCGCGAAGGGATTCCGGCGATTCCCTACGGCGGCGGCAGCTCCGTCGTCGGGGGTGTGGAGCCTCGCTTCGAGGGGCCCGCGGTCACGTTGGATGTCAGCGCAATGAGCGCGGTGGTCGAGGTGGATCAGGTCAGCCGCGCCGCCCGGATCCAGGCCGGCGCGCTCGGTCCGTGGATCGAGGACCAGTTGCGCAAGCACAACCTGACGTTGCGGCACTTTCCGCAGTCCTTCGCGTTCTCCAGTCTCGGCGGCTGGTTGGCCACCCGCGCCGGCGGACATTTCGCCACCCTCTACACCCACATCGACGACCTGACCGAATCGGTGCGCGTCGTCACCCCGGCGGGCGTCAGCGAGTCGCGCCGGCTGCCTGGTTCGGGCGCGGGACCATCCCCGGACCGGCTATTCGTCGGCTCCGAGGGCACTCTCGGAGTCATCACCGAGGCCTGGATGCGGCTGCAGTACCGCCCGCGCTGGCACGTCACCGCATCGGTGGCGTTCGACAGCTGGCCGGCCGCGGTCGCCGCCACCCGCACCGTCGCTCAAGCGGGTCTCTTTCCGGCGAACTGCCGGCTGCTCGACCCCGCCGAGGCTTTCCTCAACGCCGGCGCGCCGGTCAGCGGTGGGCTGCTGGTGCTGGCCTTCGAATCGGCTGACCATCCGATCGACCCCTGGCTGAACCGGGCCCTGGAGATCACCGCCGAACACGGCGGCACGGTCATCTCCCGACGCAACCGCGAATCCGGCAGTGACGCAACTGAGGACAGGCCAGATGACGCGTCGACCAACTGGCGCTCGTCGTTCCTGCGGATGCCTTACCAACGAGATGCCCTGGCGCGCCGCGGCGTTATTGCCGAGACATTCGAAACCGCTTGCACCTGGACCGGATTCGAGGACCTGCATAACGCCGTGACCGCCGCCGCCCGGGACGCGATCCAGAAGGTCTGCGGTACGGGGGTGGTGACCTGCCGGTTCACCCATGTCTATCCCGACGGCCCGGCGCCCTATTACGGCATCTACGCCGCCGGGCGCTGGGGCTCGCTGGACGCGCAGTGGGACGAGATGAAAGCCGCTGTCTCCGAAGCGATCAGCGCCACCGGCGGCACCATCACCCATCACCACGCGGTCGGTCGCGACCATCGCCCGTGGTACGACCGGCAGCGCCCCGACCCGTTCGCAAAGGCGTTGCGCGCCACCAAAAACGCGCTGGACCCGGCCGGAATCCTCAATCCCGGAGTGCTACTGGGATAGTGGCGCCACGTCGGATAGAGCCGCCCGTGATCAGCCGTGCCCGATGTGCAGCAGCCGCGCGAGGTTCGGCAGCTTGACCCGGGGTCGTCCGTGCGGCTCACCGGCCGTCCGCTCGAACTGGTCGATGACGTCCCAGTGCTCGGAGGTGATCACCTTGGGCTGCCGCTCACTAAGCCAGGCGGAGAGCTGGTCGGCGTGGTCGTCGGGGAAGTCGGCCACTTCAGCACCTGCCAGATCGGCGATCAACGTGTCGACGGTCTCCTGAGAGTCGCTCTTGTTGGTGCCGATCACGCCGGTGGGCCCGCGCTTGATCCAGCCGACGACATACTCATTACGACTGCCTTCGACGCGGCCGCCGGTGTTGGGGATCGTGCCGCGCTTCTCGTCGAACGGCAGGCCCGGCGTCGGGACACCGCGGTACCCGACCGAACGGACGACCAACTGCACCGGCAGTTCTTCGCGCTCACCGGTGTCCTTGGCCGACACCCAGCCGCTCTCGTCGGTGACCAACTCGTTGCGGCCCAGCACGATGTGCTCGACACGCTCCTCGCCCTTGATCTCGATCGGAGAGGTCAGGAACCGGAACACGATCCGGCGATGGCCCGGGCGCGGCTCGCGCTCCGCGTAGCCCCGCAGCACCTTGATGTTCTGTTTGGTGGTCTTGCCCGCCGCCTCGGCGTCCTCGTCGGTGATGCCCTCGAACTGGGCCGGGTCGACGATCACGTCGACCCCCTCGAGCTCGCCCAGTTCGCGCAACTCCAGGGTGGTGAATGCCGTCTGCAGCGGACCGCGCCGGCCGATGATCACCACCTCTTCGACCCCGCGGGGCCGCAGCGACTCCAGCGCATGGTCGGCGATGTCGGTGAGCGCCAGCACGTCGGGGTCGGTGACCAGAATGCGGGCGACGTCGATCGCGACGTTGCCGTTGCCGACCACCAGGGCCCGGGCGCCCGACAGGTTCGGTGTCTTCTCCTCGAAGTGCGGGTGCGCGTTGTACCAGCCGACGAAGTCCACCGCGGAGATGCTCCCCGCCAGGTTCTCGCCGGGGATGTTCAACGGTTTGTCCGACTGGGCGCCCACGGCATAGATCACCGCGTCATAGTGCTCGGCGAGTTCCTGCGCGTGGACGTGTTCGCCCACGGCCACGTTGCCGAAGAACCGGAAGCGGGGGTCGGTTGCGGTCTTCTCGAACTGTTTGCTGATCGACTTGATCTTGGGGTGGTCGGGGGCGACGCCGGAGCGCACCAGCCCCCACGGTGTCGGCAGCATCTCGAGCATGTCGACGGCCACCTCGATCTCGTCGGTCGAGTCAGCCGCCTTCAGTAGGGACGCGGCGGCGAAGAAGCCCGACGGCCCGGAGCCGACGATGGCGACGTGATAGGGACGCATGTAGAAGGATGCTAGACGGTGGTGCCGGTAACGTTGTCGCCTGTGGAACCTGACCGTCAAGCAGACATCGCCGCACTTGACTCCACCCTCACCACGGTGGAGAGGGTGCTTGACGTCGAGGGTCTGAGAAGCCGCATCGAAAAACTCGAGCAGGAAGCGTCCGACCCGAACCTCTGGGACGACCAGGCCCGCGCTCAGAAGGTGACCAGCGAACTGTCGCACACCCAGGGCGAATTGCGCCGGGTAGAGGAGCTGCGTCAGCGCCTCGACGACCTGCCGGTGCTGTACGAACTGGCCGCCGAAGAAGAGGGCCCGGCCGCCGACGCCGCACTCGTCGAAGCCGACGCCGAGCTGAAGGCGCTGCGCGCCGACATTGAGGCCACCGAGGTACGCACTTTGCTGTCCGGTGAGTACGACGAACGTGAGGCGTTGGTCACAATCCGCTCCGGCGCCGGCGGGGTCGACGCCGCGGACTGGGCCGAGATGCTGATGCGGATGTATATCCGCTGGGCAGAGCAGCACAAGTACCCCGTTGAGGTGTTCGACACGTCCTACGCCGAAGAGGCCGGCATCAAGAGCGCGACGTTCGCCGTGCACGCGCCGTTCGCCTACGGCACCCTGTCGGTGGAACAGGGCACCCACCGGCTGGTGCGAATCAGCCCGTTCGACAACCAAAGTCGACGTCAGACGTCTTTCGCGGAGGTCGAAGTGCTGCCCGTGGTGGAGACCACCGACCACATCGAAATTCCGGAAGGCGACCTCCGCGTCGACGTCTACCGGTCCAGCGGTCCCGGGGGCCAGTCGGTCAACACGACCGACTCGGCGGTTCGACTCACACACATCCCAACCGGTATCGTCGTGACTTGCCAGAACGAGAAGTCGCAACTGCAGAACAAAGTTTCAGCGTTACGAGTGCTTCAGGCAAAGTTGTTGGAGCGCAAGCGTTCCGAAGAACGCGCGGAGCTGGACGCCTTGAAAGGCGACGGCGGCAGCTCCTGGGGAAATCAGATGCGGTCATACGTGCTGCACCCCTACCAGATGGTCAAGGATCTGCGTACCGAGTTTGAGGTGGGCAACCCCGCGGCCGTCCTGGACGGAGACATCGACGGGTTCCTGGAAGCGGGAATCCGGTGGCGCAACAGAAAAGATGACGACTAATAACCTCGCTTTCCACGTAAAAGACATCGCCTCCGCGGCGCAGCGTTGGCACGACTTTTGGCGCGGCCCTTTCGGTGAATGGATCATCACCAGGGGACTGCGCGTCGCCATGCTGGTCATCGCCGCGGTGCTGGCGGCCCGCTTCGTCAGCTGGGTAGCCCAGCGGATCACCCGCCAGCTCGACGTGGGTTTCGCCGAGAGCGACGCGCTGGTGCGCTCGGAGGCGACCAAACACCGTCAGGCTGTGGCTTCGGTGATCCGGTGGGTGTCGATCGTGTTCATCGCGATCATGGTGATGATGCAGATCGCAGACGTTCTGCAGTTCTCGGTGGGCGGCCTGGTCGCCCCCGCCACCGTGGTCGGGGCCGCCCTGGGTTTCGGCGCCCAGCAGCTGGTCAAAGACCTGCTGTCCGGGTTCTTCATCATCGTCGAGCGGCAGTACGGCTTCGGTGACCTGGTGAAGCTGACCATTCAGGGTTCCACCACCGACGCCGTCGGCACCGTCGAGAACGTGACGTTGCGGGTGACCAGGCTCCGATCGGCGGACGGCGAGGTGTTCACCGTCCCCAACGGCCAGATCGTCAAATCGGTCAACCTCTCCAAGGACTGGGCGCGCGCCGTCGTCGACATCCCGGTGTCGACCAACGCCGACCTCAACCGGGTCAACGAGGTGTTGCACCAGGAATGCGAGAACGCCCAGAACAACCCGCTGCTGGGAGAGCTGCTGCTGGACTCGCCCACGGTGATGGGCGTGGAGAGCATCGCGGTCGACACGGTCACCCTGCGCCTGGTGGCGCGCACCCTGCCCGGTAAGCAGTTCGAGGCCGGCCGGTTGCTGCGGGTGCTGGTCATCCGTGCGCTGGCCCGCGCCGGCATCGTGACCGCGGCCGACGCCACGGTCGGGGTGGTCGACGACGCGGGGATCCCCGCGGACGACGAGGTGACTGACGCCGACAAAGGTTCGGTGACGCAACGATGAGGAAACTCGGAACCGATCTGCTGCAAAAGGTCCGCGACCGGCAGCGCACGCCCAGCCACCTGTTCGGCGGCCGGGTCCGCACCTCGACCGTCGTGCTGATCGTGGCGTTCTTCGCGCTGTGGTGGACCTACGCCACCTACCGTCCGCACCCCGAGCCCGCGCGCAGCGACACCCCGCCGCCCGGCCAGGTGGTGCCGCCCGGCTTCGTGCCCGACCCCGGATACACGTGGGTGCCACGCACCCGGGTGCAACAGCAGCCCGTCGCCACCACGCCCACGCCCACGCCGACGACGACACCCCCGCCGCCACCGCCGACCACGACCACGACGACGACACCGGGGCTGCCGTGCCTGCTGCCGCCGCCCTTCTGTCCCGCATCGACGACCCCGACCACACCACCCGCCAACCAGCAACCGGGGCCCGGCCCGGCGCCCAGCTCAACGCCTCCGGCGCGCTGAGTTTCGCGCCCCGGCGAACCACCCAGCTACACTGGCGTGCCGTGATGATCACCCTGGAACATGTCACCAAGCAGTACAAATCGTCGGCGCGTCCGGCCTTGGACGACATCAACGTCAAAATCGACAAGGGTGAGTTCGTTTTCCTCATCGGTCCGTCGGGGTCGGGTAAGTCGACATTCATGCGGCTGCTGCTGGCTGCGGAGAACCCCACCAGCGGCGACATCCGGGTGTCGAAGTTCCACGTCAACAAGCTGCGCGGGCGCAACGTGCCCAAGCTGCGGCAGGTGATGGGTTGCGTCTTCCAGGACTTCCGCTTGCTGCAGCAGAAGACGGTCTATGACAACGTCGCCTTCGCGCTGGAGGTGATCGGCCGGCGCGCCGACGCGATCAACCGGGTGGTGCCCGAGGTGCTCGAGACGGTCGGTCTGTCGGGCAAGGCCAACCGGTTGCCGCACGAGCTCTCCGGCGGCGAGCAGCAGCGGGTCGCCATTGCCCGCGCGTACGTCAACCGTCCGCTGGTTCTGCTGGCCGACGAGCCCACCGGCAACCTCGACCCAGACACCAGTAAGGACATCATGGATTTGTTGGAGCGGATCAACCGCAGTGGGACGACGGTGTTGATGGCCACCCACGACCACCACATTGTGGACGCGATGCGCCAGCGGGTGGTCGAGTTGTCACTGGGCAGGCTGGTTCGCGACGAACAGCGCGGCGTCTACGGGATGGATCGCTAAGTGCGCGTCGGATTCCTACTCAACGAGGTCGTCACCGGCCTGCGTCGCAACGTCACCATGACGATCGCGATGATCCTGACGACCGCGATCTCCATCGGCCTGTTCGGCGGCGGTCTGCTGGTGGTGCGTCTGGCGGACAACTCGCGGGCCATCTACCTCGACCGGGTCGAGACGCAGGTGTATCTCACCGAAGACGTATCGGCCAACGACCCGACCTGCGGCGGCGACGTGTGCAAGGCGCTGCGCAACAAGATCGAGGGTCGTCAGGACGTCAAGTCCGTGCGGTTCATCAACCAGCAGGACGCCTATGCCGACGCGATCAAGAAGTTCCCGGAGTTCAAGGATGTCGCCGGCAAGGACTCGTTCCCGGCGTCGTTCATCGTCAAGCTGAGCAATCCCGACCAGCACGCCGAGTTCGCCGCGGCGATGGAGGGCCAGCCCGGGGTGCGCGGCATCCTCAACGAGAAACAACTGATCGACCGGCTGTTCGCGGTCTTGGACGGGTTGAGTAACGCGGCGTTCGCGGTCGCGCTGGTGCAGGCCATCGGCGCGATTCTGCTGATCGCCAACATGGTGCAGGTGGCGGCCTATACCCGTCGCACCGAGATCGGCATCATGCGCCTGGTCGGGGCCAGTCGCTGGTACACCCAGCTGCCGTTCCTGGTGGAGGCGGTGCTGGCCGCGACCATCGGTGTGGCGATCGCGATCCTGGGCCTGGTGCTGGTGCGGGCGTTGTTCCTGGAGGGCGCGCTGAGCCAGTTCTATCAAGCGCACCTGATCGCCAAGGTCGACTACGCCGACATCGTCTACATCTCTCCGATCCTGCTGCTGCTCGGCGTCGCGATGTCGGGGTTGACGGCATACGGGACGCTGCGCCTCTACATACGGCGGTAGCGGTGGCCGCCAAACCCCGCCGAAGCGACGGCCGCCTAATCATCGCCAGCAACCGCAAGGCCCGGCACAACTACGCGATCCTCGAGGTGTTCGAGGCGGGTATCGCGTTGCAGGGCACCGAGGTGAAAAGTCTGCGCGAGGGTCACGCGTCGCTGGTCGACGCGTTCGCCACTGTCGACGACGGCGAAATCTGGCTGCGCAACGTGCACATCCCGGAGTACCGGCACGGTAGCTGGACCAACCACGAGCCGCGGCGCAATCGCAAGCTGCTGTTGCACCGCCGTCAGATCGACACGCTGATCGGCAAGATCCGCGAGGGCAACTACGCGTTGGTGCCGTTGTCGATGTACTTCTTCGAGGGCAAGGTCAAGGTCGAGTTGGCGCTGGGACGCGGCAAACACGCGCACGACAAGAGACAAGACCTGGCCAAGCGCGATGCCCAGCGCGAAGTTGTCAGAGAACTCGGCCGCCGGGCCAAAGGCATGGGCGGATGACGGAAGACCCCGTCATCCGGGAGCTCTCGGCGGCGGTCGAGCGCAGCCCTGACGTGGTCGAGTTGCGGGTGCACCTGGCCCGGTTGCTGGCAGACAAGGGGCGCTACGCCGAAGCCGTCGGACACTGCAGCGCCGCGCTCACCCACGACGCCGGTAACACCGACGCGTTGGGCCTGCTGCAGCGCTGTAGCGCGGCTTTATCGGGACCGGGAGCGGGATCGGCGGAGCCCCAATTCGATTGGACCAGTGCCGAGGAACAGGTGGCCGACATCATCGAACCGGCGTTCGTCAAAGAGGGCGGCGAGGACAGCGCCGACGTCGTGCACGAAGGCGACTACGACGTACTGCAACGCAGCACCGTGGGCCTGGCCGACGTCGCCGGCATGGCCGAAGTCAAACAGCAGCTTGAACTCTCGCTGCTGGGCCCCATCCGAAACCCAGACCTGATGAAGGCGTTCAAGATAACCGCCCGAGGTGGGCTGCTGCTGTATGGTCCGCCGGGGTGTGGCAAAACCCATATCGCCAAAGCGATTTCGGGTGAGTTGGGCGCCAATTTCTACCACGTGGGAATCGCCGACGTTCTGCACCGGTGGCTGGGGGAGAGCGAACGCAGCATCCGCTCGGTCTTCGACAACGCCCGCCGCAATGTGCCGTGTGTGCTGTTCTTCGACGAGGTTGACGCGTTGGGGCACCGGCGTTCCGCGCTCGGTGGCAACTCCGGCATACGCACCGTGGTCAATGCGCTGCTGGAGGAACTCGACTCGGCCGGTTCGGCGAACGACGGCGTGTACGTGCTCGGCGCCACCAATGCGCCGTGGGATGTTGACCCGGCCCTGCGACGTCCCGGACGTTTCGACCGGACCATTTTCGTCGGGCTACCCGACGCCGAAGCCAGGGCCGGAATCGTCCGCTACCACTTGCGGGACCGGCCCGCGGCAGGAATCGACCTCAAGGCGGTCGCGGGACGCACCGAGGGATTCTCGGGTGCCGACTTGGCCCATGTCTGCGACAGCGCAACACAATTGGCGATGGCCGACTCGATGCGCAGCGGGCAGGTGCGACCCGTGTCCATGGCCGACGTCACCGCCTCGCTTGCGCAGATCCGTCCCAGCACCGGACCGTGGTTCGAGACCGCGCGCAACGTCGTCGAATTCGCCAACAACGACGGAAATTACGACGAGCTGGCAAAGTATCTGCGGCGCAGGAAAATTCGGTAATGACCCAGCCCGGCCCCGACCCGGTGGCCGAGGCCATCGTGGTCGCCGACGCGTACATCGAGTCGAAGAACTACCAGCGCGCGCGGGATGTGCTGCGTCAGGTGCTGGCCGAACATCCCAACGATCCAGGGCTGTTGGCGCACAATGCCCGCGCCGAATATCTGCTCGGCGATCATGCGCAAGCCGCGTCGAGCGCCTACGCAGCGTTGTCCGCCGCCCCGCACGACGAACTCGCGATGCGCATCTATGCCCTGGCGCTGGACGGGCAGGGCCGCGGTCCCGAGGCACTGTGGATGGCCTGGCGGACGGTGACGGCGCACCCGAATGAGGTGCTGTCCCATCGGCTTTACGCCCGGGTACTGCAGAAAGCGCACCGGTACCACGATGCGCTGATTGAGGTCGACGAGGCGTTGCGGCTGTCGCCCGCCGATGTCGACACCCTGGTGCTGCGCGGCACCATCCTGCACGATCTCGGGCACATCGCAGAGTCCTCGGCGACCTACGAGCGGGTGTTAGCGCTGGATCCCGCAAATGCCGAGGCGCAGAACAACTTGGCCGTCAACCGGCTTCGCGGCGGAAAGTTCGGCCACGCGTTGCGCGGTTTCCTCGGCGCCGCGGGCAGCGACCCGACGCTCGGAAACCTGGTCCGCCGCAACATCGGTGCGGTCCTCGCGACGATCCTGCGCCGCGTCACCGTGCTGGCGGTGGTCGTGGGAATACTGTCCGCGTTCGTCGGCTCGTCGCGCGAAATGGATTTCCGCGCCGTGATGATGCAGGTGCTAATCGTGATGGGCGTCGTGGTGCTGATCGGCAACTTCGTCTGGCTGTTGCGCGCGGTGCCGCGCCGCACTTTGGTTTCGGCTGCGCGGGGGAGGGTGGGCGTCGTGGTTCGCATCATTCATGCGGTGCTGGCGGCGGCCGTGGGGGCGTGCGCGGTGGCCTTCGGCGGACCGTGGGCAATCCCGGCGGGAGTGTTCGTGGCCATCAGCGGACTGTTCATCGTGCGGTTCGGCCTGCTCGTCTAATAAGCGGGGTTAGGATCCGATCCATGGCCGACCGCCCAGTCACCCTCCTCGACAAGTCCGACGTGCTGACGGGTCTGTTCGCCGTCTGGGACGACCTCGATGCGTTGCTGGACGGGCTGTCGGAGGCCGATTGGCAGAAGCCGAGCGCGCTGGCCGGCTGGGACGTCAAAGCGGTGGTGTCGCACATCATCGGCACCGAGTCGTTCCTGCAAGGCGTCAGCCCGCCCGAACCCGACATCGACGTCAAAGCGCTCGACCACGTGCGCAACGACATCGGGGTGATGAACGAGTGCTGGGTCCGCCACCTCAGCGGTGAGCCGGGTGCGCAGGTGCTGGCGAAGTTCCGTGAGGTCACCGGTACGCGCCGCAAAGTCTTGGAGGCCATGTCCGACGACGAGTGGAACGCGGTCTCGTTCACCCCGGCCGGGCCGGACAGCTACGGACGGTTCATGCGGATCCGGGTGTTCGACTGCTGGATGCACGAGCAGGACATTCGTATCGGTCTGCAGCGACCGTCGTCGGACGAGGGACTGCTCGGACCGGCGTTGCGATTGTCGCTGGACGAGGTCGAGACCTCGATGGGATTCGTCGTCGGGAAACTAGCTAAAGCGCCCGAGGGTTCGCGGGTCCTGTTCGACCTGACCGGCCCGGCGGCGCGGGAGATTCGGGTCAGCGTCGACGGCCGGGCCCAGTTGGTCGCCGACTTCGGTGGCGCAGAGCCGACGGCCACGATCCGCGTCGACGCGCTGCAGTTCACCCGGCTGGCCGGCGGCCGCCCGTTATGCCCCGCACGCAGCCAGAACGTCGAACTGGACGGTGACCGCGACGTGGCAGGTCGCATCGTCGAGTGCATTAACTTCGTTATCTGACAGCGTCTTTCGTCGCGTGGAGCGACATGGATCACACCTGAAATACGGATGTTGACTGATCGGCCGATATGGGTAGCCGAAAGATACGGGCGCTGTCGCGCCACCCAAATCCGTAAGACTCAGGGAGGTCTACAGATAATGACTGCACCAGATACGACCAGACTGCTCGCGCAGCTTCGCACTCTGCTCGATCTGACCAATACCGAGATTCAGATCGCCGAAACCCGGGTGATCCAGGCTCGCACGGAGGCGGTACGCCGCGAGCTGAGCCAGAACGCTGACAATGGCCGCGAGCGAGCCGAAGCCATTCAGGCGTCAATCCGGGACCTGGGCGGCTACCCGGACGTGATCGGCCCGTTCCTGGGTCGCGCTGCCGCGGCCGTCAAGGCGCTGACCGAGCAGGCTGAGCCGTTCGACGAAGCACTGCTGGGTGACCTGGCGCTCGAGGACCAGCTGCTGGACCGCGCCCGCTACACCAAGGCGCTGGCGATCGCCGCCAAGAACAAGGATGTCGAGAACCTGGCCGACCGCCTGATCACCGCCCACACCGCGACGGTGGAATGGCTGACCACGGTGCTTGCCGAGGACGCCCTCGGCGGGCCGGCGGCGCTGCGTCGCACGCCCGTGCAGATGGCCGCCGGCACCGCGGTGAAGCTGGTCAACCTGCCGGTCACCTGGTCGGCACGCGGCATCGACCGCGCGGTCGAGAGCCTGCGCACCGCCGGTCCGGCGTTCCGGGAACTGGTGGAGCGCGGCGGAAACGCCAGCGAAATCGCGGCAAAGGCCCTCTCGGCCTCGCAGAACGCCGCGCTGCGGGCTGCCGAGCGCGTCACCCGCAGCGAAGGTGCGGACAACGCGGCCGACGCTCTGCACGAGGGTCGCGAGTCGGTTGGTGTCCTGGACGCCAGCGAACTGCCGATCAAGAACTACGACGAGCTGAACATCAGTGACGCCGTCGCCGCGATCAAGGACCTCACGACTCCTCGGGACGTCCGCGTGATGATCGCTTACGAAGAGGCGCACAAGGACCGCCAGCGCATCGTCTCCGCTGCGCAGACCCGCGTCGCCGCCATCGCCAAAGAGGCCGTCGGCATCAGCTAGCACGATGTTTCGATCGAGTCCCCCCGGGCCGCTAACCGGGGGGACTCGGTTGTCGGTGGCCGGGAAGATAATTGCGTTGCCGCCGGTTGATACTGGCGTACCATTGGACGTTCTGCCGGGAAACCGGCAGGGATGCTCGAAGAAATAAGACAAGGGGCTGAACGGTTTCGACTTCGCGCATCGAATCAAGGGAAGCGTGCCGGTGCAGGCAAGAGACCACCGTAAGCGTCGTTGCAACCATATAAGCGCCGATTCACATCAGCGCGACTACGCTCTCGCTGCCTAAGCGACGGCTAGTCTGTCGGACCGGGAACGCCCTCGCCCCGGACCCCGGCATCAGCTAGAGGGATCAACCGATGAGTTCGGTCGCGGGACTCATCGGGACACCAACAGCGACTGGGATCGTCATCCTGGCTAGTCCGTGTGACCAGGAGATCCGAGCAGAGACATAGCGGACTGCGCACGGAGAAGCCTTGAGGGAATGCCGTAGGACCCGGGTTCGATTCCCGGCAGCTCCACTGTTTTACCAGCATAAACAATGCTAGATACAAAGTCAGTCAGCACCACGTCAGCACAGATGGCGCTAGGATGCCCGGCATGGCTTTCATTCGTAGCCGCCTGCGCAAGGACGGCACCACGGTTTACGGCGTTACCTACCGCCTCGGCGGCCGTGGTAGTCGCCAGTCTTCGGTGACTTTCCCCGACGAGAAGGAAGCAAAGCGGTTCTGTGCGCTAGTGGCCGAGTTCGGCGCCGAACGCGCCCTAGAGCTGGCTGGGATCGCAGACACACAGCGCGCGGTCTCGTCGCTGACTGTTGCTGAATGGCTCGACCTACATATCGGCAGCTTGACGGGCGTGGAGAAGAAAACAGTCACCGAATACAAGCGGTACGCGGCCAGCGACATTGGCCCGGCGCTTGGCGCGATCCCCCTAGCGAAGCTGTCCCGCGAGGACGTTGCCGGATGGGTCAACGCGATGCGAGACGCTGGCGCTGCTGGCGGCACGATTGAGAACAAGCACGGGTTTCTATCGGGGGCGCTCAACCGTGCCGTCACCGCGGGACACTTAGCCGCGAACCCGTGCCAGGGCCTCCGGTTGCCACGCACCGAGGAGCGCGAAATGGTGTTCCTGACGCGCGAAGAGTTCCAGATCCTCAAGGCGGCGTTTAGTGGGCACTATCAGCCGTTGGTGGAGTTCCTGGTGGT
This sequence comes from Mycobacterium paragordonae, assembly GCF_003614435.1. Classification (NCBI taxonomy): domain Bacteria; kingdom Bacillati; phylum Actinomycetota; class Actinomycetes; order Mycobacteriales; family Mycobacteriaceae; genus Mycobacterium; species Mycobacterium paragordonae. Next base: position 1,827,291 of record NZ_CP025546.1, read on the forward strand.
GTCCGGCTGCCGGGCCAGTGAGGCGCTGGCGTTGAAGCCGTCCGATGTTGACCGCGAGAAGTCGACTGTCCGGATCGTTCGCGCCTGGAAGCGCGCCGGATCAGGCTACGAGCTTGGGCCGCCGAAAACGAAAAAGTCGGTTCGGACGATTAACGTGAGCAAATCAGTGCTTGACCAGCTCGACTACGGCGGCGAGTGGTTGTTTGAGGGCACAAACGGGCGACCAGTGCGGTTGTATTCGTGGCGCGCCAACGTTTGGTACAAATCTCTAGCGAAAGCGCAAAAGAACGGACTCAAGAAGTCACCCCGAATCCACGACCTGCGCCACACGTGTGCATCGTGGCTGATCCAACAGGGCATTCACCCGCGAGTTGTTCAGGAACATCTAGGTCACGAGTCTATCCAGACCACAATGGGCGTATACGGACATTTAGATCGGAGTAGCCACGCCGCTGCGGCCGACGCGATAGCCAAGATGCTTATGTGATCTGCGTCACCTTCCGAATGCGATCTCTGCTTGTTGTCACCTTAACGAGCGATAATGAATTAGCACGACACGGCGGGGTCGGGCCGGTAGGCGCGAGAAAATGAGGCGTCACCTGTAGCGTCAGAATGCAAATCACAGCATGACCGAATCAATCCTGATTGGATACGCGGAAGTTTCCGCACTGACCGGCATACCGGTAAATACACTGAAAGACCACCACGGCAAACGCCGAGGGCTTGGACAGAAGTCGGCAGTTATTGCCGGCCGCGTGCGATTCCGCAAGTCGGATGTAATCGACTGGATAAATGATCAATTCGAGCGGCCCACTGAGGCTGTGGCCGAGCGCAGGTTTTCCCCGTTAGGCAAGCGATTGCTTAACGCTTAGACGGGCTTGTCGTGACAATCGAATATACAAAGCCGCAGCTCAGCCAATCTGGTATGCTGAATATACCGGGTGACAATTGGAAACCCGTTCCGGGCTTATCGCCCACAATCGTTGCATCCGCTGACGGAATACTTAATCCGTCATTCGGGCCAGGCATCCGTTACCACCCGCGTTACGGGCTGTATGTCCCCGTGGCGGACGAACGGGTACCCAACGATGTCCTTATGCCGGTGCATCTACTTGTCGCCGCAGCGTGGCTCTCGGCGCCGGATCACCTATCGGACTTTGAGCTGCGCAAGTTCATGCACTCCCTAGTGGTGCATAAGGACGGCAATAAGCTCAACAACCGGCGCGAGAATCTGGCGTGGTCGAGCTGTCCCGGTGAGGGTAGCGAGGCGTTCTATCGGTGGTTGATGAAGGCGCCGCCGTGGATGCGTAAGCAGCGCTAGACGGCGCTATAGGGAATGCCGCAAGGCATGGGAGAAAATTAAGTGAGTAGAGGGTTTAAGTTCGCATATCAGAAGGCGTTGCATGGCGTGAAGTTCGCCGGGGACGAGTACAGGGTCTTGATCACGTTGCTCGACTTCGCGGATGAACGTGGCGAGAACTGCTATCCAGGTATGCCGGCGCTGGCGGCGGCGGCTGATATCGGCGAAAGCACAGCTAGGCGGCATGTGAAGTCGTTGCAGGCGCGGGGGTATGTGCGAGAGAAGGCGCGCGGCCGTGGCGCGAAGGGGGCTAAGTCGGAGTATGTGCTGACACTGCCGGAAGTGCCGCTCAAAACTGAGCGCAACTCTGGGCAGGGTGGCGCTCAATCCGAGTCGGAGTACCGCTCAATTCTGAGCAAAGTACCGCTCAATTCTGAGCAAAGTACCGCTCAATTTAGCAAACCGACACGCGACGCGACCAGCGGAAACAAGCCCCTATCAGATCATTACCAGATCAAAGAACAGATCAGGGAACAGGGCGCGTTCGAACCAAAGGCGCTGCATGAGTGCGCCGACTGCTCACGGGCAATTACAGGCGATCCTCTAGAGCGGTCAGACGGCCGCCATGTCTGTGGCGAATGCCCACCGTTCTAGGCAAGTAGGAGAGCACAGGATGCAGAACTCAATTGATGTCATCGACAGCGGCGAGGGTGCGGCAATACGGATCATCTACCGCCCGAACGGGGTGACGCTCTATCAGGGACCGGGGCATGTGATCTTGTCACACGCAGAGGTAACAGAACTTATCGCCAAGCTAAGCGGCGCCGAACAACGGGCAAGACCGCGTAAGCGCTACCGAATGGCATAAATAAGAGCCATAAGAGTGGAACATGATTGACATAGACATACAGAAGAACACGGATGGTACGACCACGGTCAGCATTCGGCTAAGCGACGCCGAAACCGCAAAGCTTATCCAACAACTAACCGAACCAAATAAACCGGAGACCGTAAGCCCTGCTAAGGCCCGCTTAATCCGGTACCGGATCGGGTAATGGCGGCCCTGAGAATCAACCCGGCCATACCCGGCGAGAACCACTACGTCATTGATCAACACGGCCAACACATTGTGCTGAGCCGCACCAGCAGCAAGGGACGCGCAGCGAGCATCGCGTTCACACGCGCCGACGTGATCACCGTCGCGAACGCACTGGTTGACCTCCTCGAACAAGAACAGGAAACAACAAATTGAATACCACCGTAATCAAGCCCGAAAGCTACGACTTCGCGCTTTGCGACGGCGACAACGGCAAGACCCTTATCGGCCTTCGGGTAAACACCCCGCACGGCGCCGTCGTGATCCCCTTGACGAGCGATGACGCGCTGTCGGTGGGTGCGATGCTTATCGCCCACAGCGATTACGTAGAGCGGCGGCCTGTGCGCACTTGGAACTGACGTGCAGCGCCCGTGCTTAGGCTGCGGGTGCCTGATCGCCAGCGGGTCACGCTGTGCGGGATGCCAACCTAGCCCGAAACGCACTGCACACCAACGCGGCTACACGTCAAGATGGCGAAGGTTGTCTGAGAAACAACGCAAGGCTTCTCCATTTTGTGAACGATGCGGAAGCCTCGAACGACTTGAGTGCGACCATATAATCCCGATCAACGAAGCACCTGCGCTGGCTCTAGAGCCGTTAAATACTCGGGTTTTGTGCCGGCGGTGCAATCGTGCGCGCGGCGGGAAAGCAACGCAGCAGGAGCGCACTCAAGTATTAGCGGCGCTTGAACAGGAGAGGGCCCGTAGAAGGCATTAAACTCAAAGCGGATAGACTGAGGTCGACCGGACAGCTCAGGCTTGGGGGAGGCGCAATCAAGTGTTAATGGCCGTATTCGGCGCCCTTATTGGCGTCATATTCACGACTATTGCTACCTATTTCTACGATGCTTCGCCCTTGAAAGATCGTGCCGCCTTAACCAAAGCTCGCCGAGCTACACGTCGATTAGATGAATTAAAAACTATTCAAAGGTATCACAAAGATCGCGCAGCTCTGAATAGCTACTTGCTCAGTCGTGTCCTTGTCGTCATCACCCTCTGGGCGTTCGGCGTCGCGGTCGATGCTCTGGTTGGACTATTCTTTAGCGGGAGATCGGGTTGGCTAACGTTTACCCAAGAGCCCAAGGTACTGACATCGCCAGCCGAAATGTTGCAGCAAGCGAAGCAAGCAGCAGTCTATGCCAAGTGGGGTTCTGCCATCGACTTCGGCACCAATGTTTTCTTCGTTGTCGTCCTCGTCTTTACCGTTCGTGCTGGCTTGGCCGCTCGCAGATTGTGGCGTCAAACAGAACAATACGATGGGTTGCAGGACCAGATTGAGACAACCATCCTAGAGTTAGAAGCATCCATCAGCGCCGACAAGTTCGGCGGCCACAAAAAACGTCAAGAGGCCGTCGGTAATATTCGCAGCCATGACAACCGGGATCAAGATCAAAGCGGGCACCGTGGCGACGCGCAATCCGGCGATTAAACTGCGATTTGCTGCGTTAACTCGGCCAACCGAGGCGCTGCTTGTGGGGCGGGACCCCGCGCCCGCCCTACTGAGACTCGGACAGCCAGCGCAGGGGCAGTTACTCTCCCGGATCGGCGTCCTTGGACATGGTGTCAACCAGCTTGCCCAGCGTGTCCATCATAAATTCTTGCGTGAGCACAAGATTTTGCGATTTCGCCATACCTAACGCGATTTCAATCACGTAGTGAACGAGAAGGGCACCACCCTCGGCGGTTAACTGTAGCTGCTCGTAAGCTCTAGCCGCGCCAGGCGAAAAGACTAATTTTTCTTCTCCTTCGGCGGCCTGGGCCAGATCTAGTTGCAAGAATTTTCTCCGGCTTTCGCCACGATTTATGGCGTCGACAATGGCTAAGGCTCGCCGCATTCCTTCGATTTCCGATTGCTTCATTGCTTGTCCTGATCGTTCAGCCATTCGCCGTACTCAGCGATTTGCGCTGCGATGGATTGACCTGTCGCTAGTTCAACCTTCTGCATCGCCCAATAAGCGATCAGCGCTGCCGACTGCGCCTTGAGGCCCTCCTGGCGATACGCCTCGAATGTAATCGGCACACTCGAAGCGTTACCTCCGGTTTTGTAGTCCTTAAGGTCGTCGACCATGTATTTCCAAACCGGCTGGCCGCTGTCGATTGCACCAATCATTGCGAGTGCTCGTCGGCGCGCATCAATTGCCTCCGGCGGTACTTTTTCAGTCACAATTAGGAGTCTAGGTGAGAGCAGGCCCAAAACGGGCGGTCAATGAGAGTGTTCTACCGTTTCGGCCACGGTCGAGCGGTTCGGCACGGTTCGCCGCGTTCTGTACGAAGTACGTGACGGTGCCAAAGGGCACGGGCAGCGGTGGCCCGCTGAGGTTGCGACCGTGGCAGCGCGAGCTGGTCGGGTCGGTTCTCGACGCCGATGTACAACCGCGCGTCGCCGGTTGGTGCTTACCCCGCGGCCAGGGCAAAAGCACGCTTGTCGCTGCGCTCGGCTTGTACGAGCTGATGACTGGCGGCGAGGGCGCGACAGTGATCGTGGCCGCAGTAGACGAGCGCCAGGCGGGCATCGTGTTCGGCGTCGCGGCTCGAATGGTCGAACTGAACCCGGATTTGGCGAGCCGCGTGCAGGTCTTCAAAGACCGGCTTGTGGTGCCATCGCGCGGCGCGTCCTTCACCTGTCTACCGGCGTCACCGGCCGCGCTAGAGGGTCTGGACTACACCCTTGCAATCGTTGACGAAATCGGCCGCGTGTTGCTTGAAACGTGGGAGGTAATTGCTCTCGCGCAGGGCAAGCGAGCACGTTCGACCCTGATTGGGATAGGCACGCCAGGCCCGTCCGACGAAAGCGTTCTAGCCCGGTTACGGGCTTATTCGCTTGAGCATCCCGAGGACGCATCTCAGGTTTACCGGGAGCACAGCGCCGCAGGATTCGAGGACCACCCGGCCGATTGCGAACACTGCTGGGAGCTGGCTAATCCGGCTTTAGACGACTACCTGCACCGGGACGCGCTGCGGGCATTGTTGCCACCGAAGTCGACCGAGGCGCACTTTCGGCGGGCGCGGTTGTGTCAGTTCGTCGGGCCGATGGAAAACGCGCTGATCACTGCTGACGCGTGGGACAACCTCGGCACCGGCATGGCTATACCGGACGGCGCGGACGTGGTGCTTGCGGTTGACGCGAGCCTCCGCGACGACACCACGGCTATCACGGTGGGAACGGTGGCGAAGGTGCCGCACTTCGACAAGGCGGCCGTGTTCATCAACCCCGGTGATGAATCGTGGCGAGTTGACGTGCTCGCTGTCGAGGACGCGATTCGGCAGGCGTGCAAGCGGTGGAAAGTGCGCGAAGTCGCATACGACCCGTACTTGTTCACGCGATCCGCGCAAATACTCGCGGCCGAGGGTCTACCAATGGTGGAATTTCGCCAGTCCCCGGCCAGGCAAACGGCAGCAACTAATGACCTGCGCAATGCGCTTATCAACGGGCAGTTGACGCATTCGGGTGAAGATGATCTACGGCGCCACGTACTTGCCGCCACCGTGCTAGAAACCGATAAAGGCTTAAGGATTGCTAAGGCCGGCCGAAGCAGGCACGCCCCGAAAATCGACTTATGTACTGCGCTGATGATGGCGCATAGCCGGGCGACGTGGCTCGCTTCCCAAAAGAAACGCTATCGCTACGGCGGCGCGTAGAAAGACAAACAACTGAATATGAGTTCTGACCTACTAGTGGAGCTATGTCGCTCGCTCGACGCGCCCCAGCATCGCTATACGCAGTTAGACGCTTACGCCAGCGGTAAGCAACCGTTGGCGTATTTAAGCCCCGGCGCCAAGCTAGCTTTGCCGAAGCTAAGCCGGATCGTGTCGAACATCCCGCGACTTGCGGTCACTTCCCTTGCCGAGCGGCTGCGGATTACCGGCTTTAAGGGCGCTGACGTTTGGGCCGATTGGTTGGCGAACGACCTTGACCAGACGGCGACGATTCTGCACCGGGAGGCGCTGCTGTTCGGCGACGCTTACGTGATCTGTTGGTCACGGCCAGATGGTTCGCCGCTGGTCACGGTGGAGTCCCCGCGCCAAGTCGCGGTGATCAAAGACCCGGCTACGCGCGAAATCACATCGGCGGTGAAGCGTTGGACAACCAAGACGACGACCGAGGCGCGGGTATATCTGCCCGACCGGATTGAACATTGGCGCGCTAATACGACGGGTGCCGCAGCTCCGGCCTTCTCGTTGGTTGACACGCTGGACAACCCGCTAGAAACAGTTCCTGTCGTGAGCTTTTGTAACGCGGATCGGATTCTTGGGTGCGGGCATTCGGAGATTGACGACCTTATTCCGCTGGTGGATGGGCTGAATAAGACTCTTGCTGATTTGGCGGTGGCGCAGGAGTACACGGCGCGTCCGCGTCGGTGGGCGACGGGCATTGACCTCATGGAGGAGCCGGTGCTTGACGACGACGGTAACCCGGTGGTTGAGGACGGCGAACCCGTAATGAAGGTTGTTAATCCGATTCCCGAGGATTGGCGGACCATGTTCTCCGAGAGGCCGGAGTCAAAGTTCGGCCAGCTCGAAGGGGCGAACCTGGCGGGTTACCAGAACGCCGTGAATATCTGGCTGGGTCAAATCATGGCGGTGTCGGCGCTTCCGGCGCACTTTGTGGGGATCACCACCGAGAACCCATCAAGCGCCGACGCGCTACGGGCCAGCGAAGCGTCGCTAACCGCCCGCGCCGAGGCGCGGCAAGCAGTTTTCGGCCGGTCCTGGGAGCGCGTGGCGCGACTCATGGCCGCCATTCGTGACGGCAGTGACGCGGACTCGGTTGACGTGAAGGTGCAGTGGTGCGATCCGTCGTCACGCTCAGCAGCCGCCGACGCCGACGCGGTAACAAAGCTTGTCCAGGCGGGCATCCTGTCGAAGTCGGGCGCCCTACGGAAGCTCGGCTATTCCGAAAGCGACATTGAGCAAGAGCGCCAAGATACGGAGCTGGACGCGCAAGCGGGCGCGAATCCTGAGGTTTCCGCTGCTTACCGCAACTATGCGCAAATGCTGCTCACCAAAGACAAAACCGAGGGAAACATTCAATGAGTGAGGACACGCGGCCAGATGCCGCAGACGACACCCAAATCAACGCCGAGGCCGACGAAATCGGCGCGGCGAACACAGATACCGCTGATGCGGTTGAAAATGCGCCAGAAGCGCAATCAGACGGCAATGCGGATGACTCCGCAGGCAACACCTTTCCGCGCACATACGTGGAGGAACTGCGCAAGGAATCAGCCAAGCACCGCGAGCGGGCCAGGCAAGCCGAGGAACGCGCCGACGCGCTCGCTCGACGGCTTCACAGCGAGCTTGTGCGGGCAACCAACAGGCTTGAGAATCCCGCCGATTTGCCTTATGACGCTGAGCATCTGGACGACCCAGAAATGCTCAAGTCAGCACTCGACGCGCTGCTAAGCGACCGGCCTTATTTCCGTAAGCGCAAGGTAGCCGGAGATGCCGGCCAGGGTCCGCGCGGCGGCGGGCAGGCACCGTTTAGCCTGCTTGGCGCCATCAAGGGCACCGTCAATACTTAATTTACAAACACAACTGAATAACAATTTAATAGGGGTAAATAATGGCAATTGAAGTTACTGCCAATAATGGCACGCTTCTACAGTCGCAGGTTGCGGACCTTTTGGTTCAGCCGCTTGCGCAAGAATCAACGTTTCTGGCCGCTGGCCCGCAGATTTTCGACACCAACGACCAGCTCCGCATTCCGCGCCTGGCGTCAGGTGTGTCGGCGGGATTCGTAGGCGAGGGCGTACAGATCAGCGACGGAGACGTGAGCTTTGACGAAGTGACGCTGCTTCCGTCCACGCTTAAGTCACTCAAGGTGTTGGTCCGTTTCTCGAATGAAATGGCGCGACA